>JAMOTN010000001.1 GCA_027062325.1 bacterium
ACATGCAGTGTAGACGCTTTTGATATGTGATTATAGCATTTGTTAATTCGCTTTCATCAAAGTTGTAAGTAAGATTTACATTCATAGACGAGCGCCAATAAAAGCTGTTGTTCAAGCGTGTTGAAAATTTGAGTGACATACTGTGAAACGAAAGGTCTTCGGGATCCAGGTTTCCAGAAGCTGTGAGATTCCAAACGTCACGCATTTTATATGAAGCGTTCATTCCAAGACTTGAAACCTTTGCATCCCAGTTAAGTTTAAAAAAATCAGAAATTTCAGTATTGTTCATGTTTATTCCCGCAGATAGACTAAGGCTTAAACTCTTCCCATCTTCATTGTAGCGAAGATTTAGAGATGATGCACCTGAGGTGAAGTGTTGATTTACAAAGTCATAGGTTCCTGAAAATAGGGTGAATGAAAGGTTTGAGTTACCAAGTTTTTTACTTCCCGTAAAACTCATACTCATACTCTCACCTTCGGAAACTAAGCCCATTCGCCATTCTTGGTGTTCCCAGCGTTGAGTTTTCTTGTAGTTAAAGTTTGAGTTTAGAAAGAAGAAGCGACGTGAATAACCGGCATTGTAAACTAAAGATACTGAGTTATTTCCGTTTGCTGGGATGAGGTAGGTGTAAGAGGAAGAGAGTCTAAGTTTTCCGTTTATTAGTGGGGGCGTTATAGGAGTTTTGTTTGCAGTGAAAGTAAATAGTTTGTCAGTATAACTTTTTTTACCAGCGTAGCTTATCTGCTCGCGACGTGTGTACTCAATTTTAGTGTTGAGAGAAAGTCCTAAGCCTTCTATACGCTTTGGCTTAAGATTTATGGTTATTTTAGGAAAGTAGAATGTTCCGGTGTAGTTTTTATCTCCATCCAATGAGAACTGCCTGTTGAAGATCATATTGATTGTGTATGCACGAGCGTTGTAAGTACTGTTTACATTAATGCGAGCAGTAGTCACGGCTGGAGAGTTGGAAGAGTCTATTCTATATATTCCTCCGTTTGTGGAAAGAGAGATGTTACCAAGTGTTTTTTCACGATGCAAAAATTTCCACTCTAGCCTTTTTTGGTGAGTAACTCCGTTATCAGAGTAATTGATGCTTTGAGAAAATGTGCGTTTAGCAGAATCTTTTTTTCTGCTGGCAGATATTGAAGAACCTTTTTTAGTTGTCAGGTTGAATGAGTAGCTCCAACCTTCAGACTTTCCAAATTCGTAGCCTCTTCCTCTGTAAAAAAGTCCCAGAGTTGAAGAGTAGCCTAAACGCCATGAGAATATCGGCTCTTCTTCCAATGAAATTTTCTTAGCAGGGTAATAGAAGACCGGATGATCTTTTATATATAGCTTTATGTGCCTGATTTCGAGCCATTTGTTTGGCTTGCCATAGGCTTCTTTAAAACGGATCGACCAGTGTGGCGGATGCTCTGGACAGCTTGTTATGTAGCCGCCCTGTGGAACGCGAATTCCAGAGTAGTCGAATGATAGGTGATTAAGTTGATAGATGAAGGCTCCACTCTTCATGCGAGCATTTTCAACTTCGCCTTTGTAATTCTTGAGGTCGTAGAATACTTGTGAGCCGTATATGTTTTGTTCTCCGCCTTGTCTGAAGAAAACTTCACAGCTTCCTAGTATGACGGCGCGTTTATTGGTAGTATCTACCTCAATAACGTTTCCTGATACATCTATGTCTTTTTTTGATACAAATCCATCACGAATGTAGACTCTATCTTCCGTTAAGTACCACTCAAGCCACTTACCTCCAACTTTGACCTTTGCAAGTAGAATATGTGAAAAGAGTAAAATTGCTAAAAGCCCCCACGTAAATCCAGCCTTTATTTTAAGCATAAATTTGTGTTCATTCCCCCTTATAAACAACCGTAATGCAACTTGGCTTCTGCTATCTGAACAGCGTTATATGCGGCACCTTTTAAAAGGTTGTCTGCTACTATCCACATGGCAAGTGAATGCTCATCAAAAATTTCGATCTTTCCAATAAAGACAGCGTAATTCCCAGCAGATTCTTTTGGAGTTACTGCGCGTTTTAGAATGAGGTGAGGCTCGAATTTTCTCAAAGCTTCTAGAAGAGTTAACCGAGAGATTCTGCGTTTGGTCTTGATGTAAACTGCCTCACCGTGGGAACGAAAAGTTGAGACTCGCACAGTTATTGAACGTGGATGCACATCGGATGATGTAATTTTAGCGTATTCTGTAGATATTTTTTCCTCTTCTTGGTTTGTATAGAATACAGAGTCTTTTTCCCCTTTTTGAGTGCCAACTAGTGGAACACAGTTGTCATGCCAAATGCTGTCTTCATCTTGCCATTCAGATATGAGTTTTTTACCACCGCCGGATACAGATTGATAAGTTGCTACAAACATATCTTCAATCCCAAAGTGCTTGAGAATTGGATAGGTTGCTACGGCAAGCTGCGCAGTTGAGCAGTTTGGGTTTGCTACGAGAATAGAAGTTGCTCTATGTGAGTTTATGGGAGGTACCACTATCGGAGTCTCGCGGTGAAATCTGAAGGCTGAGCTGTTATCTATTGTGTGAATTTTTCTTGAGAAAAACTCTGGTAGAATCTTAGCTGCGATGTCTGTCGAAAGAGCACTGAATACTAAATCACACTCCACAAAGCGAATTTGAGTTACTTTAACCTGTCCCCACTTTGTTTCAATTTTTTTTCCTTCACTTTCTTTTGATGCCATTAATATGAGTTCGGTGGGTTGAAGACTTGAATTTTCAAGGCATTTTAATATCTCACTTCCAACAACACCGGTTGCACCAAGTATTGCAATTCTCATGAATGTTCCCCCGCTCTTCCAAGTAGTTGATTCTAATTCGATAAAAATATTTTAAACCACGCTTGTTGCAAAGTCTATTGAGACTTGTATGGTAAAATCGGAGTGTAAATGAGAAAAGAGAGGCGATATTGTTGGAAAATGCTGTGAAGTCGGTATTAGTGGCAGTAGAGCTTCCAGATTATATTCCGGATATTCAAGAAACTATAAGGCTTTGTGAAACTTATGGATCAAAGATAGGAGAAGTTTTTTATCAGAAAAGAAGGGAGCCTGATCCTGCTTACTTTATTGGGCGTGGAAAAGTAGAAATGGTGAGAGAATTTATAAAATTAAATGGCATAGAACTTGCGATTTTTGATAACACGCTCACGGGAAGCCAACTTGCGAACTTACAAGATGTACTGGAGTGTGAAGTACTGGATAGAGTTGAGTTGATCTGCCGCATATTTGAAAAGCATGCAACGACTCTGGAGGGAAAATTACAGACTCAGTATGCACTTTTGAAGGTGCAGCTGGCGAAGTTAAAGGGACGAGGTGTTGAGCTTTCGCGTCTTGGTGGAGGAATTGGAACTAGAGGTCCGGGAGAGCGCCAAATTGAGCGTGAAAGGAGAGCTATAAGGAAGAGATTGGCAGCGTTAAAGAAGCAACTGGAAGAAATTGAGAAAAATTTTGAGACTCAGTCACGGCGACGCCGGCAGAGTTTAGCAACGGTTGCTCTTGTAGGTTATACAAATGCTGGTAAGTCAACTCTTTTTAAGAGAATAACGAATGTAGATGTTCTGGCTACGGATAAATTGTTTGCGACGCTTTCTAATAAAGGAAAGGTTGTGTGGTGGAAGGGAAAAAAGTTCTTCTTGGTTGATACTATAGGTTTTATTAAAAATCTTCCTCATGAGTTAATAGATGCTTTTAAGGCTACATTAAAGGTGGTGTTAGAAGCAAGAGTAGCACTTCTTGTTCTTGATATAAGAAAGGAGAGGGAAGTGGATATTGTAAATGAAGTGCTGGATGATATTGGATTTGAGGGTAGAAGGATAGTTGCGTTGAACAAGGTAGATTTATTGGGGGAAGAGGAGGCAGCGTTGAAGATTGGAAACATGAAAAGTAGATTTGGACAAGATGTGATTGCAATCAGTGCGTTGAGAGGAGAAGGAGTTAGAAGATTACTTGATGTGGTTGTTGAGGTTTTAGATGAAGGAGGCTTATAGTGAGGGGGGAATGAGTTGAGGGAGGCAATTGTATTTCTGTTGGTAGTTGTTGCAGTCATGCTTTTTTTGACTTATCGGGAATCCTCGCTTTTAAAAAAAAGGGTGAATAATGTTTACGTTTTGAATTTAAATCTTGATGAGGATGAGTTTATAAGGGAAGTTGAATTAGAGGAGGTTAAAGAGCAGTTTACAAAAGCTCTCGAGAATGTAAAGGTAAGAAAAAGAATAAAGAAGAGAGTAAAAAAGGATTTATGGAAAAAGGTGCTGCCATCTCTTGGAAAGGTTACAGAGGAGAAAATTGCAGCAGCTTTGCGAGTTGTGAAAAGAAGCTTAAAAGATGGAAATAGAGATAAGGCTGCAGAAGTGTTTTTTAGGTTAGTGGTTTCAAAACCAGAGTATGTAAAATATGATGAATGGGGGTTGATAGACTATTTAATTAAAAAATACGAGCAGAAGAAGGCTTTGAATCCAAAAGACTGGGTTGTCAGAGTCCGATTGGGGTGGTTGTATTATCGAAGGACGCGTTTGAAGGATTCTCTATATGAATTTATAAAAGCGTATAAAATTGCTGACAGCGAGGGTATCTCTTCCCATGTTTTAAAGAAGATAGGTTGGTGGGTTGCAAAGGTAAAAGGAGAGTTGAAGTATATTTTAAAGGAGGGAGCGAGATGACCAGGGTCAAGTTTGGTGGGTTGGTTCACGATGTAAAGTTAGTCTGTTTTGATAAAGATGGAACACTTATAGACTTGGAGGTTTGGAAAGAGGTTCTAGAGGCAAGGCGCAAGCGTTTGCACGAATTGTTTCCGGGAAGGGAGAGGGAGATAGATCAGGCATTGTTTATAGATGAGAATGGGAAGTATGATTTTATAAAGTTTATGAATACTCCGAGACGCGATAATATTGAAAGAATTGTCATGCTTCTCAACATGGCTGGGGAACGAGTAGATTACGAGATGATAGATAATGTATTGAATGAGGTTGATTTTTCGTTTGGAGATAAGTTGATAAGACCCATTAAAGGGGCAGTTGAAGTGGTTAACACTTTGAGAAAGGCTGGCGTGAAGGTTTATGTTGTTACAGCAGATGGAATAAAAAGAGCAAATTACGTGTTGGAGAAGGCAGGAATAGAAGTTGATTTTGTAGTGGGAAGTGATAATCTTCCTTGGAAAAAGCCAGCTTATGAGTTATTAGTCTGGATTGCTGAGAAAGAAGGGATTGTATTTGAAGAGATTGCGGTAGTTGGAGATACTCCTAATGATATAAAGTTTGCTCATGGGAAAGCTTTGGCTGTTGGAGTCAGAACTGGATTTGGTAGCATAGTTGATTTGGAGAGTTATAATCCTGATGTAATAATGGATGGTGTTTGGCAAATAGAGGTGCTTAAGTAGCATCTATAAAAGTTGAATTGATAGTTGAAATACGACTTAGATGTTGAGTAAAATAATAATTGTGAGCTTTTGATCGCTGGGGGGTCGTCCAATCGGCAGGACATCGGACTTTGGCTCCGAGAATCCAGGTTCGAATCCTGGCCCCCCAGCTTAATTTTTTAGATTTATTTTTAGGGAGTTTGAGATGGATATTGAAGTTGTGTTGCCCCAGATTAAAAAAAGGGTTGAAGATTTTAGAAGTGTGTGGCGTTCAAAAAATGAGGTTGTGATATTAAAGGAGGCTGTATTTTGTCTCTTAACTCCTCAATCTAAAGCTGTTGTCTGTTGGGAGGCAGTAGAGAGGTTATTTGAGAATTTTGGATTAGAAGGGGTTTTCAATTTGTTTCCTGTTGATATTGAGATTAGGTTGCGGGGTGTAAGGTTTAGGAGAAATAAAGCTGGTTACATTGCCAAGTTTTTAGAAAGGATTGAAGAGAGTGGTGGGGTGCTGAGATGGCTTGATAGATATTTTAAATCGGTGGGTGTTGAGTTGAATGATGAGTTCAGTTTAGAGGATCAGTTTAAGTTGCGTAATGCTTTGGCCCAAGAGATTAAGGGATACGGTTTAAAAGAGGCTACGCATTTTTTAAGAAATATAGGTGTAGCAATGGATCTTGCGATCCTTGATCGTCATATATTAAAAGGAATGCTTGAAGAAGGTGTGATAAGGCAGCTTCCAACGAGTTTGAGTGCTAAGAGATATTTTGAGTTTGAAAAAAAGTTTATTGAGTGGGCGACTAAGAAGAAGTTAAGGCCGGTGGAGCTTGATCTTTTTCTCTGGTACAAAAAAACAGGTTTTGTATTTAAATAATGGAGTGGAGTGAGTTAAAGTGAAAAAACTCACCAAACGTCGTATAAAGCGAATAGAAGAAGTTGTTGCGAAGCGCCAACCTGATTTGTTGGTGGCTCTTAATGCTATAAAAAATCCTCACAATGCAAGTGCAATTGCAAGGACAGCTGATGCGGTTGGAATATACCAGCTATATACTGATAATGCCATGCTTTTTAAAGCGTCTACCTCAAAGGGAGCACACAGATGGCTGATTATAAATTACGTTCAAGATATGCCTTCTTTTCTCAAGCAAAAGAGGAGAGAAGGCTTTCAAGTGGTAGTGACCTATGTGCACGGTGGAGTTCCTTACACCGAGATTGATTACACCAAGCCTACCGTGTTAGTCATGGGAAATGAAGCAGAAGGTGTGGAAGAAGAAGTTTTGGAAGTTGCAGATAAAAGAATTTGGATACCGATGTACGGCATGGTTGAAAGTTTAAATGTTTCTGTTGCAACAGCTGTGATATTGTATGAGGCGCTTAAACAACGTCAGACTGCTGGATTTTACAATAAAATTAGGCTTGAGGATAGCGAAAGGAGAAGGTTAATAGAGTACTACACAGGAAAGTAAGAAGCTTACGTTAGGTATGGGTAGTCTTTTAAAGTGAAAAGAGAATTTTTGCTAGATTAATAAGAAAGGCTGCCCTGAAGGGGCAGCCTTTTATTGAGAGACTTATCTTTCGTTTTGGCAAAATAAATTTATTGCTTTTCATCAATCTTTTGACACCTTACCAAGTTAAAGCGAGGATCATGCTTGAGTTCATAGATAAGAGTTACTTCGCGTCCATCAACTTTTAACGACACTTCCTTGATCTCGTTCATCTGCAGCCCTCCTTTCAATAGTCTGTTCAATTATTGTAATCGGCAAAAATATTTCTGCAATTACTTTATTTAAACATGGTTCAGTTAATCTTGGGTGATGAACTTCTTTGAATCACCAGTTGCCCAAGGAAGGCTTTCTAACTCATTTAAAAGCCAAATAAGGGCTTTATATACGTTGTCAGAAATAGGTTTTATCTGTGTTTGATCTGGTATAAACCATTTACCTAGCTCGAATACAAATGGATAAGCTTTAGCTTTTGCATACAACCAATCAAGCTCTATACCACTTGCTATGTAAAGAGAACTAGCAGGTTCTGGGGTGTAGTTGCCAAGGAGCTTTGCCATTCCAGAGGCTAAGTGTTCAAATATTTCTCTTTGAGGAACTGAATTTTTTGTGAATCCATATGGATAAAGTACCAGTCCTGAGTAGCTGTGCATGGATACTACTGCTTTTGGTGAAACCTTTAAAATAAAGTCTCTAAATGCTTGAGTTTCTTTTTCTGAAAATGGAGCTGGGCCACGATAAGTAGAAGAACTTTCCCAACTAGAGGCGCCCCCTTCGCCCCAGTGGTAGCCATAGTTTCTATTTAGATCAACTCCGTAGTAATCTCCGTGAAGATGACGTCTATTTTTTCTCCACATTGTGTACTTTGTCATAGAGTAGACAAGACCATCGGGATTGAGAACAGGTATGACGTATATAGTGTACTTTTTGAGAAGATTAGCTGCCTTTTTGTCATTTGATAAACGCATTGCAAAGCGAATTGCAGCTTCTGATGAGATCCATTCTCTAGCGTGATGAAGTCCTACCAAAACAAATGAGACGGGGCCGGACCCAAATTTTACACCTAGTATATCTCTGCCTTCCCAAGATTTACCAATGTTTATAAGAGTGCATTTGCCACTGGATGCTAACTCCTTCAATTTGCTTACAATCTCTTCGTAAGTCATGTATCCCTGATTTGTCCTGAGAGTTTCTATGTCTTTTTTATTAACTATCTTAAATTTTTTCAAGATATCAAGTTCTTTTTGGGAGTGAACAATCACATCTGCTATTCCATTTTTAAATGAAGCAATGTCAAGCTGTGATTGTAATTGTTTTGCAAATTCAGGGGATACGCGAACTTGCACAAATTTTGGAAAATGCTTTGTAAATGCAAAACTTAAAAAGAATACACTCAGCACCAATAAAACTAATACTCTACCCACATACTTCATCCTCCATCCCTCCTTAACTCCTAAATTCAGGGATTCTACCCACTTCACTATTATTATAAGGATGACTAACATTAGGGTGCCACGTCTGTAGTCTGCAATCTGTATGGCTCAGGAACTGAAAGTTCGTTAATCTTGCCTTGTTTTATAAATACTTCTCGAATATCTTCGACTGCTCTTGCGTCTATCAAATCCACTTTAACCATCTCTCGCATCATGGCTATGGCTTCCTCAGCTGGCATTCCGCGACGATATGAGCGATGTTCTGTGAGAGCTTGGAATATGTCCAGAGCTGCCATGAGACGGCATTCGTAAGAAAGATTAGCTGCTTTTTTCTTCTCAGGATATCCTGTTCCGTTTAACTTCTCGTGATGATTACCTGCCCAGCTGGCAACTTTTTCAAAATGTGGGATTGTACGAAGAATTCTCTTAGTAAGGTAGACGTGGAATTTTATTATTTCGAATTCACGAGTCGTTAATTTTCCCGGTTTATCAAGGATTTTGGTAGGTATGGCTAGTTTCCCAATATCATGAAGTGCTGCTGCAGTTGCAAACATAAATTTGCGTTGAGTGTTATAACCGTAATAATCTGCCATTATGAGGGCTTTTTCAGTAATTCCTGTAGTGTGGTAGCCTGTAAATTGACTTTTTGAATCTATAAGTTTTACAAAACTATCGGATAGGGTAAAAATATAACCCCAATCGGCCAAAATTTTGTTTTCAGGTAAAAATGAGGATAAGTAAGAGGCATCCAAGGTGAATATGTCAAACCAAAACTTTTCACGCTCAGAAATTTTTAGAAAACCTTCGACTACGTAGGGATCAAAAAGTTTGCCGGACAATTTTTTAGCAGCTTCGATTATATCGTTGGTGTTGGGAGTGTATGGGTTAATATTGAAGGTTGTATCTATCCAGTCTGCTAATCTGACAATTCTTGCTCCAAGGGGAATATTATCTCCGGAAAGACCAAATGGACCAGAACCATCCCAATTTTCGTGATGATATAAGATTATCTTCTCGTCTAGTTTTTTAAATGGGAAACCGCGCACATTTTCTGCCCCGACCTCACAGTGCATTGAAAGACTCTCGGCATAATTCAGCATGTCTTTTTTACTCATAAATATACGCTTTTTGAAAAAAGACAATGTAGTTTCAATAAATCCATTATCATGCAGAAGACCACAGTAGAATATGTCTAAAACTTCGTCTTCAGGTAATCCCAGTCCTCTCGAGATCATTAGAGAAAGGTACGCAACATTCCATGAATGATTAGAAAGTGAAAAATTTTCCATGAGTGCGTAATCGATACTGTGCGCCAGTGCTTTTACGAATTTGTTCAAGTCAAATTCAAAGAAATTTTTCAATTCGGAAGAAAGCTCATTTTTATCAGACTTAGCAGAATTACTTACTGTGTTTGAATTGTTGTTCATTTGGCCCACCTCGTAAACTTGTAAAGTTGAGTGGTTATATTTATCTCTATAATCCCTATATTTTATATTATAAATCTTAAACTCAATTTGAACCTCTGTTTAATATATTGAAAAGAAAGTGCTCCCTTAAGGGGCACTTTTTATGGTTTAATGCTGACCTTTTAAAGAGATGCCAAGCTCTACCAGTTGCCTTTCGCTTACTGGACTTGGAGCATCAGTTAATGGACACATTCCACTCGTTGTTTTTGGAAATGCTATGACGTCTCTTATATTGTCCAAGCCAAGCATAATCATTGCAAGACGTTCTAGTCCGAATGCAATTCCTCCATGTGGAGGAGCTCCGCTCTTTAAAGCTCTCAAAAGAAACCCAAACTTTTCCTCTGCTTCTTCAGGTGAAATTTTCAAGAGCTCAAAAACTCTTTGTTGCTTTTCAGGAGAGGAGATTCTTATGCTACCTCCACCAACTTCTTCGCCATTTATCACCATATCGTATGCAAGAGAGGTTGCGTGTTCTAACTTGCCATCTGCTGGCTCTTCAAAGTCGGTGAAAGGATGGTGCACGCTTACAAAGCGTTTCTCTTCTTCATCCCATTCGAAGAGAGGAAAATCTATTATCCATGCTGGAGCAAAACGCTTCTTAGCTAAATTAAACTTTCTTATAAGCCAGTTTCTTATATCTCCTATCAAAGTTGTGGCAGCGTCGTTCGCAACAAATATGACTGTTGCTTCAGAAGGTAACGATAGTTCTTTGATTACCAACTCTTGAAATTCAGAAGAAGTGTTTTTACCTATGGGACCAGAAAAATTACCATCTGAGAATGGGACAACTGCGGCTTTACAGAAATTCTCTTCTAGCTCCTTTTCAAGATTTTGAGATTCTTTTCTAGACAGTTTAACCGGAATAAATGTAGCGGATAAATGATTTGCAGATTCGAAGATTCTGAAACCGCATCCACCTTTTACATTGTCAAGGTGCACGACGGTGATATCTTCAGCTCTTAAATCTGGCTTGTCACTTCCATAGTCTTCAATTGCCTCTTTATAAGTCAGTACTGTAAATTGTGAAAATTCAATGTTTAGAAGTTTTTCAAACAAGTACTTTACAAGCTCTTCTGCCAGGCTCATCACATCGCCACGCTTTACAAAGCTCATCTCGATATCGATTTGAGTAAATTCTGGCTGCCTATTTGCTCTGAAGTCTTCGTCTCTGAAACACTTAACAATCTGAAAATACCTGTCAAAGCCTGACATCATTAGGATTTGTTTAAAAAGTTGAGGAGATTGAGGAAGTGCATAAAACTTACCACGATGAAGACGCGATGGGACAATGAAATCTCGTGCTCCCTCAGGTGTGCTTTTTGTAAGAAATGGAGTTATGATCTCTTTAAATCCTTTGTTGTGCAGAAAGTTGCGCGTTTCGAACATGAGATCTGATATGAATTTGAATATTTGCTGTTTATCTTCGTGGCGAAGCATTACGAAACGCCATTTAAGATTTGTCTCTTCTGAAGTGGTGTCGTATGGTTTAACGGGGGCATGAGCTCTGGAAAGTAAATTGAGTTTCTCTACTACAACTTCAATGTCACCTGTGGAGAGTTTTGGATTTTTATTTTCGCGTTCTCTTACAACTCCTTCTACTTGAATCACAAATTCTTCTTCCAAATTGGAAGCAAGTTTGAGATTTTCTCCTTCGAATACCAGCTGAGTTATGCCATAAGAATCCCTTAAATCTATAAACACTATATTACCGAAGTCTCTAATTTTTCTTATCCAGCCTGCTAGTACAACGCGACTTCCCGCATTTTCCAAACGAAGTTGTCCACATGTGTGTGTTCTCATGGATGTTTGAAACATTATACTCACTCCTTTTGATTTGTTTTTTCTAGACTAAGCCGTGATTATGTTTTTGATATTCTCTAAGAGAGAAGCTATTTCTAAATCTACAATGTGCTGTTCTGAGGTAACCATGTTTTTTAGGACAACTTTATTTTGTTTAAATTCTTCTTCAAAGAGGATTATTGCTAGGGAAGCGTTTTTACCTGCAAATTTCATCTGGGCTTTAAATGAACCGGAGTGATGAATAAATGATAGGTTTAAATTTTGCTCTATTGCTTTATTGACAAGGGAGCTCTTCAGAGTTAAAGCGTGAGGTTTCAACTCTTTGGAGCGCCAGCATAATGCTACATTGAGAGGGCTTTTTTTAGGAATGGTTGAGGAGTATAGGAGAACTCTTTCTACCCCGATTCCTACACCAACGGCAGGTTGAGGTTGACCTCCAAGATCTTCAATCAAATGATTGTACCTTCCCCCACTTGCAACGGCGTCTTGAGATTTTGACTCCCTAATTTTGAATTCAAAAACTGTCTGTGTGTAATAGTCAAGGCCCCGCACCAATAAAGGATCTACTAAAAATTCTATATTCAATTTCTCAAGTGTTTTCTTAACTTCTTCAAAGTGTTCCCTGCAGTTGTCGCATAGGTATTTGGTTATGTTAGGGGCTGATTGGTTTACAATTTTGCAGCTTTCTTCTTTACAATCAAGGACTCGTAGCGGATTTATCTCTAATCGGCTTTGGCATGTTTTGCATAGTTTATCCTTATTAGAGTTTAGATACTCAACTAGAGCTTGTCTGTATTTAGGACGACAAGATTTGCAGCCGATTGAATTTATGTGAAGTTTAAACTTTATCCCCAACATTGTAAGTAATTTGTAAGTGTAGTCTATAATTTCAGCGTCAAATGAGGCATCTTCCCAGCCAATTGCTTCTAAACCAAATTGATAAAACTCACGTTGTCTTCCTGCTTGGGGCTTTTCGTATCTAAACATAGGACCAAAATAGTACAGCTTTTGCAGAGGATTCGATTTATCAAGACCAGCTTCAACATAAGCCCTTACAGTTCCTGCAGTTCCTTCTGGTCTCAATACAATCTTTCTGCCACCCTTGTCTTCAAATTCGTACATCTCCTTTTGAACTATGTCTGAAGCTTCCCCAACGCTTCTTGAAAATAACTCATGGGGTTCAATGATAGGAGTTATTATGGGTTTGTATCCAAATTTTTCAGCAAGGTCAGAGGCTGTTTTAAAAAACAGTACGAATCTTTCTGCCTCTTGGCCTAGCCAGTCTTTTGTTCCACGCAGTTTTTTGTATCTCACAATACCACCTTCTTTTGTTGTTTTGTTCCAATTGGTAGATTTTTAACCACTTTCATTGCCTTAGAGAATTTAATATCATAAAGATATGAAGAACTACAAGGAAATTATAAAACAAAATTGGGACCGCATTAAAAAAGAGATAGAGATGGCCATGGATAGAGTAGGCCGTACGGATTTTCCAAGTGTACTACCTGTTGTCAAGACTTTTGAAGATGAAGCAATATTTGCTATTTCTCGAGAGGGATTTGAAGTTGTTGGTGAGAATAGGGTAGAGAGGGTAGAAGAAAAACTTAAGGTTTATCAAGCAGCAGGTTTGGGAGTTGATATAATAGGTCATCTTCAGAGTAAAAAGGTTAAGAAGTTGATCAGACTGCTTAAAGATGGATTAAAGTTAAGGTTTGTACATTCTCTGGATAGGGAGTCGCTTCTGAATGAGCTTATAAAAAGGGCAAATTCTTACCGTAAAGAGGTGAAGGAGTTTAAGTGGCAGGTTTTTTTGGAGTTAAAAACTTCTTTTGAAGAGACTAAACACGGGGCAGATGAAGAGAGTTTGCTTGCACTTGTTGAAAGCCTTAAAGGGCGTGATGAGGTGGAAATTGTTGGAATAATGACGATGGCTCCTTTTGTAGAAGATGAGGATGTGATAAGAGCTTCTTTTAAAAAAGCAGCAGATTTTAGGAAGCGTTTGGAAGATAAATTTGGTAGAAAGATGTTGCTTTCTGCTGGTATGAGCTCTGATTTTAAGATTGCAGTTGAAGAGGGATCAGATTTACTTAGGATTGGAACAGCTTTCATCGCAGGTTTGTAATTGCTGTATGAAGTAAGGTGTGATGTATGGGGTTTGAGAGTGCTCTT
>JAMOTN010000002.1 GCA_027062325.1 bacterium
TTTCGTAAAATTCGCGTGGCAAAGCATAAAGGTATACATGCTCTGGAATTGTTTGATGAAAAGCAGTATCAAATACTCCAACCTGTGGAACATCAGGCAAAAGTTTGGTTATAGCCTCAATCCCTGCAAGATTCGGCGGATTATGAAGAGGAGCAAGTGTGATACACTCTTTTAACTTCTCAATAACCTCTTCCGTTATCTTCACAGAACTTGCAAACTTTTCTCCTCCATGAACTACACGATGACCCACTGCCGAAATCTCTGACAAATCCTTTATAACACCCTTTTCTTCATCTACTATTACCTCTAGGATTCTCTGGATAGCCTGTTCGTGATCCTTAGCTTCAACTTCAAACTTGTACTCGTTATCTTGAGTTTTGTGCTTTACAAAAGCATCATCTTTCCCAATTCTATCCACTATTCCCCTACACAACACTTTTTCCCCTTCCATATCAATTATCTGGTACTTTGCAGAAGAGCTTCCACAGTTCAAAACAAGTATTTTCACAACAAAACCCCCCTTTGACTTTTATTTGCACCTGAACACTTATTCACTTTTATTTTACAACACAAAAAGCAAAAATCATTTTATTCGCTAAATTATCACTACAGGGAATCCCTTAATAAAATTTCGAAGATTAAAATTCTTCTAAATTCAAAGCAAACAATTAAACAAAATTCTTACAATCATTTTGTTGGTACAAAACTAGGTGCTAAACCTTGGTGCAAGCCAAATCTCATATGCCAATTCTCTCACTTTAAAAGAAAAAACCACACTCTTTACCAAAGTACGCAATCTTTCAACATCATGATAACTGCACTTTGCCTTCAAAAGCGTTTTCAAAAGTATGTAAACTATTTCTTCATCCGTCTCTTTCTCCACCTTATCAAGTATCCACTCCTTCACTGCCTCTTTTTCAACAATTATTGCCTTTAAGATAGCAGAAAGCTTTCCCTTAGAAGAAGCCTCATACATTCTCTCCAAATACTCTACTGTCTTTTCAGGATCCCACAAAGACAACACCTTGAAACTGGCTGCAACCACTCTTCTATCTTTGGAATTCAAACCCTTTTGAATTATCTGGCAATCTCTTGCTGGATCTCCAATAACTCCCAAAGCTTCTATTGCATTTGCCCTCACTCGAACATCCTTGTGATAAGCCAAAATTCGCGCCTGCCCCGCAAATTCTTTTAACCTAAATTCCCTCACCACTCCCAGTGCAAAAGCCTTAACAAACGGCTCCTTCCAATTCAAAAGATTCTCCAGTTTCTCAACATCAACCTTTCCATCTTCTCGTATCACAGATCCCCTTAAAAAACCAATCTTCTTTCTCTTAAACTCCACAGTTCCTCACTTCCACCAAACACTTTTAACAAACTACCTAAAAAACTCCGCTACTTTTCTCAACTCTTCATTCTCCAACCTTTCAATTTTTCTGAGAACGAGAGGATTTTCCTTTATTACTGCCCCCAACTTATCTTTAACCACAACATCCTCTGCCTCTTTCCACCACATCACAAACTTTTCTATATCTTCGTTCGCACATCTTAACAATGCCTTTGCCGTATACTCTCCTCCCACCTTAAATGGTGCTCCTTCAACTTTTGCCAGCTCTGATACATCAAGAACCTTGAAGAAAAAGTATATGGAGGCTGCAACCATCATGGGGCTGTCACTCTTGAAAACCTCTCTCATGCGTTCTATTCTGAATTCGTCTGGATTTTCCGCTAAAACCGATGCCACCCAAAGAGAAAAATCAAAACTTTCTGCTTCAAGTGCAACTATCAGAGAATCTATTGCAATAGGAGTTCCAATCTTTCCAAGAGCAGTGGCTGCATACCTTCTAACCCACTCATCTGTATCGTTCAACATCACATCTATCAACTTGTCTGTCGCCTTCTCATAACGAATCATACTCAGTCCATATGCCGCAAGCTGTCTTTCTTCCCTATTCCCATGAATTAACTTGTTCAACAACACATCCGGATACCTAGGCCCAACATCCTCAAGTACTCTCTTGGCCCAGAATCTGATATTCTCATCCTGAAGTTGTATGTAACGCAGAAGTTCAATCAGTACAACCGGCCCAAGTTTCTTCAGACTCTCTGCCGCAGCAGATCTTACTATCCACTCAGGATCACCAAGTGCTTCTATCAAGGCACGCACAGCCCTCTCGTCACGGGTCTCTCCAAGTGCAATAGCCGCATGCTTCCTTATCAACTTTTTATCGCTCTTTATCAAGTTTATAAGCGCAGGAACACTTTCTTCCCCAATTTCTCCCAAAACGCTTGTAATCCAGTAAATCTCGGACCCTGTCGCCTCCCAAAGAGCATTTACCAAGTCTTCTACCGCTTTACCACCAAGACGCACCAAAGCTTTAGCTGCTTCTTTCTTTACAAGCCAAACGCTATCTTTTAACCTCTCAATCAAAGGCTTAATAGCCTCTGCATACCCACTCTCTCCTAAAAAGTGGGCCGCAAGTATTCTCATCTCACTGTCAGGATGTGATAGCAATTCTATAAGAGGTCTAAGTTTCTTTCTTCCCAACCTATCTAAAACCTTCTTGACCCATATGTAAAGTTCTTCTTTTCCCTCTTTAAGAACAACCAAAATCGGCTCAACTATCATTTCTCCCATTTTAGCTAGAGCATCAGTTACCGCCTCCCTCACACTCCACACTGGATCCAGCAATGCTTTGACTAAATATCTGATAACTGCAGGATTCTCCGACTCTGATAAAGCCTCCGCTGCCATAGCCTTTAAGCGACTCTCCGAAAAAGAAAGAACTCTTATAAGGAGTTTTACACCTTGGTTTCCCCCTCGAGCAAAGTATCTGAACAGCCAATATAGTTTATTGTAAGAGGACTTCTTTAAAGCAAGCTTTGCCTCTTCAAATGCCAAATCCTCCAAAACTATGAGAGAACGAACAGCCTCATTACATACCAACCAATCCTCATCCTCAAGCATCGAAATCAAAATTTTGGCGCTCTCTTTGGCTTTGACTTTACCAAGCGCCGTAGCCGTCCACTGACGAACGGTAGCAGCGCTATCTTTTGCATAACGTACAAGAAGCTTAAAAGCCTCTGGAGTTCCAATATATGCTAGTGTATTTATAGCCCAGAAAACCTTATCTTCATTTTCCCTTTTTTCAATGACCTCTTTCAATTTAGGAAGAGCAGAGACACCATAATTATTAGCAACTGCAAGCGCTGCCTGCCTCCTTTCAAACCACTTAGGAGAAGAAAATTTCTCTATCAATTTTTCTAAAGACAACTTCGACAAATTTTCCATCTCACTTCCTGAAACCACCATATTAGAATTACCTCCAGCACTTTGGCTTTCCCAGATTAAACAACTCACATCCTCCCTCTACTCTTTTTGTGGCTCAACATCAGGTGAAGGTTGTGGCTTTATAGGCTTTTCATCCCTCTTTTTATCCTTTCTTCCCCCTTCCTTTGGAGGTGAGAATATTGCTCCTCCTTTTCCTTTACCAGATCCACCGGGACCTTTTTTGTAAAGCTTAAATCTTATGCGCCCACGTTTAGAATCAACAGAACATGTGATAACATCACCACGCGAATACTTACCGGCTATTATCTCCTCTGCCAGAGGTGCTTGAACATGCTTTTGAACAACACGGCGCAAAGGACGCGCTCCGTATTTTGGATCAAAACCTCGCTCTACCAAGAACTCTTTTACCTTTTTAGGCACACGCAACTCCATCCCCAAATTTTCGCGCAATCTAACAAGCACTTCTTCCTCTAACATTATGTCTACAATCTTCAGCATATCCTCCTTAGATAGAGGATTAAACACAACTATTTCATCAACACGGTTTATAAACTCGGGAGGAAACACCTTTTCAAGTGCCTTAATAGTCTCATCTTCCCTAACCTCATCAGTAACTTTGTGAGTTCCAAAACCTATTGCGCGCTTTATCTCCTCGAGCTTCGCCACACCAACATTCGAAGTCATAATTATAACAGCCTCTCTAAATGAAACCTTTTCTCCCTTAGCATCGGTTAAAACTCCATCTTCCAAAATCTGAAGCAGTATGTTGTGAACCTTTTGGTGGGCTTTCTCTATTTCATCAAACAGAACAACTGAGTGCGGCTTGGCTTTGACTGCCTCTGTAAGCTGTCCTCCTTCTTGGTATCCAACATATCCCGGAGGAGCTCCTATGAGCTTTGCATATTCGTGTGCCTGAGCATACTCTGAACAGTCAATTCTTATAAGCTCATCCTCACTTCCAAATAAGAACTCTGCTAGAGCCTTAGCAAGAGCTGTCTTTCCAACACCGGTTTGCCCTGCAAATATGAAGCTTCCTATGGGACGCCGTGGATTTCTCAACCCAACATAAGCACGCCTCACTGCCTGCGCTAGAACTTCAATTGCTCTATCTTGACCTATTATCTTCTTCTTGAGGTGCTCCTCCATGTTTATGAGGCGCTTCAATGTATCTTCTGGCTCCTCATCCTCTTGACCCACAATTGCAAGCTTTTTATCCTCTTCGTCCTCCTCAACCTCTATGCTTACACGCTTTATATCAAGCTGTGGATTTACTTTTATGCACAAGTTGTAAAGCTCCTGCTCAGCAATATCTGCAAACAAAGAATAGTCCTTCTTGTTTTTCAAAACAGGCTCTATTTCCTGGAAGTAATCCACCACACAAACGGTAATAACCAATCGCTTGTAAGACTTTTTGTCGTTTATTTTTGCATCTTTGAATATTCTCTTTACCTCCTCATCACTAAGCACTTTTATCTTCACAAATCTGTCTAAAGACTCACAGTATTTCATTACAACTTTCACCTTTTTTATCCCCCCCAGTATTTGATTAATCACATTGTTTGCTTCGCACAATCCATCGCTAAAGTTTTGCTAGTAAAATTCTCGACCTTTATATGGCATCCAACACCATTTTTGCTAAACATTTTGCCTCTTTTCTATATCCTCCCCTATATCCTTTCGGTAATACATTCCATCAAAGTATATCTCTTTCAACCGCCTATAGGCATTTTCTCTCGCTTCTGCCACATTTTTACCCTTACCTATCACATTTACAACCCTTCCTCCATCCGTAACATACGAATCTTTATCTTTTTTGACAGCCGCCAAATAAATTAAGCTTCCATCCTTTTCTTCCAAACTCAACCCCTTTATTTTAAAGCCCTTTCGGTACTTTATTGGGTAACCTTCAGAAACTGTCACAACTCCAACTGTCACAAAATCCTCCCACTCTATTTCTATCTCATCTAAGCGTTTTTCCATACAATGTCTTATTATCAACCCAAGATCTGTCTTCAAACGAGGAAGAATAACTTGAGTTGCTGGATCGTTAAACCTAACGTTTAAATCCACAACCTTAGGGCCTCTTTCTGTAACCACAACATGCAAAAACATCGGCCCAACATAAGGGGTTCCCTCTTTCTTTAAAGCCTCAAGCAACGGAGCTATAATTTCATCTTTTATTCGTAGCATATCTGCTTTATCAACCATAAATGACGGAGAAAGTGCTCCCATTCCACCCGTATGCGGTCCCCTATCCCCATCCATTGCTCGCTTATAAACCACCGCGTCTTCTCCAATCACAAAATTTTCTCCATCCGAGAAAACAAGTATCCCTACTTGCACCCCTTGTAAAAACTCTTCAATCACAACCCTGCTTCCAGCATCTCCAAAAGCCCGATCTTTCAATATTACACTAACTGCAAGCTTGGCTGTAATTTCATCCCTTGCTATTATCAACCCCTGCCCACCTTCTGCACCATCTGCTTTCACCACAACCGGCATACTCATTGTATCGATGTATTCAAACGCTTCCTGTTCATCGTCAAATACCCCGTATTCAGGAACTGGGATTTCATATCGCCTCATTAAACTTTTAGCAAATGACTTACTTAGCTCAAGTTGAGCTGCTCTAAAAGACGGCGCAAAAGCGTATATTCCATTTTCTTTTAAAACATCCGGCAACCCCATAGTGAGTGCAACTTCCGGATTTATTATCACAACATCCACACCATTTTCCTTGCAAAATTTAACTATATCTTCAGTATCTTCCGCCCACATCGGCACATTTCCTGCAATTTCTGCAGTGGCAGCATTTCCACGTGCACACCATACTTTATCAACTTCGCTGCTTTTTACAAGTTTATCTACAATAGCATGTTCACGCGCACCTTTTCCTAGCACCAGTACCCTCATCACTTTACCCCCTAATCTTTAATCTTTAGTTATTGTCAATTATCCCCAATTCAGCTTCTACATTCTCCGCATACATTTAAACAGCTTACTTTCATTAACCTCACATCATTAACTTTTATCGACGAACTTAGCATTAATCTTTCCACCCCAATTTCAATAATCAAAAATCTTGCCTCTTTTTAGTTTTTCCAATACGATTATAACAATAGGTAGGTTGTAAACTAATTATCCTAATTTCTTTAGGAGGTGGCAGGAGTGCCGGTACTTAGAAAAGATCCTGTTGTTAAAAGATGGGTAATAATAAAGGACGATCAGCCATTTAAACTCTCTCAACTTCAAGTTGAAGACACCACCCCAAAAGGGGATACCTCAAAATGCCCATTCTGCCCAGGGCATGAGGAAATGACTCCTCCAGAAGTTCTAGCTTATCGCTCAAAAGATTCAGAACCAAACAAAGAAGGCTGGGAAGTGCGTGTAATCCCAAATAAATTCGCAGCTTTGAAAAACGAAGGAGAATTAAATCGCAAACTTTTTGGAGTTTACGATAAAATGAACGGAGTTGGAGCTCACGAAGTTATCATAGAAACCCCTGAACATTTTGAGTCATTCTATACATATCCGGTAAGCAAAGTTGAACAGATAATTTGGGCATTCGTAGATAGATATGATGATCTGCGCAAGGACAAGAGGCTCCGCTACATCCAAATCTTCAAGAATCACGGTAAAGCAGCAGGAGCTTCTCTTGAACATCCACACTGTCAAATAATCGCAACACCAGTTGTTGTCAAACGTGTTATGGAAGAGATTGACGGTTCAAAAGAGTATTACATCTATCATGACAGCTGTCTTTTCTGTGATATGATTGATCAAGAAATTGCAGAAGGTATAAGAGTTATAGAGAAAAATTCCCATTTTGTCGCATTTTGTCCATTCGCATCCAGGTTTCCTTTTGAAATTTGGGTACTTCCACTAAAACACAGGGCAGACTTTGGCCATATAAGTGAGGAGGAAGTAAGAAGCCTAGCAGAGATAATGAGCAACGTTTTTAAACGTCTAGGAAGAGCTCTCTCTAATCCTCCTTACAACTTTATAATTCACACATCCCCTGTTAATTCACCAGGAATCGATTGCAGTAAATTTTACCACTGGCATATTGAAATCATGCCAAGAGTTATCAAAACTGCTGGTTTTGAATGGGCGAGTGGTTTCTATACCAATCCGTTATCACCTGAGGAGGCAGCAAAACTCCTCAGAAACGCATAATGATAATATTTTTGCCAATCTAACTTAATGCCGATCTAATCTAAGGCAAAAATTGCTTAGATTAAAAATATTTAGGAGGGTGATAAACATGAAAGTTTTGATAGTCTCGTCAGAAGTTGTGCCTTTTGCTAAAACAGGAGGCCTTGCTGACGTTGCAGGTGCTCTTCCAAAAGCACTTAAAGCAAAAGGTGTTGATGTTCGCGTCGTAATGCCGAAGCATGATTGCCCAAATTGCAAATGCGAAGGTGAATATTTGACTCACTTTGGAGTAGAGTTTGATGGTAGAACAGAAACTGCTGTCGTTTTAGAGACAAGTATTGACGGTAAAATTCCAGTTTACATCATTGATAATAAAAATTTCTTCTCTCGACCCGGACTTTATGGCGAAAGTGGTAAAGATTATGATGATAACGCTTTGAGATTTGGCTTTTTCTCAAAAGCAGTACTTGAACTATGCTTAAATATGGATTTTATTCCAGACGTTTTGCACATAAACGATTGGCAGAGCGCAATGGTTGCCGTGTACAAGAAGGTATTTTATGAAGACAAGATAAGCTCTAAGGTTCTTCTTACTATCCACAATCTACAATACCAAGGAGTATTTGATCCACTCTTTTTACCACGTTTGGGGTTAGGCTGGGACTTGTTTGATATGGAAAAGCTCGAATTCTATGGGAAGATTAATTTCTTAAAAGGAGCAATAGTATTTTCCGATGCTATAAATACTGTTTCTCCAACCTATGCAAAAGAGATACAAACTCCTGAGTTTGGTTACGGACTTGATGGAATACTAAAACACCTAAATTACAAGCTTTACGGTATTCTAAATGGCATAGATTACGATGTATGGAATCCAAAAACAGATCCTCTTATTTGGGAAAATTACGATGTTCAAACGCTGGAGAAAAAGCAAATAAATAAAAAAGAGCTTGCAAAATATACAAATCTTCCTGAAAATCGTATGTTCTTTGGTTTAGTTTCTCGCCTAGTTGATCAAAAGGGCTTGGATATACTTATTCCCGCAGTAAAAGAGATGATTAAGTACACAGACGCATGCTTTGTCTTTTTGGGTAGCGGACAGCCCGAATATGAGGAAGAGGTTGCTAAGTTGAGTAAGGAATTTTCCGACAGAGTGTGGGCAAAGATTGGCTATGACAATGAATTAGCGCACAAGATTTATGTAGGCGTAGATGCTTTCTTAGTTCCTTCTAAATTTGAACCATGTGGACTTACTCAGATGATAAGCATGCGCTATGGTACTCCTCCAGTTGTCAGAAATACTGGTGGACTTGCTGATACTGTTGTGGATCCAAACGAAGACAGACCAGAAGCACCATGCGGTATTAAATTTGATGATTATACTGCTCATGCATGTTTTGCTGCTATGAAACGTGCCTATGAAATTTACACATCCTCACCATCAACGTGGCGTGATTGGATGACAGCAGGAATGAGAAAAGACTTCTCCTTCTCATCATCTGCAGAGGAGTACATAAAACTTTACAAGAAGATCTCCTCTTAATTCTAAAATTGAGACAACATTCATGATTGCTGGTAAAATTTAAATATTGAGGAGTGATAAATATGCCAGAGTTGAGGTTTGATCCTATAACGCGAAGATGGGTTATTATAGCAACAGAGCGTGCTAAGCGCCCCTCTGACTTCGGAGGGCATTCTCCCACAGCTGGATCTGAGGTAGAATCAACCGATTTTCACCCTGATTGTCCCTTTTGTGAGGGGAATGAAGCTAAAACACCTCCAGAAGTTTTAGCTTTTAGAAAACCTGGAACAAAACCTAATGAACCTGGATGGTGGGTACGCGTTTTTCCGGATATAAGTCCGCTAGTTTCAACAAATACCCCAATAAATAAGCGCGGTTATGGAATATACGATGAAATTTCAGGATACGGTTATCACGAAATAGTAGCTGAAACTCCAAAGCATTTAGCGGATCTTTCTGATCTTGACGATGGGCACGTGTATGAAGTGCTATGGGCTTACAAAGAGAGGATGATCAAAATCAAAACAACAGATCCAAATATAAAGCAGTTTATAATTGTCAGAAATTTTGGCGTAGAAGCAGGTGAACGTTTTGTTATAAGGCACAGCCACTCTCATATAATAGGTCTTCCAATAATTACAAAGCGAATAAATGATGAATTGATTGGTAGCAGTATCTTCTACAGATTCCACGAAAGATGCATATTCTGCGACATAATAACAAATGAACTTGAGAGTAAGGAACGCATAGTATTGGAAAGTGATCACTTCGTGGTAATAAGTTTTTACGCTGCACGCGTTCCTTTTGAGCTTCACATATTACCAAAACGACACAATCCGTTTTACGAAACCTCTACAGAGGAAGAACTTCGGGACTTAGCTAAGGTTATTCGGACAACTTTGATAAAGCTCAAGAAAGTTGTAAATCCTGCGTACAACATGATTCTGCATACAGCTCCTTACTACAGTCCAAATCCTGTATATCCAGTGGAAGAAATTTACCATTGGCATATCGAAATAATGCCTCGTCTTACCAAAGCAGCTGGATTCGAGTGGGGAACTGGTTTCCATATCAATCCAGTTCCACCTGAGAAGGCTGCCCTCTACTTGGCTGAGGCTTAGTATAAATCTGGTTGAATTTTAATTTTAAGATTATGGAGGGATGGAGATGCTTAAATTCGGAACAGATGGATGGAGAGCTATCATAGCAGATGAATACACATTTTCAAACTTGAGAATAGTATCGGAAGCTGTAGCACGCTATGTTGATTCAAAAGGAGCACAAGATAAAGGAGTGCTGATAGGATACGATTGCAGGTTTCTTTCCGACAAATTTGCTCGTGAAGTAGCTGAGGTATTCGCAGCACATGGAATAAAGGTCAAAATTTCTGATTCGGTCATTCCAACACCTGTTCTTGCATTTGCTGTTAAGCATTTCAGAGCTTTCGGAGCAGTTATGATAACTGCATCTCATAACCCTCCAGAGTACAACGGATTCAAATTTATCCCTGAGTATGCAGGTCCAGCCTTTCCTGAAATAACAAAGGTCATCGAGGAAAATATTAAACAGATATTAGAAAATGAGACAAAAATAGACAAAATTCCCTTCGAAGAGGCAAAAGTTAAGGGATTGGTTGAAGAATTTAATATTCAAGAAATCTATTTAGAACACATAAAATCCATTGTTGATGTGGATGCTATAAAATCGCTCGGCTCTAAAGTTATCGTTGATCCACTTTTCGGGGCAGGGGCAGGTTATATTGAAAAATTCTTAACCTCTATAGGCGTTGAGGTAAAGTCCATGCACAATTGGAGGGATCCTCTATTCGGTGGTGGTATGCCAGAGCCTGCAGAGAAGTTTTTAACCCCACTTAAAAATGCAGTTCTTACAAATAAAGCTATAATTGGCCTTGCAATGGATGGAGATGCAGATAGATTCGGCGTCATAGACTCGAAAGGTGAGTACATCACTCCAAACTACTTAATAACCATTTTGGCAATGCATCTTATAAGATATAAAAAGTTCACTGGTTCTCTAGTAAGAACAGTTGCCACAACCCATCTCATAGACAGAATTGGAGAAAAGTACGGCATAACTGTTCACGAAGTTCCTGTTGGCTTTAAGTACATCGCAGAGAAGATGCTTTCTGAAAAAGTTATCATAGGCGGCGAAGAGAGTGGAGGTCTGAGTGTTCTAGGCCATATACCTGAAAAGGATGGAATTCTGGCAGATCTATTAGCTCTTGAAGTTGTTGCTGTTGAGAGAAAACCGCTATCAGATGTACTATTTGAAATTATGAGGGAAATCGGCACTCTCTATTCAAAACGCATAAATCTTCCAGTAACGGAAGAAGCTAAGGAAGGAGTTATATCATCTCTCAAGTCAAATCCTCCTGAGTATGTGGCTAATATTAAGGTTTTGAACGTTACAACCATTGACGGCGTTAAATTGATTCTCAGAGACGGCAGCTGGATTTTGATGCGTCCATCCGGAACAGAACCTGTTGTGAGAATATATGCGGAAGCCACAACATTTGAAACTTTAAATAGGCTAATCAAATGGGGGGAAGAGATATTTGCAAAGTATAAATAAGAGTATCGCTCAAATAGGAGGGAAGGAGAATGAGTGAAGTAAGCGAGAAGGAAAAGATCAAAGAATCCTCAATGTCAGAAGCTATGAAGAGATTTGTAATGAGGAGAAATTATCTAGTCAAATCAGGTTATCAGTTTAAGATTATAATGTCACTTGTTTTACTTTTTGCTCTTATTTCACTTGTAGCAGTTATAAATCTTTATTTTGTTGGATGGAGAGTAACTGCAACAATAACCGGCACAAACGATCCATCTGTGTGGCATTCGCTTATCAAACTATTTTTTGATAGATATATAAACCTTATAATAGGAGTTGCTCTCATAGACATATTAGTTGTAATTCTCCTCGGAATACTATTTTCTCATCAATTTGCAGGACCTATTCACAAACTTGAAAACTTCTTCTTAAAACTTAAAAATACCGGTAAAGCCGAAAAACTTCAATTTAGAAAAGAGGATAACCTTGATGATCTGGCAGATAGTGTGAACTCATTTACCGAAAGATTAAATCTTATAACGGAAGAGCTGAAGTTTTTAATAAAAGCTCTTGAAACCGATGATATTAAAGGAGCAAAAGAAAGAGCTGCTCTTATTAAAAAGATTGCACCTGAATGGTTTGGAGTAATTAAATCTGAGGATAAGGAGGCTGAAGGAACAGCGTAAGCCTCCCCTTTTTTTGTTAAAATATTTGTAAGGGAGGGGAGGCAGATGTCTATTGAAAAGTTCAAAGTGGGTTGCAAAGTGGTCCACCCCGATCATGGAGCAGGTAGTATCAAATCAGTGAGCGAAGAAAATTTCTTTGGCTTCTCGAAAACCTATCTGATAATAGAGTTTTTTTCAACAGGTTCTGTTGTAAAAATTCCAGTTGACGAAGTTTTGAATGGAAATATTCCCTTGCGTGAAGTCTTGCCGCGCAATATCCTGGAAGAAAAATTAAAGCTCTTGGGACAGGACGTAGGAGTCTTCAAAGAAAGCTACCAACGTTATCTTCTGGATGTAAAAAGTGGCTCTATTGATAAATTAATTGAAGTCATAAATGAACTGTGGTTTAAACGTACTAAACGTCAGCTTCACTCCAGAGAAAACAAACTTCTAAAAGAAGCCATAAACTTACTTGCAAGCGAAATTTCTATAGCCTTTGACGTCATGCAAGATGAAGCACGTAGTATGATACTTCAAGCTGTTGGGGCAAGTGAAGAGGATGCAGAGAATTTATTTGATACAACTTTGAAGAATGCACGTGGAATAAAGTGGGTCTTGAAAGAGAACGCTTCAAGTTAACTAGTAACTCATCTTATTCTTTTAGGGAGTTGTTATATGAAATACATTTTCGGACCAGTCTCTTCTAGAAGACTTGGTTTGTCATTAGGAGTCGACCTTTTCAAAGGCTTCAAACTCTGCTCAATGAATTGTGTTTATTGTGAAGCAGGGAAAACCCTACTTCTTTCTTCCGTTAGAATGTCTGTGGCAGATCCCGATGAAGTCTTGAGAGAGCTACTAGCATTCAAGGAAGTAGATTTCGAATATATAACTTTTTCTGGAACAGGAGAGCCAACTCTTTCTCTGGAAATTGAAGACGTAGCAAGGGGCATAAAAAAACTCTTTCCTGACAAAAAATTGTGTCTTCTTACCAATGCAACATTTCTATCTCCTGAGATAGCAAAACTATTCGATTTGATAATTCCTTCACTTGACGCAACAGATGAGAGAGTTTTTGGTCGCGTTAATAGACCTGCTTGGGGCATAGATCTCGAAACTGTCATGGAAAACATTATCTCTGCTGCAGCCTACTCTTCAGCCGAATTCTGGATTGAGATTTTAATAGTAAAAGGCATAAATGACAAACCTGAGCATTTCTCAAGAATAGCAGAAGTGGTTCAAAAAGCCGCTGTTAAAAATGCTAATATTAAAAATATCCAACACGGCAAAATTTTATCTCCCATAACTAAGATCCAAATTGGAACTGTATCACGCCTTCCAGCAGAATCTGTCTTCTCTTCTGAAGCTCGAACTCTTGTAAACATAGCAAAATACATAGAATCACAGCTAGATAAGCTAAGTGATAAAATTCAACCTCCAACTGTGGAGATAATAAGCAGAATTTACAAATCTCAAAACATAGACAAAACTGAACTAGAGAAGAAACTATTTGAAATCTCCATTAGAAGGCGTTTGGCTCTTTCAGAAGCATGCTCTACATTTGGAACGTCTGCCGCCGTTATAAGAAAGGTTGTAAAATACTCTCCACGGCTAGATCTAACTGTGTTCGATGGGGAAGAGTTTATCATCGCCGTCCCCACTTCCGACGACACCGCTCCCCACTAAAAGATTTTTTAGAAACTTCACGAAACCTTTGAACTGCACATCATTTTTAAACTTAAGTCGCAATTCAACTGCACTTTTTTTCTTTGAGATCTTTGCATCTAAACCAAGCTTCTTAAATTCTTCTTCGTAA
>JAMOTN010000003.1 GCA_027062325.1 bacterium
TAAACAACATCAGCTTTTATCTCTCCTGCTGCTATTTTGCAGAATATGCACTCCGGCATTAGATCAACCTCCCTTTTACAAAATACCTTTTAAAATTTAACCTATTAATTCATGTACCTGCGCCTAACCACTCTTTTAAACTTCGAATAACTACATAAATTCAATACATACAAATTTAGCGCTCCATTAATTGCACACTTCCTCAACTACCAAACTCACATCCATTATATGGTTGCATATCCGATTGCTATTATCAAACAATTCAATGTTTTCAACTTCGCCTACATTAGAGTGACGGCGCCTCTCTTCTCTTTTTTTCTCTTCTCTTCTCTTCTCTTCCCTTATTATTCCCTCCATCTATCGTCCTAACTCCCCTCTAAAGAGTGAGTCGGAAGAAATTTAATTTATTGGAGTTCCCTCACTTTGAACAAGCTTCTTAAACTCTTCACGCAATTTCAAAGTCCACTTACCAGGCTTTCCATTACCTATCTTTCTCCCATCAAGTTCAACAAGAGGCATAATCTCAGCTGCACTACCAGTCAAGAAGCACTCATCTGCCGTGTACACATCGTAACGACCAAACAACTCCTCCTTAACCTCCATTCCAACCTTACGTGCAATATCCATCACAGTGTTACGTGTAATCCCCTCAAGGATTCCTATGTACTTTGGAGGCGTTGTAAGGGTATTTCCTTTTATAATGAACACGTTATCTGCTGTACACTCAGTTACATACCCCTCAGCATTCAACATTATAGCCTCAAGGTAATCTCCGTGAGTTATTGCCTCAATCTTCGCCATTATGTTGTTCAAGTAATTAAGCGACTTAATACGAGGTGAAAACATTTCAGGATTCATACGGCGCGTAGGAACAGTTATTGCTTTTATTCCTTCTTCGTAAAACTTCTCAGGGTAAAGTTTTATTGTGTCTGTGATTATGATAACTGTAGGTTTGGGACATTTTCTCGGATCCAATCCAAGATCTCCAACTCCTCTTGTCACAACAAGTCGAATATAACCATCGTTTAAGTTGTTCTCGCGCAACGTCTCAATAACTGCCTTCTTCATCTCCTCTTTGGTCATTGGAATCTCAAGCCATATAGCATGTGCAGAATCGTATAGTCTATCTATATGCTCATCCAGCTTGAATACCCTTCCATTATAAACTCTTATACCTTCAAAAACACCATCTCCATACAAAAGCCCATGATCGTAAACACTAATCTTTGCCTCCTCCTTTGGATAAAATTTGCCATCAATCCAAACTTTTAAAGACATATCAAATCCCTCCTTTGAAAGGTTATCTAACTCCTCATCCTAAAGTTTTCAAAACTCCCCTATTATCCAGGCACATTAAAATTCCAACTTCAACAAAGCTTATACTAATCCTTTATATATTTTAGCAAAAACACCTTTTTCGTCTAATCACTTTTTTATCATCACTGATCACTTATTCACCAATTCTCTTTTGATAAAACTAGTATGCAAAACCATGAGGTATCACTAATCATTTATATGCCACATTAAACATTATTTGAACAAAATTTGACACCTAACCTAAAATCAGTATATAATAATATCTTACAGTCATTTGGAACAACCAGTAATTTTTACATTAAAATTGAAGTATGCAGGACAGTAGCAGGAAGAATATTGAGGTAAAGCGTTAGGTTACACTTGCTAAATTTTAGGGAGAATGTAGGTAGGAGGGTGAGGAGTATGAAGAAGTATGTTGTTAGCTTGCTTTCCTTAGTGATGCTTTTGTATTTTAGTGCAGCTGCTCAAACAGCAGAATGGACATGGGTCGTATTTATTAACGCTGACAACAACCTTGAAGGCGCAGGACTTGATGATTTGAATGAAATGGAAATCGCAGGTAGCACCGATCAAGTTAACATTGTCGTTCTTTTGGACAGAGCAAGAGGCTACTCCTATGACGAGGGTAACTGGACAGGAACACGCCTTTTCTATGTTCAAAAAGACCCAAATATGAAAAAGATTAATTCTACTCTTCTGAAAGACTATGGCGAACTTGACATGGGAGATTGGAGAGTCCTTGCAAAAGTATTTAAAGATGTAGTTGCTCAGTATCCTGCAAAGAGATACGCAGTTGTTCTCTGGAACCACGGTTCTGGATGGAAGAAAAAGGACAATCCTCTTTTGAAAGGAATTTCTTACGACGATCAAAGTGGTAATCATATCAAATCTTGGGAGCTTCATGAATTTGGAGCAGAGCTTGTCAAGATTGCCGGTAAAAAAATTGATCTTTTTGGAATGGACGCATGCTTGATGGGAATGCTTGAAGTTGCGTACGAACTCAAGGATTATGCAGATTACCTCGTTTACAGCGAGCAGACAGAACCTTGGGACGGCTGGCCACACGATGACATCCTTACAAAACTCGTAGAAAATCCAACAATATCTACTCGCGATTTGGCAGCTTTTATGGCAAAAGCATTCGTTGATTCTTACAACTACGGTTCACAGGGTCATGAGCCAGACGTTACTCAAAGTGCCATAGATCTTTCAAAGATCGATGCTCTTGCAGATGAACTCGATGAGGTTGCAAAGGATGTTATAAACCTTGAAGACAAGAAGGAACTCCTTAGAACTATGAAGTATTCACCAAACTTCTATTACACCGACTACAAAGACTTAGGAACTCTCTTAAAGCGCATGGATAAGTTTGTAGATACAGACAAAGCACTTGAGGCTTACAAAGCTGCCGTAGTTGCAGCTCACACCAATTCAACCAGATTAAAAGTCACCGGCATGTCCATCTGGGTTCCAAAATATGCTTCTTACTTGATGGATAAATACGGTAAGCTTCAGTTCTCCCAAGATCACCTGTGGGATGACATGCTGGCTGATCTCTTCTCTAAGAGGCTAGCTGAGTAATCCCTGAAGGGGTTAAATTACCAATAATGCGTGGCCCTGCTCTCGATTGATGAGGGCAGGGCTTTTTTTTTATAATATTTACGCTCAATACTAAAAACGGGATGTGGTAGGGATGAGCGACGAAATGCTTTTGGAAGACTTTAAAGACACTACAAAGAAGAAAAACCAACGTATCCCAAAACCATCTGAAATTCTTACTTCTGGCACCTGTGTTCGCATATTCCAAGACGGTCAAGATTGGATTGTTCAATCCCCAACTTTGTATCCTCAAAAGACAATCTATATCTTATGGGGAGTAAGTGGTTTTCTAGGTTTTCTAGGTTTAATCTGTCTGTTTAAAATTTTCTCAAATTTCATACTATTTACCTCACTTGCTGCAGCATTTTTGCTGAGCGCCGCATATCTTTTCTTACAAACACGTATTAAGTGGCAGATTAGATTTTCATACGACTTCGTTGAAATTACTAAGGAACAAATAGGAACTTCTGTTTACAAAGTTGAGTTCCCTCAATACAAAAGAGCTGAAATTTTACGTGAAGATCTCCCTGATATATTCGGTTATCCTGTAGCTGTCATAACAGAAGAGGATAGATTTATAATAAGGGTTCCAGATCAAGAATCTCAACAAACTCTCTACAACGCTCTTCAAGCTTGCTGGCACTACTTCAAGCAGAAAAGATACGAAGCGGGTGAGCTGGAGATTGAAGCATCGTAAAGCAAATTTAAAAGCCCGAGTAGTTCCAGCAGCAGCAGTTGGTACAGTTGCTTTTCTGGTAATGTTATTCGAGTTTCCAGTTATTCCAGCAGCCCCTTATCTAAAGGTGGATTTATCTGCAGTTGTATTAGCCACTTTCGCAATTTTAAAGGGTAATTGGGTATCAGCTCTATTTATAAAGGACTTTTTATTTTTCCTGATGCGTCCAGATCCTATAGGAGTTGCTGTTGACTTTACTCTTAATTCCATATTTTTAAGCTCAGTCTACTTAACTCAGCATTTCCTTTTATCATCAGTTCTAACCGTCATTAGCGGAATAATTGTAGGTTCTATTGCTGTCAAATTTTACACAGGGCATTTAGATAGCACAATGTTTTTCATTATTCTACAATTTAATGTGATAAAGTGGAGCCTTATAGGAATTGTATCCTATTGGATTGTTAGACATAACAAAAGAATTGTGGTGAGACTATGGCAGAAGTTGCGCTAATTGGTCTGGGACTTGCAGGATCCGAATTTGCTCTTAAACTTGCAAGTTTTGGCATAGAAGTCGATGCTTTTGAGAAGCAAGACAAGTTCGCCTATCTAATATGCAGCAATTCATTGCGAGGCACATCACTTAAAACTGCGGCAGGTATTCTAAAAGCAGAGCTTCTTGCACTCTCAAGTCCGTTGATAACAACAGCTTACGAGTGTGCAATCTCTAAAGAAGGAGCTTTAACAGTTGACAGAGAAGTGTTTTCCCAAAAGATAACTGCTATGATAAATGAAACTCCTTTGATAAACGTTATAAAAAAGGAAATAACCTCTTTTGAAGAACTATCTTCTTACAAACTGATAATCTGTGCAGCAGGCCCACTAGTTGACGGAAAGCTTGCCGAAGAGATAAAAAAACTATCAGGTGGCTTTTTTCACTTCTGGGATGCCATAGCTCCAGTTGTCTGGGATTATTCACTTGATAAAAGCAAAATGTTTTTTGCTAATAGGCACGTTCCTCATGCAAAAGACTACCTCAATATTCCTCTAACAGAAGAGGAGTATTTTTCACTTGTAGAAGACCTAAAGAGTGCAGAAACAGTTGAACTTCATGATCATGATAAAAATTTTTTTGAGGGATGCCTTCCTATTGAAGAGATGGCAAAGCGCGGAGATTTGACTTTAAAATACGGTCCGCTATCTCCCAAAGGCTTAGTGGATCCAAAAACAGGAAAAGAGCCGTTTGCAGTAGTGCAACTTCGTCAAGAAGATTTTGAGCAGAAAGCATGGGGGCTTGTTGGATTTCAAACTCGCCTCAAATGGGGGGAACAAAAACGAATCCTTCGAAAACTTCCGGGTATGGAAAAAGCAGAATTTGTCAGACTGGGGGTAATACATCGAAATTCATACATTAACGCTCCAAAAGTGCTGGATGAAAAACTACAGATAAAAGGTACAAACATAGCAATTCTGGGCCAACTTTCTGGAATTGAAGGATATATTGAAGCCATTGCCACAGGAATGCTTGCAAGCATATTTACCGCAAACTCCATAAAAAAACGTTTTTTACACGAGGAAATCCTTCCCCCTCAAAATACAATGCTTCGCGGAATTTACGAGTGGTTAACCGTTCCAAAGAAAAAATTTTATCCAATGAATGTTTCTTTTGCTCTCATAAAAGCAAAAGTAAAACGGAAAAATCGCGAAGAGTTTGGTAAATCTTCTGTAAACAAAATAAAAGAGTATGCTGCATATCTCAAAAAGTTAATGCCAACTTAATTTTTCTTTTTAAAAATTCTACTAATCCTAAAATTTGCAGGTAATTCGTAAAATTGTTCAAACAAAACGTAAGCAATTGGTGTAATAAAAGCAACAATTGCCAATAAACTTATACCCCTTATCCCCATAAATTTAAGTGGCAAAAACAAAACTCCATTCAAAGTAAAAGTTTTCAAAATATTAAAAAAAAGCACGCTTATATCAAATCCTTCCTTGACAAGAATATAAGACACAACTACAAAACCTACCACACTCGTTCCAAAATATACACCTACTATTCCATAATCCTTCACCAACAAGTAATCAGCTATAACATTTGCTATTATACTCATCCAACTCAACTCCCAATAAGCCTGTGGTCTTCCCACAAGTTGAAAATATCTAACCAAATATATCCACTGCATTCCCACTACTAATCTCTGAATAACACTAACCCTTAACGCTTCCGAAAATGATATTAAATTAATACTAGCCGGCATCCAGTTAGCAACCACTCTGACAATGTCTGCAGAAAAAAGGTATATAATTACGCTCACAGGACCTGCTACATAAAAAACCAAATCCGTAAATTTTCTGTACATCCCAAGGTAATACTCCTTACCCTTTTTTGAAAACTCTATGCTTGCTCTCATAAACAAAGATTTAATAGCAGAAAAAATTCCCCCCAACATCAGGTTAGTATACTGACCAATAGTAACACTAACGTGATACATCATCATAAAAAAGTAATCAACCAAGGCGTATATTTTATTTGCACTAACCTTCAAAATTACTCCCTTAATATTCAACACAAAAATTTTGAATGCTCTATCAAACGTAACTTTTGGAAAACTCTCCACTATAGGAGCTATCTTAAACATGTAAAAAGCATATTCTACAAACAAAGTCACAATAGCAGGTAACAAAAACATGTATACCAAAGTCACAACACCACTTTTTCCGAAAAATGCCACCAAAAACATGCTAATTGAAAAAACCAATCTCAAAACATTTATAAGCCAGTAGTAACCCGAATAACTTATCTGCACTTCTAGGTGTACCATCGCTATCTCAACCAAAAAATACAATATTAACAACAACTTCCAAAAAGTCATATACCCTGTAAAAAACACTAGCGTTACTGCGGTTAAAGTTGCATATCCCATAAATATGAACTCAGACAAAAGCAATAGCTTAAAACCTAAATTTTTCCTACTCTTTCCCAAAAACATAAAAGATCCTTCAAGTGAAGAAGATATTAGATGCAATCCAAGAGACAACACATTAAAAAACATCCAAAACTTATCATAAGATTGGGATACACCAAATTTTCTAAGTAAAACTATAGTTCTCGCAAATCCAAAAATTTTTGATAAAAAGAAAGCCGTCAGGTGAACAACACTTTTAAACACTAATCCTTTCATACACCATTATCTTAACAACTCAACCCTTGGATAGGCTATTTTTTAAGCAACAAACTACTTCTTCTTACGTCCTTTACTTGTCTTTTTAGCAGACTTTGAACTTTTTCCAGTCCTTGATTTAGTCCCTTTCTTCTTTTTCTTTTGAGTCTCCTCATCTTCTATGAAACTGTTAAACAATAAGCTAACGAACGAAACAGTACTGACAAATAGAAACCCAAAAACAAACAAACCAAATAGTAAAAACAATAGGTCCTGTAAGTATTGCCCAAAACTCAAACTCTGGCCCTTTTTCACCCATGAGGTTGAAAGAAATGGCTTCACTACAATATCCCCATTGTTTAAACTAGCGTAAAAGTCAGCAGTAACAGTCTCAGTTATAGGCATCCCCTTATCTGGCTGAATACGAATCTGATACGTTGCCACAGTCGTCCCAGGTATAGTCTGAGGTGGAAATTTGAACACCTTTCCCTCTATATGAGTGAAAAACTTTCCTACATCAAACAACCTCACGTACATGTAGCCAACCAAAACACCTATGACTACTAAAAATATGATCTGAGATGCAAATAAAAAACGGCTCTTTTTATAAGTCCTTTTTAACGAATCTATTGGATAGTTAAACACCATCTTTATAAATTCTATAAATTCACGTACCTCTTCTTTAAATTCCCTCTCCTCCTGAATCTTCCTACCACTTGCTGGCATAAAACTCCCCCCTGATAAACTGTAGTACCGTCTATATCATACCAAATAGGCTATAAACTGCCAATACAAGCCTTTTTCAAGGTTTATCAATTTTTATTTTCATCTTACTCATCCAACATCATCAATCAGCTGCTCAATTTTATCCTCGGCTATCCCAAGTCTACTCAATATACGCGATGCCCCTTCCAAATCCACCAGTACTTTTCTAGGCTTCTTATCTTCAAATGGCCCTACAGCCCCAACTTTCTCAAGCTGCTCCATCAAATACATTGCACGTGTATGTCCTATTTTAAAAAGACGTTGAAAATTGGCAACAGAGGCTTTACCAGTCTTTGCAACAAGTACCAATGCTTCTGGAAGTAACGGATCAAATTCTTCAAGTTTTTCACCTTCAAATATCACAGTCTCCATCTCTAATGCTTCTTGAGTATCCCCCCTCCACTTATCAGTAATTTGAATTATTTCTTTTTCCGCTAGGAAAGGTGCTTGAATACGAAGTGGAGTATTGCTGCCAATTGGTTTGTATAGCATATCTCCCTTTCCAAGCAAACTCTCTGCACCTTTTGCATCCAAAATAACGCGTGAGTCAGTTGCTGAAGAAACAGAAAAGGCAACGCGCGAAGGTAAATTCGCCTTTATCACACCTGTGAGCACGTCCACAGAGGGACGCTGAGTAGCAATAACAAGGTGTATACCAATTGCACGGGCTTTCTGCGAGAGACGTGCAATCGACAACTCAACCTCGTTTCTGGCAACCATCATAAGATCCGCAAGCTCATCAACTACAACCACTATGTAGGGCATCTTCTCTTCTGCCACAGCATTATACGCCTCTATATCTTTGACTTTGTAGCGCGTAAGAAGTTCATACCTCTTCTCCATCTCGTCCACTGCCCACTTGAGAGCCCTTGAGGCCTTTCTCACATCAACCACTGGTGGTATGAGTAGATAACGTGATCCTTCGTAAAGCGAAAACTCAACCATCTTAGGATCAACAAGTATGAACTTAACCACATCTGGCGTCGCCTTGGTCATTATTCCACATATTACAGAATGTAAAAATACACTCTTTCCAGATCCTGTAGTTCCAGCAACGAGAAGATGTGGCATTTTTCTTAAATCATCTATTCTTACTCGTCCTGTTATATCAACTCCAAGTAAAAGTGGAAGGGGAGTAGGAGTACGTCTGAAGGTTTTAGAGGAGACAAGCTTTTTAAATAACACTGTCTGGCGTTTTTTTCGTGGTAACTCTATTCCCACCGTATCTTTCCCTTCCAATGGCGCAACTATCCTGATTCTACCCGCTGCCAATTTTACCGCTAAATCATCTGATAAATTCGTAAGCTTATTCAACCTAACTCCCTTATCCAGCTTTACCTCATACATAACAACAGATGGTCCCGCTTGATAATTGACAACCGTTGACTTGACTCCAAATTCCTGAAGTGCCTCTTGTAACTCCTCTTTCAAAGCCTCTAAATCTTCCTCATTTTCCTCAAACTCAACAGTTTCCACTTCATCTTCAAATTCAAACTCTTCCACACCATCAGCTACAGAACTAGACGACTCCTCTCGAAAAGAATCTTGCACTTCCTTTTTCCCATTCTCCTCAATATCATATGAACCTTCCTTCTCAATAACCTCTTCTTCTTTTCCAGTAATTCTTTCTTCAGAAGCACTATCCTCGCTTCTACGAATGTCCCAGATAAACACATTTTTTTTCATAAAACTCCACAAATTCAAAATAAAATTGCCAACCCTATCCAGTAAAGCACGTAACACATCCCTTGAAAACGTATAAGCTTTTGACACTCCATCTTCCAATAAATCATCATCAATTTCTGTAAACAATACTAACAGCAATACACTGAACGCCAACGCCAAAGTAAATGTATATCCGAAAGCATATTGCAGGAAAAATACCATCTTAAATCCAATACTACCGCCATCACCAAAAATTTGCTCAGCCACAAATGGACTTGAAGCAAGAAAAAGCAACCATGGAGCCCAACGCACCCCATCCATATGCTCTCTTTGAAAATCTACAACTCTGGAACTATCAACATCATTAATATTCTCCGCTTTTTCAGAAGGAATTGAGATACTTTCTATAGGTTCAGCGGCCACTTCTTCCAATTCAAGTGCAACTTTCAACAAAAAAATCGAAAACAATAGTGGGGAATACCCGAGTAAATGCCTTATCTCCTTGATAAGCTCTCCAGATGAGAGATACGAAATCCATACAAGAAAAACAACTACCCATATAAATCCTTTTATGACCTTCATCAAATCATTTTCGGGCAGAAACGGTATATCTTTAAATGAACCTTACTCAATAAACAAACTTCAGTTAAACTGCTTTTTCTAATGGTTTATTCCTCTAACATCAACCTTCTCATAAACAACTCTTTATTTTGAGACGTTCTCTGGCTAGTAACTCTTCCATTGATCATTCTATCCTCAGTAATTTTATTCTTCTGAACACTGCTAAAACGCTTCCCCACTCCTGCCAATTGATCCATTATCCATTCAACCTCTTTTTCATTCCACCGACCATTTATTTTTTTGTAGCTGTTCATATCACGTCCCACTACCCAAGAGGCAACTATTAAAGGTCTCCTCTTACTCCACACCTCAACAACGTATGGTTTACTAACCTCTTGCGCATCACCTGCTCCATCCTCATCGAAATGTTCAGCAGCCCCCGGTAAAACATAAGGAACAAAATAATCAGCTGTATTCAGCAAAGTAGCAGCCCCCATCACCACAATTTCTCCAGTCATATCAAGGGCAGGCGAAAATTCATTGGCAATGATAACAGCATAACTTCCACTTTTGACAGTATCACTGTTTATACGAACACTCTCTCCCAGCTTTTCTAACAAACCATTTAAAACCTTATTTCCATTCAACCATTTCCAATCACTCGCTCCCCACATTACAAGAGCACCCTTGTAGTACTTTGTGATGGCGTTTACCTCCCACTTGCTGTAGCGCTTTTTAGGATTAGATATAAGGAGCACATCTACACCTCTCAAGTCAGACAAACTTTCAAGCTCAACATAGTTAAATATCTTTGAAAACTTTTTCTTGAACATATCAAGTTTTTTTACATAAATATTCTTATGCCCCACATCAATAGCTAAACGTGCTTTTTTGGCCTTCACCCACCAATAAGCCGAACCAACCTTAATCTTCTGCCATCCCTCTTTTTTAGGTTTAACAGTAACTTTCTCGCCGCTTGTAAAAAGTAGTTCATTTTTCCATTCAACATAAACTTTTGTCCTTGCAACACCAATTCCCTGAGCCGGCGGTAAATCTTGTGCTACCCACTCGATCTTTATCTTTTTAAACCTCTCGTTATAATTAATAATTTGAATTTTATCCCCGTTTTTAACTCCTGCTTCTGCAAGATAGAGAAGCGGCAAGCGATGCACCGGTTTTAACTCATCATCCTCATATAAAACTTTTCCGTTCCACAAAACCTTGAAACTTGATGCAAGGCGAGTCTGCCAAACCAAAAAATTTCCTCCTTTATACTCTTCAACAACTGGCCCGTATATAACCCCATCTTTGAAGCCTGTGAATACTTCAACAGTATCCTCTCTCATCACAAATGTTATTGTTCCAACATCCTTTGTCATCCACACTCGCCCATACTTTTTCAATCTCCTTACAGTATCAGGATTTGGATGTCCATAGTCGTTATACTTTCCCACAGAAATAGCAATGTAAGAAGGCTTGATAGCATTCAAAAACTCATAAGAGGAAGAAGTTGATGAACCGTGATGCCCCGCCTTTAATATAGTAAATTCACCAGTATCATACTCTCCAATTTCTTTCAAATGCTCAACTACTCTCTGCTCTGCAGGAGTTTCCGCATCACCCGTCAACAAAATTCTCCTCCCAGCATATTCAAGCAACAAAACTATTGAGTAGTTATTGTAATTATCCTGATATTCAGCATCACATCCATCATAGGGATTAAGCACCCAAATTTTAACACCATCTATTTCAAACTTATCTGGCCATTTCCATTTTACTATGGGGGTCTTAGAAGCCTTAACTTGCTTTATCAACTCTTTATAAGCAATGTTAACTCGCGGCTCTTTGTACTCAATAAAAGTACCAACTTTGAGATACTTCCAGTTATAAACCAACGTTCCAAAGTGATCAATATGAGGATGTGTCACAACAACCCAATCAAGTTTAGTGGCATCTTGATGCCTCAGAAAGCTTATAACATCTTCTTTGGCAAATGTATCACCTGCATCAATAAGCATTTTCTTACCACTTGGAAATTCTATTAATATGGAATCCCCCTGGCCAACATTTATGACGTGAACAATTAAACTCCCCAGCGCAAAAATCCGAACCCCTAGTATCAAAATGCAGAGACTCAAAACCTTAACTCCTAACATTACTTCCCTCTTCATTCTCCACACCCTCTTTAAATTAATATATACACACCACATCATATCTCCATTCTCTGGTTTTAATTTTAATAAATCATCTCCTTTTTGTATCACAAAATTTAAAGTGCCAGCTGCCTTTTCTGTTAAATTATCAACGTTCTATAACTTCAAGCGTCCTATCAAATATGGCTTTATAAGGATTAACTATTCCAAACTTTTCGAACTCCTCTTCATTCCACACCCTACCTTTTAGCCTATCACAAGCAGGACCAGAGGGAGCTGAAAAACGATATACAGGGAGCCCCGCTGTCTCTTCAACAAGTGTAGAGTAGTGAGCCCCCTTCAAATAAGGAAGCCACTGATCGTGATAAAGAGAAACGTAAAGCTCAGCATCAAACCAAAAAGCAGTATCTGCAGCCTTTATCCCCAAAAATTCAAAGCCATATTGTACTGCCATACTTTTCAGTCTATCTTTTAAAACTAAATCTTCATTTCCAAAAGCGTCTCCTTCTGAAGCGTGTGGATTAAGCCCCAAAACAACAGTCCTTTTCCCAGCAAGGTAAGAAAACGCTGCTACTTTAAAAAATGCCTGCCATCTCTCAAAATCCATCACTAAATCAGGAACTTTTCGCAGCGCAACATGGCGTGTAAACAAAGCAGCGTATAAACGCTTTTTGGCTTCTCCAAACGTCTTCTTCCAAGAAAACGTCATCAAGCCTTCCTTTTCAAAATATGCCTCTAAAAGCTCCGTTTGCCCCGCAATAACTTCACAATCACCCACTCCAGAGGCACTACCATTAACTTTTAACCACATCTTAACCTTTTTTAAAAGCTCTCTTCCTTCCAGCTGCTGAGCTAACCCCCTGTAAAAACGTACTTTGTAAACAGGTCCAGTGATCAAAATAACTTTTCTTTTTCCCTGTTCTCTCTTTGCCAACTCAACTCCCTTTAAAAAAGCCACCGCTCCACTCTCTTCTTCAGTAGGCACAACTTCAAAAGCACTTACCTTCTCAAAAGGCCCAATCAAAACTATCTCAGCTCTCTTGCTCAAGCTCTCTAATTTTTCAAACTGCGCTACAACTCCCCAGTAACCAATCCCCGTACTTTCTCCAGATGTGACAATAATAAGGTTTTTTTTAGGATTTTTATCGAGTTTTTTTAGTGTAAGCTCATTCATCGAAACAACTCCCCATCCTACATTTTTCCCATCAAAACATACATCCCTCTTTTTATCTTATGATAAATTGGCTAAAATTTAAAAGATAAGGTATAAGGAGGGATCAAGATGTTGACCGTAAGATTTGCACCATCTCCCACAGGATACCTTCACGTCGGAGGTGCAAGAACTGCTCTCTTTAACTGGCTTCTTGCTCAAAAGCACGGTGGAAAATTCATCCTACGCATAGAAGATACAGACAGAGAACGCAGCAAAGAAGAATACACTCGTCAAATCTTAGAGGACATAAAATGGTTGGGCCTTGTGCCATTTGAAGGTCCATTTTTTCAAACCCAACGTCTTGAGCGCTACCGTGAAGTGGCATTTGATCTGCTCAATAAGGGACTGGCATATCGTTGCTTCTGTTCTCCAGAAAAATTGGAAGAGGAGAGAAAGAGAGCATACAAAGCTGGGAAAGCCTTCAAATACCCCGGCTACTGTGCTAATCTATCAGAAGAAGAGATAAAGAAGCGTATAGAAAATGGCGAGAAGTTTGCAATAAGAATAAGAATGCCAAAAAACGAAGACCTTTCATTTGAAGACAAGGTGCGGGGCAAAATCAACTTTTCATCAAGCGAGTTTGATGACTTCGTAATACTCAAATCAGATGGCATGCCAACATACAATTTTGCTGTGGTAATAGATGATCACGATATGAAAGTCAACCTTGTTGTGCGTGGTGAAGATCACATCACCAACACTGCTAAGCAGATAGCCATTTATAAAATCCTTGGGTGGGAAATTCCAGAGTTTGCCCACATTCCGCTCATCCTTGGCCCAGATAAAAAACGCCTTTCAAAGCGTCATGGAGCAAGAGCAGTAGGAGAATGGCGGCGAGAGGGAATTCTACCTGAAGCTATGATGAATTTTTTAGCACTGCTCGGTTGGAGTTGGGACGATAAGCAGCAGATATTTACACAGGAAGAGCTTGTCGAGAAGTTTTCTCTTGAACGAGTTAGCAAGAACCCAGCCGTTTTTGACGTTGATAAACTCATTTGGATCAATTCCGAGCACCTAAAGAAGAAAGCGGACGAGGAAAAGGCAGAACTTGTAATTCCATTTCTTGTAGAAGCTGGACTTGTGGAATCAGAAGAAAGTATAGACAGAGCTTGGCTGATAGAAGTGATTAAAATAGTTGGAGATAGACTCAAAAAACTCACTGATATAGTCGCGTACGCGGACTTTTTATTCAAAGAAGATGAGGACATAATATACACTTCAGAAGACGCAAAGAAAGCAATCAAGGGAGATGGAGTAGTAGAAGTTGTTGAGGAGATAAATAAAGTTCTAAAGGAACTCGACAAATGGGATAGAACAGAGATTGAAAAAGTTATTCGCGATAAAGCAAGCGAGCACAATTTGGGAGCCTCAAAGCCAATTCGTGCAATAAGATACGCAATAAGCGCCAAGTTTGTGACTCCAGGCTTATTCGAGAGCATGGAGTTACTTGGAAAAATCCGCACTATAAATCGCATTAATAAATTCCTAGAGTTTGTAAAAGCTAACAAATAACATTTTGCTTGGTTATGAACTAAATATCAGCCATCCGGGAGGGCATAAGATTGCAAACAGTTTTAAAATTTATATTTGCTGTGGTGCTCATTGTTGCATCAATTATTTTTTATAGATGGTTTGTGGTACTTCAACGTTCACAACTTGCAGTCTCCATTGCTGAAGATGCTATAACCACTCTCAACTTTAACTCAGCAATAAAAACCGTAGAACGCATAAGAGAAGAGATTGATTCACCATTAAATAACCTGACCTTGTCAATTATTCCTTCTTTTGACAGGGTTAAATTTATGCTGCGCCTGATACATGCCAAACTTTTATTCGCAAAGGGTTTATCCACGAATGACGAAAATAGTTTGAAGTTGGCACTGCTTCTTTTAAAAGACATTCCTAACAAGAATTGGCCTGAGGTGAAGCGTGCCCAAAACATCAGAGGTGATTTACAGCTAGTGCTAAATAACTTCAAAGACTATGTTGTCATATCAAATTTTAGCAGTGAATGTCCTAAGTATTTGATAAAGCTGCGCAAATTTTCAGATTGGACAGAAGGACTATTGAAAGAATTTCTCGACCTTTATACAAAAACAGCAGAAATTCAATCAAAAATAAGCGTATTTGAAAACTTCAAAACTGAAACACTGAGCAATCAAATGGAGAAACTCGCTATTAAAATCAATGCTCTTGCAAATGCTCTTCAGTTGATGAAGCAAGAGTTAAAACTTAATATGAAAAAACTTGAAGCATCCCAGGATAAGGCAATTAAAAAAGTCTTATCTCAAATCAAAGAAACATTTGGATGGTAATTAAATGGAGGATATAACTAAAGAAGTAAAAATACCGATTAACAAGGACCAATTACTTATTCAACATTCAACAATATCTAGCTAGCATGCTCAAAACTGCTCCAATAGTTAATACAGCATTCGCAGCAGGATTTAAAATAATGATTTTTATTAATCATAACCACGTAATTATTCTTTTTCCTCTTTTTTATTACCTCTTTTACCACAACTTTCAAACATGGTAAAAATTTCAAGCTAGCAATCACAATACATAACATTACAAATTCCTAAAATTTCTAAAAGAACTACATTCACCTGTTATTTTTATTCAACAATTATTGTTTTACTGTTTTTGCTTTCATTAAACAAACATTTGAAGGGGCCCATTATAGCATATTATTTCATTTCACGTAAAAACAAATGCAAATAAAAACCCCGGGAGCATCTGCCCCCGGGGCCATTTTAAACCAGCTTTCAGCCAGCTTTAGAAGTTCACGACAACTTCGCAGCGTACATCGGTGTAATCCTGTCCCTGATCTCCACCGCTTGCGTCATCGTCGAAGGTGTAGTTTCTTACTTTAAGCTTCAAGTTGACGTGCTTGCTGTACTTGTAAGTTACGATTCCCTGGAATGCGTCGTGCTCTGCATTCAAGAATGCCTTGCTGTCGCTATCGTTGTTTTCAAGGCTTACGTAATCCAAACGAAGGTCGCACCTATCGTTTATCTTCTTAATAACTGTTACGTCATGTGCCTTGATGTTTGTGAGGTAGTCAACGTAGTTGTAACCTGCTGCAGTGTGTACCAAGTAGTAGCTCATAAGAAGATCATCGTTCTGAGCAGACTCGTGGTGAAGTCTGTAATCAGCTGATCCACCAGTCATATCAAGCCCGAAGTGCTTGTCACTCTTTGCAAAGTAATACTGGAACTTCCAATCGTCCTTGTAGTTTGCACGGAATCCAATCTTGAACATGTTACCCTCATCAACGTCACCAGATGCAAGCCCTGTAAGGTTTCCTTTAACAGTGGCAACCTCTGCATTCATGTAATCAGCATACTCTCTCTCATCAACATTCTCCTTGATAAAGCTTCCGAACAAAGTAAAGTTGTAATTATCACTTGCCTTCAATTCAAAGTCCAAACCAGCGTAATTTGGGCTAATTCTCTCATTGCTGGTATGATCATCTATTCTTGCAAAGTAGTAACCTCTGATGAAGTACTTCTCTCCTTCCTTGCTCAAAGCTGCGTAGTATGCATCAAACATGTTGTTGTCTGGATTAGAGATTGCTAATTTCTCGTCCATTCTAATTGCTGCCAAGGTAAGACCAAGCTTATCTGCATTTGGCTTATTCTTGAACTCAACCACAAAATCTGGACGGTTTGCAAACAACGTTCCATCACCAATTCTGTAAATCCAGCGTCCAAGTTTTAAACTACCCCAGCCAAAAATCTCCTTAAGGTTAATGTATGCATCCAACATAGTAAATTCTTTGCTAACACTATCCTCATCCATCATACCGCTCCAGAACTGATCTTTCAAGTTGTCGTCAAAGTTTCCGTTGGAAACATATCCGCTTACACATACATCAGTTTTCTCATCCAGATCTTTCTTAACCTTCAAGGTCCAGTCAATCATTGCACCCTGAAGAGTTGGCTCATCTACAGTCCCACCCTGAACCTTCTTACCATCAAAGCTTCTTGTAAGGAATACTGCTCTGACTCTGTGCTTAAACTCTGCTCCACCGGTTCCGCCAACTTTCATCTTTGCAACATCTTTCTTCAAGTTTGCAAGCTCATCTTCCAAAGTGCTTACCTTAACACCCAAAAGGCTAAGCTCGTCTGCAAGCTCAACAGTAAGTTTTTGAATAGTTGCATAATCCTCATCACTCAACTTAATCTCGCCACTTTTTACCTCATCAAGAACTTTTACCAAAATCTTTGCCAACTCGAAACGGGTAACTGGCTTATTACCCTTGAAAGTACCATCAGGATAACCCTTCATGATACCCTTCTTAGCAAGCTCCATAACTGCTTTGTAAGCCCAGTGACTTGCTGGGACATCTCTGTAACCTGCACCAAACGTGACAGCTGCAAACATAAGCAAGACTACCAAAACCAGCTTCTTCATAAAAGAAGCCACCTCCTTTGCTGGTTTTGGAGCCCTGCCGTCCGGTAAGCCGTCCTCGGTTTTCCTTACCAGACGCGAGCTCCTTTTTTCATCAGTTAGTTTAGCCAAAACTCGTTCCTTTTGCAAGTGTGCCACTTCCCAAAATAGCAACTTTTCATATTAGATTTGATCTATTCAAGATCTTTTCATAAAAAAACAGCATCTTCTTTTCCTTTACAAATTGGTAAAAATATTGGTAAAATTTTTATTTGCAAGCGTTCTACACTAATTTATATCGCCCTAGTAGATTTTCATTTTACCTCAATTTTCGCTTTAATTTTTAGGAGGAAAAAATGCAGGGAGTAGTAAAGAGGGTTACAATCCACGACAAGCAAAATATAGAGGTGAAATTTGAATACCTTTCAAACCTTGTAACAAACAAAGATACTTACCGCATAGATATGTTTTTCTTTATTCCCAAGCAACTTGAGGTAAATGAATCAACTTATCCATCCTCTACTTTCTACAACGACACAAAAACCTATACTCGATTAAAAGAACCCGTTTTAGCCCTTGACAGAGTTGCAGATAAAAACTGTAAATTTTCTCCGCTCGCTCGTCTTCATGAAATATTAGAATATCCGAACAGCTTTGATCCCAAGATAATAACAAAGGAAGTTAAGCTTTACGGAGTAATAGTCAAAGCAAGATTGAGAGAACTAGAAGACACCGTGTTAGATGAATTGCTTCCAAAGGGAAAAGAGTCCACAATTCTTCATATAATTGAAGAGACATTTGAAAATTACATGAAAGCCTCTCGTGAATTCCGTAATTTAAAGGACCTATTTTCATCACAGTACCCGCTATACTCCGGCGAAGTACAAGAGGCCTTTGAAATTGTTGACGACTACACAAGTGCTATAGCAGAGGGTGTCTTCGCAAAACTAGCCAAATATCTATCAAAATCAGAAAAATTTTACGGTATATTCAGTCAAATTGCCGATTTCTTTCAGAAAGAAGACACCTATAGGCGTAGTAAAAATTATAAACTCATAAAACCCTCAAACCCCAAACAAGCTGAAAATTACACTCACATCTTAAGCGTGTATAAAAAGTACATATCTTCAGTTTTATTCTTAGATACTCAGCAGAATCAAAAGTACGCAGGATTTATCCACCTTATTGCTGCAGTGGCAGCAGCCCTTGCCATGCTTGCATACCTTGTGATAACTCTTCCTTACTCTGGAAGTAGTGCAGCTGTGTTGACAATTCTAACTCTGAGTTACGTACTAAAAGACAGAATCAAAGAAGTTGTGCGCCTTAAACTGTCACCCTACTTACTACGCTACTTTCCAGATCACGAAGTAAAAGTTTTAGATCAGCAAACCTCAAGCGTAGTGGCAGTTTGCCAAGAAAAGATAAAATTCTTAAACTTTGAAGAGCTGGAAGAAGCTATTAAAGCCGCGCGACAACCATTTTTGACAGCATCTCAAATTCAACTTCAAGAGGAGATTATGCAATTCTCAAGGCGTATTACCGTATTCACAAAAAAGATTTTCCAGATACATTCTCGCACTGTAACTTTAACAGACATAATTCGCTACAACTTCAGAAAATTTTTGTACAAGATGGACGAACCAGTCGATATTCTGCACTTCTTTGATAAAAATAAGAAAACTCCTACTCAAATCACCGCCCCACGTGTTTACTTTGTGGATCTCGTACTCAAAATCTCCTCTCACGACCAAACAGTTGTGGAAGTTTACAGAGTGGTACTTGATAAAAAAGGAATAAAAACTGTTAAGAAGTTATCGTAAAATCAAAAGAAAAGTATCCACATCAAGGCGAATAAAATTGCAACCCCACTTCCCAACAAGATGAGCAAAATTTTATCAAATGCTGAATTCTCTGAAGAAGATATAGTTATACCACCAGAACTGCCCCTTGCACTTTCCTTCCTTTTTCCTGCTTCTTTTTTTTCAGTATTCAACCTGGCAATTTGACCTTCTTTAGCACTATTTTCTAAAGATTGTGAATTTCTAGGGGGAGCAGATAGTGTAATCGAAGTATTCTCCCGACCACTTATCCCTTTATTTACTCCTTTATTTACTCCTTGTTCATTCATCTCTCCTTTAAATTCCATGTTTACTTTTTCTTTTTTTTCAAAGTTTTTATTTGGAGTTTTACTTGACTGAAGAGCTTGATGGCTGCTCTTTGCTCTTTGCTCTTCTCTTACTTCTTCAACCTCTGCCATCTCAACTATTTGAAATGCCATATCCTTTAACTTTGAATAATCAAATTCATCCGAGTACCTATCAAAAAAAGCCACAACATCTTCTAACTTCTTACCACCTTCAACAGCTTCAACTACAAACTTCTTCCACCTATTAAAGTGCACCCCCAGCTTTCCCTTTAGAAAATCCAAACCTTCTAAAACCTCATTTCTCCTAACCACAAGTTTTCCGCTCATCAAACTAACAACAACTGCAGTAGTAAAAAAAACAACTCCTTCTTCACTCTCTTCATCTTCTGAAAATTTCAACACTTTTAAATTTAAGTGAGTATCAAAAAATACATCCTCCATCTTTACAGCTCGAAGTTTATTCTTATCTCTTAAAGCTTGGAAAAGAGATGCAAGTTGTCGTCCCACACGAGCTGCAATAAGCGGAGCAAATTCTTCCCCTTCTGAAAGAACCGAAAAGAGATTTTCACCTTCAAATGGAAGCAGCACAACATAGGGAACCTTAGCACGTGCAACTTTTACCACTTCTACAACCGAAGGATGCTTTATCTCTGCAGTAATTTCAAACTCCCGCAAAATCTTCTCGCGCATCTTATCAGATAGAAAATTTTGAAGAAAGAGTATCAAAACATTTGAATCTCCAAATTTTCCTTCGTGCCATACAAACCTATCGTCAACTGCTACCTTTTTACCGACTTTAAATTTCATATTACGATCAAATTCCTCCACTCTAGAAATTAGCTACTCCTTACTCACTTATCCTCTTTTCCTGAACAAGAATACCATCCACATAAACAAGTATCGTGCAACTTCCAGAGTATTTAATATCAACAGCTATGCTCTCCGATGGATCTCTAACCGAATCGTATATAACTTTTACTCCATTATCATCAACTTTGAGTATCTTAACTTCTTTAGGAAGAGAGCCAGATGGCACTGTAAAAGTGAAGTGATAAACTTTACCACGTGCAATTTGTTTACCCGCAACAACAACATCCACTGCGGAATTTTGCTGTAAAATTGTCTTCGCCTCTGGCATCTGAGCAAGTACCATTCCTTCAGGATACCTATCGGTTTTTTGATAAAGAATTCGTCCAAGTTTTAAATCCAAGTTCTTCAACTTTTCTGTAGCTTCAGATAACATAGTGCCTATTAGATTTGGAACAGCAACAAGATACGGGGGATAATCACTCGCTACAAGTAAGTCAACGCTCTCTCCCTCATAAACCTTGGATCCAGGCTTTGCCGACATGGCAATAACACTTTGATCAGGATACTTGTTGCGCCATATGTTATCAGTTTTAAGATAAGTTATATTTCCAACCTTTAAACCAAGTGAGTTCAATTTCTTTACAGCATAAGACAAAAGTTTTCCACGTAGATCTGGAACAAGTGCTTTTTCTAATCCTTTTGAAAGGACCACAAAAACACGCCTTCCCTTTTTTACTTCTCGTGAAGCCTCAGGATACTGCTTTATCACCACACCTTTTGGATACTTGTCATTGTACTCCTCTCCTTTAAAGACGAAATTAAGGCCAATGGAATTCAAACGCTGAGCTGCCTCCTTCCAGTAAAGTCCCACCAAATCCGGCACCAACACTTTTGCAGGGCTAAAAAATGCATCTAGAAAGTACTTTGCAGTTACGAAAGACAATTGAAGAGTTATCAAAAGAAGCAGAAAGTACTTTATTATGGCATAAAATTCTCGCAAAGTTACCACCTCTCTAGTTTTTCCCTCTCTTCCATGCAAGCTGTCCGCACGCCAGGTTTTCACTCTTTCCCTGCGACCAACGTATAGTAACATTTAACCCCGCCTTTTTTAGAATATTTGCAAAAGTTTTAATAGTGCTGTAACCCGGAGCCTTTAAATCTACCCCAGGGACAGGATTATAGGGAATTAAATTAACGTGCACATCCTCAAAGAACCGCAACAAACTCACAAGGCGCCCTGCATCATCCGGAGTAGAATTTACTCCTGCTCCAAATAAAATGTATTCAATAGACACACGACGCGAGGTCTCCATGTAATAATCATAAGCTGCATCTAACACATCCTTTATTGAAGCACGGACTCCCGGCATGAACGAACGACGCATTTCATCACTCGTAAAGTGCAAAGAAACAGCGAGGCGTGGCTTTACACCACTTCTTGCAAGCTGTCTTATTTTTGAAGGAATCCCAACAGTTGACAACGTCACATGTCTCATACTGATTCCACAATTTTTCTTAAGTTTTTTTAAAAAGTCCACAGTTTCAGAGTAATTCAAAAGTGGCTCTCCCATTCCCATTAAAACTACGTTTTTTAACTTATTCCCCACAATCCTTTTGGCAATCAAAAAACTTTGTATAATTTCCGAAGAAGTCAAATTTCTTTTGAATCTCTTACCAGAAGCACAGAATATGCACCCAACTGGACAACCAACCTGTGTTGAAAGACAAACAGTAGCATAATTTCTCCTCTCTAAAATCGGAACTTCAAACAAATAACCGTCAGGAGTCTCAAGAAGCAACTTTTTTGTCTGCTCAGCAACATCCACACAGTCTTTAACTTCAAGAGTGTAGATAGTGAGCTTCTCCCTCAAAATTCTACGCAACTCCTTCGACAAGTCTGTCATAACGTCAAAATTATCTGCAAGCTTTTCATATATCCATTTTCTAATCTGGCGCATGCGATAAGCTTCATTATGGCACTTGAAGCATTCCTCAATATCCTCTTCTGCTGCGAAAAAGTTAAGCGCTCCTCTTTCTTCTAAACACTGCAACAAAGTATCCATCCCAATCTCCTCCCGGGAATACTCTGACCCAATTTACTCCAAACTCTGCCAAAGCAAATTCTGTAGGATCCTTCAAAAATTTCAAATTTTTCTCGAAATTAACAGGTATAAAATCGGCATTTTCTCTTAAAAACTCCGAACATACTGCAATTGTCTCCTCTCTCAACATACTACAAACTATGTAAAATAGCACACCAGAAGGTTTCACTAACTTTGAAGCCGCTTTAAGCATCTCAAGTTGAGAGGCAGCCGCACTATTTACCAAACCACGTGTTATTTTATATTTAACCTCTGGATGTCTTCTCACAAATCCAGCATGAGTGCATGGCAAATCTGCAATGACCACATCAAATTTAGCTTTCAAAGGAAGTTTTTGGGCATCAGAGCAGATAATATAAGCATTATCAATTCCATAATTTTTAAAATTTCTCTTCAACACAAAGCACTTTTCAAACTTGTTGTCGTTTGAAAAAACATGGGATACATATTCAGAAGCTATCATACTCTTACCACCTGGAGATGCTGCAATATCCAACACATTTGAACTATCATCCAAGAAACGATCAAATAAACGTTCCACAATGTAAGTTGACAAACTGGTTATGTAATATCCAGAGTTTGCAATTTTTTCAACACTATAACCTCTCTCAACTTTTCTAGAAAATTTCACTCTATACCAACCCGAAAAGACCTCTGTCAAAGCCCCAGTATGCGCTAAATCAACAGAATTTTTCATTTTCCTTGCAAATACAGGAATCTCCTCGTTAAACTGTCTTAATATCTTATCTCGGTTATTCTCAAAAAACGCATCACTTTTTAAAACATCCAAAAAAGGTTGAGGAATACTGTAGAATACACTATCATCAAACTCTTTCTCTAAATCTTCCAAGTTCAGGGCAGAAGCACGTCTCAATACAGCATTGAAAAACGATGTTAACCATATCCAGCGCCCTTTTACTATGCTCACTGCAACATTTGTAACGTGCACAGCCTTAAAGCGCGCAAATAACATCAACCACATTGCAACTTTCAAAAGCATTCGAGCAACTCTTTTTATCCTAACCTTTCCACGCTTACTCAACCTTTTGATAAGCACATCAAGAAGAATACTATTTCTCAAAACACCGTAAAAAATTGAGACAACCAAACCTTTATCCCACTCACCATCTTTTAATCTATGGCGTAAAAACAAATTAGAGAAACCTTTTTTTTCATCAAACTCAGCTAATAATTCAGCTGCTTTTAACATAGTACTCTCAAGCTTCACTCACATCCCCCCTACTATGCTCTGGGGAATTGGACAAATCCTCAACCTCTACAACATCTTTTAAAATTTTTTCAATCTCTTCTACATCCACAATAGTATTGATACACGGCCCCTCCGGCCTTTCATTAATAACTCCGTATACCGGTATTTGCAAGACATCTGCCATTCCAGAAGCAAGATCTCGCTCACAAGCAACGGCAACTATTAATTTGGGACGTGTGGCTTTAACAACATTTCTTGCAGCAGTTCCACCAGAAACTATGGCGCACAAAATATTATACCTCTCAACCACTTTTCTTAAAGCCGATACATCACACTTCCCACAGTGAGCACAGTTTGATAAATCCGGCTTTAAACGAATAGTACAAAAACTCTTTTGCAAACAATGCGGAAGTAGTAACAGAACTTCATGGGGCTTGAACTTCTTTCCTCTTATTCTTTCAAGAGTTATCTGATTAATTTTTTCTATAAAAAACTTTTCTCCCTTCTCACCAAGTACTAATCGCAACACATGATAAGCAGCCGAGAACATAATAACATCAAATTTGCTAAACTTCTCACTCTTAACAGAAAAAAACACCTTGAACGGTGCAAACACAACAAGAGCAAGTAAAATCCTGTAAAGCTTTCTGAACAATAAAACCGCCAATATGAGAGGTGCAAATACTACTATAAAAAAGGTAATTCTAGAAAACTCCATCTAATCCTCCTTTAAATAAACAGTTTATTAGTTCAGTCTCGGCTTCTAAAACTTTCGAATTTATCACCAACTTGTACTCTGTATCCATTGATAAAGTCAAGAGATTTTAGCGCTTTTTTACCCTCAGGTAAAACCTCCATAAACTTTAAAAAACCACGTTTACAAGCAACTATAAGTCCCCTTTTTTTGTCAGCAGCAATAACTCGGCCGGGCTCGCTGCTTTTTTCTGTTATTCCTTCAACCTCTTTCAATGCCACCGCTTTCAAAACTTTTAAAAGTTTTCCCTTGTAATTGGTGCGCGCCCATAAACTACCGTAAAATGCCCTAATAATTCTCTCATCTTGCGCAGCATCCTCAAAGCGTAAATAAGCATCCTCTTTTACATACTTGTAGCAGAAGGTTGGCTCCCCAATCTGAGGCTTCAAGTCAAATTTACCCTTGCTGTAACCTTTTAAACACTCAGCCACTTCTTCAAAGGTATCTTTGGTAAGCTCTTGAATTTTAACTCTCAAATCAAGAGCAGTCCAATAAGGCAATATATCAAATTCTTTTCTGTAGAGAATATCTCCCGCATCAAGCTCCTTCACCATTTTAAATACACAAAGCTCGCTTCTATCAAAACCTTGAAGGATCGAAGTCTCTATCGGCGTGGCCCCCCTGAGAAGAGGAAGCGGTGATGGATGCCAGTTGAACCACCCGAATTTCACCGCATTTAAGAAGCGATTTGGTATAAGCTTTCCGAACGAAAAGACAAACACAAAATCGAGCTTTGTAAAGTCTACTACTTTCTTAATTTGAGCATTTGAAAGAATGGGGGGGAACTTTAACTTTTTATCAGTGTTTTTTAGTTCCTCTATATCAAACGCCGCAAATTCTGATGGACTTTTTTTCTTAAAAGTGTCAACAAATACCACATCAACTTTTTTTTCAACTGCAGCCTGTGTTAACTCTGTAGGCCTTAATTTCTTACCACGCCCCGCAGGCTTGGGAGGTGCTGTTAATACAAATTCAATGTTAAAGTCAGGATGATTATACACAGCTTCAAACAGAGCAACCGATAAAGAACAACTCCCCGCAACAGCAACCTTATACACTACCTTCACTCCTTAAATACTCTTCAAGCTTTCCATCAAGGTAGAGTCTCAACAACTTTTCTTTCTTTTCAGACCACTTGTCAGAAACCCTATCTATAAATACTATGCCATCAAGATGATCTATTTCGTGGCAGAATGCACGTGCATCAAAGCCTTCTGCCCGCAAAAATATCTCCTTACCACTCAAATCCATTGCTTGAACTTCAACTGCAACAGGACGTTCTACCGGCAAAAATAAATTTGGAAAACTCAAACAGCCCTCCTCTTCCTCTTCCACTTCATTTGAAGCCCATATTATCTGAGGATTCAAAAAAGCGTGTATCACTCCCCTGTCATCCTCCACAAGAATCAATCTCTTGTGCACACCAACTTGAACAGCTGCAAGCCCCTTTCCCCTTTCCCTGACCATTATCTTAGCCATCTCATCAGCCAAACGCCTCATCTCATCCAGTTCAAAAGAGTAAACAGGCTCACTTGGAGTTTTAAGTCGCTCATCTGGCCATTTTACTATCTCTAAGTATTTCATATACATCCCTCCAGTCGCTACATTTCAAACGAAGCTTTAAATCATCTTTCACTCCAACTCTTCTAATCAACTCCACCTTAACACTTGAAGGGCGAACTCGCAAGCACTTCAAGTCTAAAATTTCAGACGTTCTAATCCCTGTATGCTCCGGCTTAATTCCTACAATTTCAGATATTGCAGACGGTCCCAACTTCACCGGTTTATAGTGCTCCTTATTGTTCAACAAATAACCTGCTCTTACAAATATAAAAACATTTCTATCAATGCTTTTTACAAAAACTGTGAAGTTTGTACACACTGCCCTAAATATTGAGTAGGCATATATTACACTGTGGGCTGTTTTCAGAAGTTTTTTAGCTTGCTTTCTTTTAAGGTGATGTGAAGAAGGATCACCGTCAAAGCCATAAAATTCAAGTTCCGTTAAAAGAATTTTCTCATTTAAAATTAGAGGGACTCGTGAAGAGAAAAACTCAAGTACTGCACGCTCATCGTCAAAACCTGCATCAATTAACAAGGGCTTAAGTACATTCATTGCAGTGCTTGATACCTCTATTCTTATATCCTCATCTACTTATAAATTACCCCTTCAAACCGCTCCTTGCAATCCCAGCTATGAACCAGCGCTGTGCCAAGAAGTAACCTATAACAAGCGGCAGGATTGTAAAAGTACTCGCTGCCATCAAAAGTTCCCACTCAGTGCATTCACTCGTTGCAAAGTAAGCAAGCCCAACTTGGACAGTGCGCATCTCCGTAGAATTTGTCACAATCAATGGCCATATAAATGCGTTCCAGTTTGCAACAAATGAAAAAACACCCATAGTTATCATAGGAGGAACACTCAGGGGCAAAAGTATTTGCCAATAAAATCTAAAGTTTGAACATCCATCAATTTTTGCAGCCTCATATAGGTCTTTTGGAATTGAACGGAAAAACTGTCTGAAGAAAAATATGCTATACACACTTGCAAGCCACGGCACTATCAAAGCCTTATATGTATTAATCCAACCAAGTTTGGCAAGCGTTGCATAGTTTGGAATAAGTAAAACCTGAGGTGGAAACATCATAGCAAGCAACAATAACCAAAATAACTTATCGCGTCCCGGAAAATTCAAGAACACAAAAGCAAACGCTGCCAACGACGAAAATATCAGCTGTCCTGCTGTAGTCACCACTGCAACAATAGCACTATTTAAAAAGTAACGTGCAAACGGTTGGGCATTCCAAGCCTGTATGTAGTTGTCAAACAAATACTTTATAGCCGTCAAAATTCCCTTACCACCTTTTATCATAGCCCATGCAATAGAGAAGCGCTCTGATATCCACTTTGGTGGAAAAACAAAAACCTCACTAGGAAGTTTGAAGGAAGTCGAAATCATCCACAAGAAGGGTAAAACCATTGCAATAGCACCAATACTTAGTAGAACATAAGTCGATATTTTCAGTGCTAAGCTTTCCCTTCTCAACACCACCAACTCCTTACGAATAAGCTTAAAAAACAGAACACACTTTCTATAATTTTAGACCACAAGCACCGAGGGTGCAAATCTAAAAGACACTCAAAATTTCTTCCGTGAACTCCTCCGCATCTTTGTAAATCACATTTTTAAGCACTTCGTTATCACTTTTACCCTTAGCATACTCCTCCAACATCTGCACAAACACGTAATCTCCCCAGTTATCCTTTAAATATCTCCCCAGCAGCAAAGAGGCACTGTAAGCCGCTGCCGCAAGTCGAGCATTTGACGTTTTAAACACACCACTTAAAGCTCCAAATCCTTTCTTCAAATACCCATCTTTCAAAAGTTTTTTCAACAACAGCTTTGCCAGTTTAATTCTTGCTGATGTCAACTCCTTTGGTTCTGCAAGTTGAGCCAACGCCTCGTGAATCCAAGTTGGCGCTCTACCAGAGCTTTTCAAATAAACCAAAACATGCATATACTCGTGTCGCAAAACTCTCCTCAGCTCATTTTTTCCCTGACCACGTGATAAATACCAAAGTGGAATTCTAATTCTGCCATCAAAAAATCCACCTGACCAATCAGGAACAATTCCTCTACTTGCTTTTGAAAAATCGCTCCCAGCATAGAGGACGACCTCAACCTGTGGAGGATAAACATCCAACCAACCACCAAATTCGTAATAAGCCTCCTGCAAAACCTTCTGAGCCCATCTCTTAGCTTCAGAAGATAGCGAAAACTTGGGTGGAAACTTAAAACGAAACACTCCGTAATAATCTTCTCCGTAATTCTGTTCTACCTTCTTTGCTCTCTTCCAACGCTCATCTCCATACGTTGCCGCCGTTGTAACATCTCCTGCTCTACCAGCAGCTTCAGCAAGTAGCATTTTAAAACGTTCATCAGGATACTTACCTATCCAATTAGATAGGTACTCCTGGCAAGCTGAGTACTCCCCTAATTGAAAATAAGCCATAGCAATATAGTAAACTACCAACTTTTCACTATTCCCAAACTCATTTTCCCTTCCTAAGAAACGATTAAGTACCTGCTGCCAATACCCAGCCTTAGCCATGGCAGACAAAAGATTCAACTCTATTACCGGTGAGGGATACTCCTCATAAGCGTCATAAAGATTGCTAACAGCCTCTTCAACTCGCCCAGAGCGCAAATTCTGAACACCAAGCTGATTCAAACAGTAAGATAACGCCTTCTTTCTAGCCTTCTCATCAATCTCTCCAGACAAGTTATTCAAAACTTCAACGCAACTTTCCCAATCCTGCCGAGCAATCGCATCCTTGTAATCTTGCCAACTATAAGCACATGCACTAAACGAGTATATCAATAATAGAAGAAGAGTTGCCAGCCCATTCAAAATCCTCATTGTCATCTGCATTTTCATCCTCTTCACCCTTAGTAAATACCTCTCCTCCTGAGAACCCCTTCTTCTCCTTTTCATCATCCTTAATTTTTCGAGTAGCACTCTCCTTAGTATCTTCTACCTTTAATCTATCCTCCTCTTCTTTCATTTGCTGCCTTACCAAATCTTCTTTCACTCGCTCTGCCGCTGCTCTTTCTTGAAGCTGTAAATTTTGAGCCTGCTCCGAAACTTTGGCTAAACTTTGAAAATCAACGGGTCGCAGCTCCATAAAAATCACCCCTTTACAGGGACACTCCCCCTTACTTAATAGTTTAGACGCATAAATCAAACGTGCAATAAACAAAGTCAAAGTTACTCGACAACTCAACAATAAATTTCTTTAAAACCTACCTTCCAACTAATTCATACATTCTATCTATGCTTCTTTTAGCAAGTTCTGAAAACTCACCTGGCGGTAAAACTCTATTCTCCTCAGGTAAATTTTTTACAACCTCATACAACTTCTTCAAACTGCTCATTTTCATCTGATAACATATTGCATCTTCCCGCGCCGGAACAAAATTTAACTCTGGAAAAAGCATCTTCAAACTTGTTGCCATATCAATCTCTGTTCCAACTATGAATGTGTCGACATAAGCTCTATTCTTCTCCACATACTTTATCATTCCACCAGTGCCTCCAACAAAATCTGCAACCTCCCAACATGCAGGATCCGCTTCTGGATGCACCATAACTTTAGCCTCCGGATACACTTCCTTTTTTTCTAGTATGTGCTCCGGTTTTATCTGACGATGCACATAACAACTACCATTCCATTTAACGTACTCCTTACCAAGCCTTTCCTCAACAAAACGCGCCAAATTATAATCAGGAACAAATATCATCTCGTCAAAGTTTTTCAAAACTTCAACTGCAGCAGCACTGGTTACAACAACATCAGCTTCTGCTTTGACATCAGCATAGGTGTTGACGTAAACTGCAACTTCCTTTTCTGGATTCTCCCCCTTCAAGTTTCTCAGCTGATGGGCAGTTATACTCTCTGCCAAGCCACATCCTGCCTTAGGATTCACTATGTAAACTTCTTTCCCCAAATCCGAAGCATATATCGAAGCAGTCTCTGCCATGAAGTAAACAGTTGCAAATACTCCTATTTTCCTCTTATCATCTTTAAAGTATTTGACAAGTTGGAGCGAGTCTCCCACGTAATGAGCTACCTCTTTTATCTCCCGCCTTTGATAGTGATGTGCAAGTATAACTATTCCTTTTTTTTCCGCCTCTTCCTTCACCTTTTCCTGTAGGAGCTTTATATCCTCCATTGCTGCACCTCCTACTACAAATTTAAGCTAAAATTATAATAACACAACTGAGAAAAAAGGGGGCAAAAATATGCCTAAGTGCAAACTCTGTTCCGCTCAAAGTGTAATCTGGCTAAGAGATCAAAACAGAGGCCTCTGTCAAAAACACTTTGAAGAGTACTTTCTAAGCCGTGTAAAAAGAGCAATTTCAAAGTATAAAATGCTAAAAAAAAGCGAAAAGGTTGTAGTAGGTTTATCAGGTGGAAAAGATTCCTTAGTAACCGCATGGAGTTTAAAAAAACTTGGTTATAATGTTGAAGGAGTTTTTATAGATCTAGGCTTCAAGCACTATTCAGAAGCTTCATTCAAAGCAGTAGAAAACTTTTGTAAAAGATTCAACATACCCTTCGAAAGAGTGGATATGAAAAACAAATTTGGAGTCACAGTTCCTGAACTACTTTCTGCCAACCGTAGGAAGAGTTGCAGCCTGTGCGGCAGCGTAAAAAGGTATGTTTTAAACAAAATAGCGCTAGAGAAAAACGCAATTCTTGCAACAGGTCATCACCTCAGCGATGAGATAAGTCAACTTATTGGAAATTTTCTAAACCTCCAGCACGAATACTTATGGCGTCAATCCCCAATTCTACCAGAAGAGGAGGGAATGGCAAGAAAAATAAAACCTCTTTGCCTTCTCAGAGAAGAGGAGATAGAGAAAATAGCAGAGATTCTGCAAATCCAACCAGTGAGAGAAAAATGTCCATTTTCTAAGGGAGCTACAACATTCAAAAACAGAAAACTTGCAAAAGAAATTGAAAACATATTTCCCGGAGCATCTTATAGGTTATATACACAATTTCTAGAAAAAAAAGAGGAAATTTTCAAGCCGCATGAAGTAGAACTAAAGCGTTGTAAAATTTGTGGTTATAAGACCATTTTGGATATCTGCAACTTTTGCCGTTGGAAGATGAAGTGGGAGGAAAAATCTGGAAAATTAAAAGTTAAGAGCCACAACATTTGAAGAGTTCAAGCCATATATTCCTATGAATTTACAAACTCCTGCAGCAGCCTTTAGAACCAGCTGGAGCGTTGCATTATCTTTCACTGCAGAACCATCAACCAACAACATCAATTTTTCAACAGGCACAGTTTGCGCCACTGTTGTCACATCATCCACACTATCAACAATAACCGCTACAAAATCAAATACATCGTACAACCAACTATACTTTGCCACATCATCTGCCTTTACTACAAATACAACAGGCACCTCCTGCAAGCTATTTGCAACCTCTATAACAAACTGCTTAACACTGTTTTTTATCCACTCATCTACTTCAGCTGCAGAAGCCGCTTTTATGTCTTTTGCATATTCCTTGTAAAATGCTGCCATAGAATACTCTGAAAATGCCGTTTCAATCGGAGGCACTATTTCATCTGTGAAAGCAACTGCAGACACTGAAAGCTTTTTCAAATCTGCAAGATACCCCTTTACAATTTCAAGAAAGTCAGGATTCCACATGTCAAACACGTGCAAGTCATTTCCATCCGCGTCCTTGGCCATAAGTTGCTCATACCCTTCAACTTTTGGATTCAAACTGACAGTCTTTACAACGGGAATAACCCCCATTCCATTCTGCAAAGCTCCAGTTACAACAGCAGAAAGTGTGGTAACCCCTGCAACCTTTAAAACTTGAGTTGGGAATAGAGCATAATCTCCCGAAAACGCCTCAGCAAACACAAACTTACTTGCAGTGAAAATTTCAGGCTGGGCGGTAAATTCTCCCACACTTGAGGACGGTAGATATCCTATCTTAGTAATAGTCGCCTCAAGAGACTGTAAGGGTTCGACTAACTGATTACATCCCGCAAAAAATACTGCTGCAAACAGCGTAACAAATAACTTAGCCAGCATCCTTTTTGATGGACTTTGAATGTATATAAACCCCCTTCTTCTCATATACACCACCCCTTTTCATACATTGCATCGACAAAAAAAAAGGAGATTTTAGTAAGAAAAGGTAGTAGTGGATGAAGACACTAAAATCAGTACTAGAATCCAAAACTCAATACTAATCAGCTTTTACAAAGAGGAAAACTTTAGAATCAAACTTTAAATTTTCAAATAAATCGTAATCAATCCTCACCCAAAAATCAGTACATTCAACCTTAACTCCATCTTTTAAAACCACATTTATTAAAAGGCTCTTTCTATAACCGGAATACTCAATCACCTTTTTATCTTTAACTTTAGCAACAAACACATTCCAACCAGGCTCTTTGTAGTCAGTTTGCGAAACAAAAATCTCACTCATAGCCACAGCTTTACCATCAAGCCATCCACTAATAGCAGTTTCCAAGCGCACGCTCAAAGGTGTAAAGTCAAGAAGCTTTACCAACTGTTTCAAATCCTTTGAATCCAGCTTCAAATCTAAACTCTCTAACCAAGTTTTAGCACTTTCAAGATCTACCCTCTGGGGAAAACTTCTAAAATCGCATTTTCCAAAAAAGGCCAACTTTAACTTTTTAGAATCAAATACTCGAGCTATAAAATCCTTTACAATAATGTGTAAATTCCCATAAAATTTAGCAGTTCTCAACCAATCCAACAAGTAACTTTCAAACTCCACACTCCACTCAAATAACCTCAGATCAACTACAGGAAAAGCTAATCTACTAAAAAAAATGGGGGCTGCCCGATCAGGAACAACCTCAAGCACTTCCAACCCGGACAGCCCTCCCAACTTACCTAAATCTAATCTAACAACCTTTGGCAAATACCAAAACTCCACCATATCGCCGCCTTACACATCACAACTTATTTTTCTGATAAATCTTTTTCAAAGCCTCCGAAGCCTTCTGTCGTACAAGCCTACTCTTATCCTTTAAAGCCGCTCTAAGCGGCACAATGGCAGCCACATCTCCAATTTCACCCAAACTCCAAGCCGCAGTAGCCCTCACCTGTTTACTCCTGTCGTTGAGCAACATTGCCAATCCATCAACAGCCTCTCTGGCCCTCATGAGTCCAAGTGCTTTTGATGCAGCTTCTCTAGCATATCGCGACGGTTCACTTAACATATCTATGAGAAGCGGTACAGCTTCAGGATACTTAAACTTTGCAAGAACCTCTACTGCCTTTTGTCTTATAACCTCCCTCTCATCACGCAGAGCCGCAACTAAAGGCTTCACTATACTCTTACCCATACGACGCAACACTTCAACGACCTTTCCCTTAAGCTTAGGATCTGGATCATCTAGCATAACCGTAAGTGGAACAACTGCTCTTATATCTCCTATCTTACCCAGAGCCTCAACAGCAGCAACGCGCACCTCCACATCCTCATCCTTTAGCATTCCTATCAACTTATCTACCACCTCTTCACTGTTGAGTTCCCCGAGCTTTTCACAAGCAAGCGCTCTTACTTTTGCTGAAGTATCTTCAAGAGCCGACAATAAAATCACAACTGCCCTTGAATCTTCTATTTGAGCTATAGCCCTCACAGCTTCCATTCTAACTTCTTCATTCTCATCCTTGAGCATTAAAGCAAGCTGCTCTACATGAGAAACTTCTCCAACTTTTCCCAGCACTTTAATTGCCTCTCTTCTAACCGAAGCATCGCTATCCTTCAAAGCAAGCAACAATCTCTTTGCCACATCAGAAGCAGCCTCTCCTGTTGCCATCTCACCAAGTGCCTTCACAACCTCAAATCTAACAGCATCATCTGGATCCCCCAACAAATTTGCAAGTGCACCAATTGCTTCAGGATTTTTCATCTTCCCAAGCAGTCTTATTATAGAAATTCTATTTTCAGCAGCTCCCAAAGCCACAACAAGTTTTCCAACTAACTCTGGATTTTTGCGAGCCAACAAAGCTTTTTCAACCCATTCTTCACTAACTTTTTCACGTCCCTCTATTAAGTAAGAGAGCAACTTATCCTCCGCATCTTTTAAACGGCTTTTTCCAAGAGTGTATATGAACCACTTTATTGTTCCCTCATCAGAGTAATCTATCTCCTCATCAATTCTTTTAACCAATTCAGAAAGATTAAAACCTCCAGCTACATTGGCTACCTGCCTTCTCATTGCCTCAAGAGACTCTCTCAACACCTTCTGAAGGGTGTAATCATATTCTTGAGCTGCTTCCTCAACATTTACCGTATCCCTTATCAAACTAAGGAATATCTCAACAGATCTAATATCTCCATTATCCCCCATCAACTCCATCACATCTTTTCTTACCCAGGCCCAATCAAGTGAGTACGACGGCTTCAAGCTCTCTGTTCTCAAAAAGTGTTCATCTATATCCCACAGAGCATCCAAAAGCTCTTGAGTAACACCTCTTCTCTCTGCCAGCTCCATCAAAGCCTCTGCAGCCCTTACATCCCTTATCCTGCCAAGAGTTTTTATCAATTCAGTTCTAACCTCATCGTCCACTACATCTAACCTCGAAATTATAGGAATAACAGCCGGTTCTCCTATCTCAACCAAAGACCAAAGGATTTTCTCGACTAATACTCCTTTTTTTTCACGTTCAATCAAAGCAAGAAGTGGCTCTATTGCTTCTGCAACCTTTATCTTTCCTAGAGCATTCACAGCTGCAATTCTGACGTCAACCGAAGGATCCTCCAAAAGCTCAATGAGTATTTCAGAAGCTTTCTTAAGCCCAAGCTCTCCTAAACTCCAACTTGCTGCCTCTCTTACTTCTGGATCAGGATCAAAAGCAGTCTTTGCCAGTGCATCAAACGCCTCCTCATCCTTTATCATTCCAAGTGCCCTTACTAAACGTATCTTTATCTCTCCCTCAACCTCTTCAAGCTTTCTTACAAGAAACTCCACTGCTTTAGGATCAGCAATTCTTCCAAGTGCATCAATTGCTCTTAAAACAACCTCTTCATCCTCATCATCTAAAAGTGAAATCAATCCCTCAGTAGCAAGGGGAGACGCAATCTTTCCAAGCGCCTCTGCAATTGTTCTTCTAAGGTAAAGTCCAGCAGTTGGTAAAACTCTCAAAAGTGGTGTAACTGCCTCTTCCAAACCAAGCTCCCCCAAAGCAGCTGCAGCTGCTTCTACAACTTCCTGATCCTCATCTTCCAAAAGCTCAATCAACGTTTGTAACGCTTCAGTATCCTTGATCAAGCCAAGACTCTCTGCTACAGCTGCCCTCACCATTGGCGACATATCAGAAGCAAGACGGCAAAGATGCGGCACAGCCTCAGTCGCACGTAATAATCCCAAACTCTTAGCAGCAATATATCGTAGATCTTCACTCGCCTCTTCCAACATAAGGACAAGCTTTTCTACTGCTTTAGTCTCACCAATCTTTCCTAGTGCTTCTGCAGCTACATAAACTAGATCATCATTTTCATTATCCAAGAATTTCATCAACAACTCAGAACTCGCAGGAGAACCTATTTCTCCCAAAGCCTGTATTATTAAGTAACAGGTGTCTTCATCAGTCTCACGCTTTAATAACTCCATCAAAGGCTGTACAGCCCTGTCATCTTTGATCTTTCCCAGAGCTTCAACAACTGCATCTTTTATATCCTTTTGCGGAACTGAAAGTTTCTCAATCAAAGCCTCTACAGCCTCTGTTAGGCGCAACTCGCCCGCTTTTAAAATAGCCTCATAAGCTTCATCTTCGTTTTCAGAATTTATAGCTTCAATTATACGAGCAGCAATATTTTCTTCTTTTTCTTGAGGTACATATACAACAACATTGTCAAGCACATCTTCCGAGGCTGCTTCTCCAGACTCTTCAACTTCCTCTTTAAACTTACTTCGCGTTCTCTCAATAAGCGGTATAACTTCTCCACCCTTCTCTTTAGAACTTTCAGGATCCTCGCTTACAAGCTCTGCCTCAACCTCTTCAACAATTTCTTCACCCAATTCCTCCTTAGATTCATCTGCTTCCTTTACAACCTCACCTGCGTTTTCTTCTACTAAAATAGCCTCGCTGCTACTTTCACCTTCTACTTGTCCTGGCTCCTTACCTGTGTGAGCCTCCGTTTCTTCAACACTTACTCCTTCCTTTTGCTGTATAAACTCAAGCAAATCCTCCCCTGCCTCTTCGGTAAACTCTAACTCCTCAAAACCAGAATCAGGTTCATTGGGAAGCTCAACAGATTCTTCACCACTCATCTCAGAGCTATCATCAACAAGCAGTTCCAGTTCCTCTCCTGATGAATCCCCAGAAGCACTTGTCTCTTCTAAGGATAAAACTTCAGCATCTGAACTCTCCTCTAACATCAACTCTTCTCCAGCATCCAGTGACAACTCAAGTTCTGCTCCCTCATCTGCCTTTTCATCACTTAAAGTTTCCCCACTTAGCAACTCTAAATCTTCTCCTAAATCTCCCACGCCAGCATCCGAGACCGTTTGCTTAGTCTCCTCTTCTCCAAGTTTTTCTAAATCAAGCTCCTCTGCACCATCTAAAGACAATTCAAGTTCACTAGAATCCAATTCCAAACTTAAATCTTCACCACTTGGGGAGTCGGAAGCATTCTCTTCTCCATCAACAGTTAACTTAACTTCATCTCCACCAAGATCCCCAAGATCCAACTCACCATCTAAAGATATCTCTTCTATTCCATGACCTTCACCTGTTTGGCTATCACTTCCTTCCAACTCAAGCCCTAAGTCCCCACCTTCAACATCCAAATCAAGGCTTATATCTCCTTCACTCAATCCATCATCCGTCAGTTCAAGCTCTATCACTTCTTCAGATGAACTTGAAGCTCCCTCCTGCTCAGTCGCCTCATTTTCCCCCGATAAATCAAGCTCAACCTCTTCCATTCCCAAATCTGAAATATCCATATCACCAACATCCAAATCCAACTCTATTACATCTTCACCTAAACTTTCAGAAGCTTGAGCTGTCGACTTTGCCGACTGATCATCTGAGCCTTCACCAGCCTCAACCTTAGTATCTTCTGCGCCAACATCCACATCTAAACCATCAAGTTCAAGATCACCTAAATCCAAATCAGCATCCAAATCTATTTCTATCTCATCAGTTCCTTCAGAGGCTGCTTCTCCACTCGCCTGTTTTGCGGAAAGCTGATCAGTAGAACTCTCTGTTCCCACTCCTGCTGAAGTAGCAGAGTCCGCAGCTGTGCCGTCATCTAATCCATCCATTCCTAAATCCAATTCCAAATCTAGATCATCAACATCAAGATCCAAATCCAACTCAAGATCTAAATCTCCTCCCAAATCAGCCCCGCATTTTTCACACTTTTTAGCACCTTCCGGATTCTCAGCTCCACACTTAGGACACTTCATACTCTTCCCTCCAACGTTTTATTTCACTTTTTATCCTTTCAATAATTCTATACGAAAGCGGCTTCGAAGCCCATCCTTCTATAATTCTCTTCGGCACTTTTGATAAAAATGAACAAACTCTTTCAGCAGCAGACAGCTCCACACTTATGTAATCAACCCCTGTAACAAGACACAGGACTGCCCCTTCAGGATCAGAAGCCAACTGTCCACAAACTCCAACCTCTTTTCCCGATCGTTTAGCAGCATTTACAATTCTCTTGATAGCCATAACAACTGCAGGATTCTTATCATTAAAGTAAAGCTCTCCTTCTGGATCTCTCCTATCAGCCGCAAATAAAAGAGTCGTTAAATCATTTGTTCCAACACTGACAAAATCAGCAAACTCCAGCCATGATAAATCCACCACCAAAGCAGGCACTTCGACCAAAACTCCTACCTCACAACTCACATTGTATCTTCTAATGACACTCCTTACCTCGGCAACTTCCCACGCCTCAGACACGAATGGCACCAAAATTTTAAAATTATCGTATCCTCTCCTTTGAAGTTCACGAAAAGCTAAAAGTTGATTCACTCTCAACCTTTCATCCTTTAACCATCTTCTAACTCCTCTAAAGTAAGGGGAACTTCCATCTCCTGCTAAAACTTTATCACCACCTACATCAGCTAATCTAAGTATCACATCATCAAACTCTACAAGCAAACTCTCATAAAATTCTAACTGTTCCTCCACACTCCACTTTCCTTTAAGATAAAGAAATTCAGTCCTAACCAAACCAATTTTTTTAAACCCAACTTTTTGGGCTTTATCAACGTCAACCTGTGAATTAATATTAACCCTCATAATACAATTCTCACTTAACCGTCCCGAACACATTTCTTTAAAATCTCTGGTATAGCGCCGCTTACCAATCTCGACTACCATCTTCTCAGTATCAAATCCTAAATATTCTTTTCCTTCCAACTCAGATACATCCGATACCACAAAGTAAGGTATGCCGTAAGAGCGCAAAATCAGGGCTAGATGAGAATGCTCATTCGCCCTCTCAACACAAACCCCCTTCACCTTACTTAAATCAAATCTGGCAATCAAATCTATACCAACTTCAGGAGCTATTACTACAACTTCCTCATCAACCTTTTGCCAACCACTCAACCAATCAATTAAAAACTTAGTAGCAAAGGCTAGATCGTTTATCCGAACTTTTATAAAAGGATCTGTAAACTCAGAAAGTTTTTTCACAGTATTATAAGTTGCCCTTTTCAGAGCTTCTATCACATCACCTGTTGATAAGTACTCTTTATAGAGAAGCTCATTGAACTCTTCATCTCCCTCTATAAGAGAAGCTAGGTATTCATAAGCCTCTCCACCTTGCTTTAAACATTCACTTATAAGCTGACTACGCCTTCTTTGAAACTCCTCCCAGCTAATTTTTTTACGAACAGGTTCTTTGAAAAAAAATGCCCTTCCACTCCCACGCCCCGGCACTATTACTCTTTCTATTTTCAGAATTGTAGCCACCTGTCTCCCCCTTGTGCTGTATTACTCTTCTTCATCATTTCCTGAAAACTCAGGAGTAACCCACTTCTCTATGTCTCGTTTTACAGAATATATCTCCTCATCTGTAAAGAAAATACTCATCTCACGCCTTGCACTCTCTTGAGAATCAGAAGCATGAACAACATTATAAGTTACGAAAACCGAAAAATCTCCCCTTATACTACCCGGAGTACTACCATCTGGAGATGTTGCTCCTATTAACTTTCTTACAATTTTTACAACTTCAGGTCCTTCCCAGACCATCAACATAACGGGGGAGGAAGTAACAAAATTTACTAGCTTTTCATAGAAAGTTTTCCCCTTGTGTACTTTGTAAAGCTCTTGAGCCTCTTCCCTGGTCAACCGCTTGAACTTGGCAGCTATAAGACGCAATCCTGCCTTCTCAAGACGGGATATAACCTCCCCTATAAGCCCCCTCTGATATGCATCAGGTTTTGTCATAACAAAGGTTCTCTCTATCATAAAAGCCACCCCCTTAATCCTTCATTTCAAGGCGCATTATCCATCGATCTTCTCCTTCACCGTACAAATTCTCAACAAACTTCTCTTTTTCAAATCCAAAACTCTCATACAGTTTTATTGCAATATCATTCTTAGGAGAAACTGTCAGTTTTACCCTCTTTACTCCCCACTTTTTCAAATCCTTCAACACCACATCCAATAAAAATTTTCCTAAACCCTTCGATTGATAATCTGGGTGTATGGATATTGCAAATAGATGCGCTTCCTCTGCTTGCCACGCTCTGAATATCTCACAGCTTCCGATAACAAACCCAAACTCATCAACTAATGCATAAACTCTTCCAAACTCTATAAATGGGGCAAGGATCCACCTGTTAACAGCAGCATCTTTGAAGGTAATTTTTTCAAGTTCCTCTATCCCTCTTATTATCTCCTCATCTTCTAAGCCAACTATAACTACACTTTTTCCGCTATGAGTATCGAGTACGTCCAAAGATAAAACACCTCCTCAGGAAAATCACGCTTGATACCACTTTTTATCTTCTCAATCTCTTTATCACTCAGCAATTCAAATGTAGTGAAAATTCTCTTATCTATGCGCTCTATTATTCTACTTGTCTTCTCTCTCAAGTGCTTACACTTTCCAATGTATGAGAAGTTGTCAAACCCCACTTCCTCCAGAAGAGCATGTATATCTGGTAAATCAGGAATCCTCTCTTCATCCTTCTTTCTGTACTCATCGCTGTAAGCGGAAAACAAACTATTCGCTATATCCTCATGTGACAACGTAACAATGAGAATTATTCCACCTTTTTTCAAAACGCGCCAAAACTCTTTTGCTGCTTTAAAAGGATGCTGAAGGTGATGCCACACAAACGAAACCAACACAACATTAAAGCTTCCTTCAGCAAATGGAATATTATGAGCATCTGCGCATACCAAATTTCTCGTGTATTTTTTGCTTTTCTCCAACATTGAAAAACTTAGATCCATTCCAACAGTCCAATTTCTCTTCACCAGTTCCTGAAGGGCTCTTCCGCTCCCGCATCCAACATCCAAAACCCTGGCTCCCATTGGGATAAATCCAAACACATCAGGGGGATAGTCATTCAAAATATTGTAGTAATCAGCTTTTTTCTCAAAGAACTCCTTTGTATCAAGCGACACAGAAAATCTCCTCCTAGGCACATCCAATCCTTTTCAAATGACTGGCTACTATTAAATTTTGCCAAAAATCAGCTCTCTTTTCCAAAAAGTCTCGAGCCCATCTCAATACTTTTTCCGTATGCATTTCTAACAAGAGCATCTGCATCATTTTCAAATCGTAAAAGTCATAGAGCAAACTTTTAATAGGAGCAGTAAACTTGTAATCTTCTACCTCTACGTCAACTCTACTTTTATTCGCCACCACAACATCCCCTACACCAACCTCAACCCCCATCTTAGCACTTCCACCGTTAACCAACGAATTTGCTACCACCCACGCGGAGTAAAAACATTCAAGTAACGAATTGGAAGCAAGCCTGTTTTTCCCATGAAAACCTGAGTACACAAGCTCCCCTGCAGCATAGACATCAGCTAAAATTCCACCCACTGAAACAACTCTAAAATCACTATCAACTTTTACTCCACCCATAGTGTAGTGAGCAACCGGAGTAATTGGAACTTTCTCTTTAGGAATAGAAAATTTTTCTAAAAAAGACAAAACTTGTGGAAAATTATCTAAATCAACTCTACTCAAATCAAGATACGCTTTTTTACCAGAAATTTCAATTTCTAATATCGCTCGCGACACGTTAAAACGATTATCCAATGGATCCACAAACTCCACTCCATCATCATCAACAAGGCGCGCCCCCTCTCCTCTCAATGCCTCAGTCAAAAGCGGCAATGGAGTAACACCAACGCTCAAAGCAGTAGGATGAAATTGTATCCAATCTAAATTTGAGAAAACCACTCCTTTTAAGGCTGTATGCAATAAAGCAGGATAAAAATCATTAGTGGTTGAAGCAAATGAACTTGCATAACCTCCAAAAGCCAGCACTAACTTATCAGCCACTAACACAAAAGATGGAGTTAGAACCGCTCGATTTTCTAAATCAACTCCTTCCACTCTCGAAACAAAAAATCTGACATTCTCAAAGCGCCTCACATAGTTAAAAAGCAGTGAAGTAATCTTTAACCCCGTATAATCTTTATATGCCCAAATTCTACGCCTGCGGTGTCCACCTTCTCTCCTTTTTTCAGTAGCAGTAAACCCTATCTCTTCAAATGTTTCCTTTAAAACAGGTGTAAAGCCAATAACCTCTTTAAGTAAATCTATGTCAGCTGTAAAAAAAGAGGCCTTTAGTGTATCCGACACCCACTCCTGATCTTCAGGTACAACTATCCCTCCTTGCGCTTTCTTGCTCTGCGAATCTGGAAGTCCAACAAGGCATATTCTCAAAGAGCAATCATTTTTTAAGAGAAAATAGGCAGTTGCCAACGCTGAAACACCCATTCCAACAACAATCACATCAAAGGTTAATTTTTCCATTTAAACCTCCAAAATCATTCGAACTTGAAAGTTTCGGCTACCTGTTCGGAATTTATTGCTCCCTCTCTTAACACTTCAAAACTAACACTTTCTCCTTCAACAATCAACTTCACCACAGTTGAAGCCTCTTTTAAAAGACAGCGCCCCATCAAAACGACATCAGCCGCTTCCAAAAATGGTCTCGGTATCTCATCCCACCTGATCACTTCCGGTTCTCCAGAAACATTTAAACTCGTTCCCCAAACAGGCCCCGCCCAATCAACAAATTCCCAAAATACAGGCATATCAGGACACCTTAGTCCCAGAAAACCGGTAGAAGTCATCTTAGGATACTCTCTGCAAAACTTCTCACTAGGCTTAACTAAAATTGTGAGAGGCCCCGGCCAAAAATTCTTAGCAAAGCTAACTAAATATGGTCTTGCAATCTCTAAGTAATCCTCATCTATCAACTCCATGTAATCAACTGATGGGGAAATATGGAGTGAAAATGGTTTGTTATAATCTCTTCCCTTTAGTTCATAAATTTTATCTACTCCTACCATATCATCAAAAGTTGCTCCAACGCCATAAACTGTCTCTGTTGGAAATATTACTATCACTTTAATCAACCCCCAAGGAGTTGCACTTATTCAGAGCATTATTTTTTACCCTCAAAATTGCTTTCAGAAAAGACAAGAGCTTCAAATGCATAAAGTTGGGTATCCTTATCCTGCCATGCATCCGGAGGAAGCCCTGCTTTGAAACACACGTGTTGCAAAAACTCCTCTCTATCCCACCCCCACTCAACCGGCACTTGCGGCAATAACAATCCAGACTTCCAACCCTTCTTTATATACAACCCATGCTTTCCCACAATAACCTCTTCAGGACTTATAGGATAAAGAGGAGTAAGAACGGATATTTCTACTTCCAAAGAGGGAAGCTCATCCAAGGTCACAGGCGGAAAGCGTGGATCGTGAACAGCCGCTGCAATTGCTGCCTCCTGAACTGTTTTCCAAAGAGGTTGGGTTCCTATTATATAGCCTATACATCCACGCAGTGCTTTTTCTTTAGGAACTGATCGCCTATTTAAAGTCACAAAAGCACCCGCCTTTTCAAGCACATTTGAACTGAGTTTACCTGCACGTACAAGTTCTTCAACCTCTTCAGCAGCGTTGTAAACTTCTCGTGACGACAAATAAGCTTCTATCGTTTTTCTAGCAAGCTCTAAAAGATACCGCTTATCTTCATCCGTTAAACTAAACATGGGCACCCTCCTTCCTTTAGCAGTGAATACCAATCCCGCATATCCTACAACACTTGTAGTATCACCAGTAGTATCAGCACTAGTAGCCGTTGCTACAACCTTTCCTTTACATCCATTGTACAACAATTTGAGTAACTTCAAAGCAACCAAAGTAGCATTTAAACCGCACATTTCAATCTCTCCAGAACGCGCCAACTTATATAATCCAACTTCATCTAGCTTAACTAGCTTTTCAAGTGCTCTATCATCCATTCTTCTTACAACAGAAAGGGGTTTATAATGAGCAAAATCACTGCTTATAACTATAAGAGCTCTTTCCTTCTCAAGTGCCTTATAAAGAGCACTTGCAACAACATAAGCCATTTCCAAATCCAACCAGCCTACCAACAAAGGCAAAACCTCTATCTCACGCTTAGCCAAATACTGGATAAACGGCAACTCAACTTCAATCGCATGTTCCCTTTCTTCTGCAGGTCTTGCAGTGGTGAAGTAGCGTTTTCCATACAACCTAGAAGCCAGCCATCCTGCTACCTTAACTTTCCCAAGAGGAGTTGAGTAGTACTCAAATGTTGGCAAAGCCACCCCTGTAAAATTTCCATAGTGAGATGGAGCAAGCAACACTACCACATTATACCTTTTCCAATTCACCTGTTTAAAGACTGCAGCAGCCACTTTGCCAGAATACACCCAACCAGCATGCGGCACTAAAGCACCTACTATCTTGTCCTTGAAGGTTAGAATTTTAGCACGTGAGGCAAAATCTTCAAGTGCCTTTTCTAGAACATCTTTGTCTTTGGGATAAAACATGCCAGCAACAGCAGAGGATCGAGTATTAGATTGGAATACATTACAAGCTGCAAACACTTGAGCAGAGATCACAAACTGCAAAACTGCAAAAACTAAAAATATTTTAACTATAAATTTACCTTTATCAACATTCAACTCTCATCACCCTCAAAAATTTTATCAAATTAGCGATATTATGTGAGAGAAGTGCAAGTAAACTTGAAAAGGAGGAATAAACATGGCAAAAGTTTTGATCCCCACAGTAATATTCCTAATTCAGCTTACTCTAAGTTTCCTCTCAATAAAGCTTGCAATCAAAATCATATCGCACTACAGCAATTCCAAAAAATCAGCAGAACTTCACAGCAAAAATTAATCAAACTAAACCATATCTATCAAATCCCCCACCTTTTTCACTACAAAGTCTGCCTCACCAAGACAAGAAGCAACTTTGAACCCCAAGCTATGAGCAAACTCTAAGCGTACCACCTCATCAGGAGAAGGCAATATCTCTCCTGCTGGGGTAACATTTCCCAAAAAAACCACCCGTTCCTTTAACCTATCTCCAACTAAAGCTGCTGCAAACAGAGAGAGTAATCCCCCAGAATCTTGAAGGGTGTAAGGATGAGCAAAGAAGACTCCGCCCTTGACATTTTTGTAACGCTTAACAACCTTTAAAAAATAAGTTGCTAATCTTAAATCAACCATGTTGGTAACTACACCATAACCTGCCCTGACATCAACCTTCAACACGTTCAATTTTTCATCAACCGTATATATCCCTCTGCCAAAATCTACACTTCCCTCAACCAATTTGCCCTCCTGCCATTCAAGAACCTTAGCCTCAAGCGGAGCAAATCTATTTTTCAAAGCCTTTACAACTACACGCCGATAAGTGTACCAACTCATTGATACCACTACATCCACTATGTGCTCTAGAAATTTTGGACCTGCACTTTGCCCAGCTTTTGTTATATGATCTGTAATAACTAACACCTTATTCTCCTTCCGCACAAGAGCAACAAGAGAGTTTATTACATCCGCAAACTCCCTTGAGATACTCGGCTTCAAAAGAGCAGGAAGAGAATCAAGTACTACAAAGTCATAATCTGAAATTAGTGAGAAAACCTCCTCCACATCACTTGCAAATACAAACTCAACTTCTCCATTAATCCTCTCAAGCTTTTGAGCTATTCTATCCTCGCTTTCTTCAGAAGATATAAAGAGTGTTTTTATCAAAGCTTGGTTTGAATATGTTGGAGTACGGGATACGCGCACCGCAATATCAAGAAGCAAAGTAGTCTTTCCAACGCCCGGCTCACCGTAGAATAGATACACCGCACCTTTTAAAAACCCTCCCAACAGCTCATCGATAGCAGCAAAGCCGGTCATTATCTTATCCTGAGTCTTTTTAGGCTTTAACCTTGTCGCTTTAAGACGCTTCTTTCTAGGAGCATCCGCCTCTTCTCTCACCTCTTCAAATGTATCCCATTCACCACACTCCGGGCACTTTCCATACCACTTTATGCTGCGAAATCCACACTTATTGCACACGTAATAAGCCATAGTAATCCCGTGCCTCCTCAATTTCTTTCCAATAAAACTTTTTAAATTCTCGCCACGAAGTAAAATTAAAGGTGGAAGCTAGCTTCAATAACCTCCTAGCTTCAGCATTCTTTATCAACATAAACTTAAAATCTGGAACGAGTGAGCTGACTTTTTCGATTTTGGCTGGTAAGCTCTCTTTCACAATCAAGACAAGAATTCTTCTCATCTGATAAGGCATCTCAACAACCATTGGAAACATCTGAAATCCTACTAACTTTGCTCTAAGCATACCAAAGTACGCAGCAACCCACTGCGGTGTAACATCCGGACTTCCTATATCCACAATAGCAGCTTCAAAAGTAGCTGATAATTCACGATAAAGTCTAGCAGGCTCTAACAATTCAGAATCAACTGGATCAGCAGGACACACAACCAGCACCTTCAAAAGATGGCCAGCGGCAGCTTTACCCTCTTCATACCACGGCGAATCCACAAACACTAGTTCATATCCCTTTCTATGGGCAAGCTTAGCAGCAAGATCCGCCAGTTTCTCCACCCAGTACAACTCAACATTTGAATCTGCAAGAGTACCCCATCTTTTGGTATCCACGACCACCGCTACCTCAACACTTGGCAAAAAGTACATTGCAAACGGTAGCAAAAATACAAATATGAACAACACAATCTGCCAAAATCTCCAAGCTTTTCCCATTTTTTCAATCCTTATATCACCATCTTCAAAGCAAATTAATTTAGATTCGCAAACTCAAGCCGCCAAACTAACGTTATTAGTTGAAGCATGACTAACTCGCAGGATAAACCTCAACCTCTTCCTGAAGTAGAGGCCTTCCCTCTGCAACTTCGTAAACTCCCTCTTTCCAATCTTCCATAACTATCAGATACTCACCCTTTTCATCTTCCCATTCCCAGTACTCAACCATCTGCCTTCCCTGAGCTCCTTCTGGACCATAAATCGTAGCCTCAGCTATTCCATGCTCAACAAGACTGAATTTTTTTCCCTCAGCTTCAAACTTTTCTGGCAAAAGTTTCGTAGCAGGCTTTTGCTCCTCATACAGTGCAAGCTCCCATTCACCATCTTCAAAAGCAGCAGAAAACCAGTACTTTTTCTTATCCCCCGGCCTTACTAAGCGATAATCATACCATATCCAACCAGATTCGTAGTAAACTATACGAGCTGTAACTTGATAATCTACTCCTTCAATTTCGATCATATCCCCCACATTTATCTTGTCCCAAGGATACTTGGCATAAGAAGTTCCAGTCCCAGTTGTAGCATCAGAAGTGCTGTGCGAATCACCAAAAAATTTATCAACTATTCCCATACCTCATCCCCCCTACAACTATCTCACCCAGGGCATTTTAGGTTTAAATCTCAATCCACTCTGTCTCCTGAGTCTCCACATCCAACACCATAACACTGTTTTTATCCTTCGCAATAGCACACGACGACGGATTCAACACTCTTATTCCATTTACTACCTCATCTCTTCTCTGGTGAGTATGTCCATGAACGAACATATCAGCTGCATAAGCTTTGGCTATCTCAATTTTTTCCGGCTCATGAGCTGCAACGATAGTTTTATCTCCAACTTTTAATACTAAAAACGGAGCAAGTTTAACTTCTAAAACAGACTCATCAACATCTGAGTCGCAATTTCCTTTAACCAGTAAAAGCCTGCCTCTCCTCATCTTCTCCTTGATGAATTCTGCCAACTCCATCGGAGCATAAGTGTCCAAAATTGGATTACGCGGCCCGTGATTTAGAATATCCCCAAGATGAACTACAAAGTCCACCTGCTCTATTAATTTTTCAAACCCCCTCTTAAATTGTTCGTAATTCCCGTGCGAATCAGATATAAAACCCACTTTCATATTTCAACACCTCTTTAAAATTACTTGTTTTAATTTTAATCTCCCTCACCTTTAATTTTACTACTCCTCACTCATATTCCGTAAAACAACACCAAAATTTGCTTTTTTAGAATTGATACCAGTAGCTCCATCAGGTAAAATTAACGTTAGAGTAAAGGGAGGGATTTGTATGAGCACTGAAATAGAGATAAGACCAGATATGACAATTCGCGAAGTACTCGAGGCAAAGCCACAAGCTGCCCGTGTTCTTCTATCAATGGGTATGCACTGCCTAGGCTGTGCCATAGCAAACTCTGAAACTTTGGAAGAAGCAGCAATGGTACATGGTGTCGATATAAACAAGTTAATTGAAGATATAAAAAATTGTTGATACTCTTTTCAGTGAGTAATAATCCCCATAACTTCAGTAAAGGAGGCGGTAGATATGGCAATCAAGATTGACAAGGATTGTTGCGTAGGATGTGCGGCATGCGTAGATGCATGTCCAGTAGGAGTAATCGAAATGGTAGATGGTAAAGCAGATCCTGTGAGAAATGACGACTGCACCAGCTGTGGTGTATGCGTTGAAACATGCCCAGTAAACTGCATCGAGTTGGCAGACTAACGATTCAGGTAGGCTTGAAGAAGCTATGTCAGAGGACCTAGGTAAGCCTATAATATCATCACATTCTAGTTTTATATGGAAGCTTTACGGGGGAGTTGCTAGAGTGGCAGAGATAGCAGCTCCCCTTTTTCGTTTATTCGGCAAAGAGTTAATTTATCCTCTTCCCGATATACAACAGGGTAAAATTGACATTCTCTTTCACGCAGTCTCAGTTGGAGAAGTTAAGCTGATTTCTCCACTTGTGGAAGAATTATCCAAAACCTTCAAATGTGCAATTCAGATTGGCACAGACACAGGTCTTGAATTTGCAAAAAAACTCTTTCCAAAACTTCCCGTTTGGAGATACAAATTGGATCTTCCCTCTTCCCTAAAGCGAATCAAAATAATTAATCCCAAACTCATAGTGGCAGCTGAATCGGAAATTTGGCCTCTCTTGATGCTTGAAGCTGAAAAGCTCAAAATTCCATACGTTCTTGTATCCGCACGCATAACAGAACGGGCATTATGTAGATGGCGTGTAGCAACAATTTTCAAAGCTGTACGTCAAATCTTCTCGATCCCCACAATACTAGCCAAAGACCTAGAAGACGCATATTCATTTAGGGAGTTAGGAGCGAATAAGATAGCCGTCGTTGGAAATCTCAAATTCAGCTTTGTTAAGAATAAAACGAGGAGCCAATCGGATAGAAACTTTAAGCCCAATCTTCCTGTAATATCAATAATCAGCACGCATGATTCCGAAGAAAAATTGATAGTGAAATCAATTTTAGAAGTTGCACCTTCTCCTCTTCCAAAACTTATAATAATACCTCGCCATCCAGAGCGAGCTAGAGCTGTTCAAGGAGAACTTCAAAAGCTTGGTCTCAATATTCCTCTTCTCTCCAGACTAGAAGACGCCGAATTAAAGGAAGCTCACACATTAGTTAACTTTGTAAAACGTAACAACGCCATCATAGTTGATAAAATCGGACTTGTAAAAGAAGCTTTACAACTCTCAGACCTTGCACTTGTGGGAGGCTCATTCACTCCAATAGGAGGCCACAACTTCTTAGAACCACTTGAATTCGCTGTGCCCACAATAACTGGACCATTTCTTTCGAACTTTAAAGATGTTTTACAAGAGGTGCAATTTCTAACATCCAAACTCTCCTTGAAGCCAAAACCTCTAATAGTAACTGACGAAGCCGAGTTGGGTAATACTATAAAATTCGTTATGGCAACCCTTTCTTCTTTCAAAAAAAGTGCACTGAAACTCTCACAAAACTTATACATGATTGACAAAACCTCAACCTATATAGCAATACTGCGAAAACTATTATCACAAATTTCTCCTCAAGCAGAATCACTCTACAAGAGAGGGGAAGTAAATTGACAAGCCTCCTTGAAAAAATACACGATTACATTTTTCGTGTAAAAAGAACCTCCTCAATGAAAGTTGACGCTTATGTAGTAAAGCATCCTACCATGTCGATTGAACTAGACGCACTGAAGCAACTTATAGATACCGCATCCCTACCGCACATTTTCAAACACATTGTTTCAACTCCCGACATTCACAAAGGCTTTGGATGTCCTATAGGCACAGTAATTGCGTCGAAACAAATAGTTGTTCCCGCAGCTGTCGGATACGATATAAACTGTGGTGTCAGGCTGATGCTTCTCCCACTCCCCATAAAAGAAGTTGAAAAACGCTCTGAAACCTTACTAAGCCGTATCTGGCGTGAAATTCCTGCGGGAGAAGGCGAGGAAAACATACAAGTTGATGAGTTCACCTTAAAAGAAGTGTGCGAGAAAGGGTTACGCTTTTCCTCTTACTCATCTACCAGCTGGTTTAAAAAATACACCTCTTTTATTGAGCCAGAAGAATTGGATTGGCGTGTGGATGCTGACGAAAGCTCAAGCACCCTTTCTGCTGCAGACTTCAAACGTGTCTCATATCGTGCAATTGAACGTGGTAGCTCGCAACTTGCAACACTCGGAGGAGGTAATCACTTCATAGAAATCGGCTACATCAAAGAAGTTTTCAACATTTCAGGCGATTTGAAGCGCTGGGCAAGTGAGTTTTTCACACCTGAGAAAGAACTGACTTACATCATGATTCACTCTGGTTCGCGTGGCTTTGGTCATCAAATAGGCGATGACTATATGAAGCCTGCGAAGAGTATGCGCAAACGAGAAGGTATTTTACCCAACCAAGGACTAGGATTCTTTTACAAAAGCGAAGATTGGTATGAAGCATACCTGGGAGCGATGGCGTGTGCTGCAAATTTTGCTTATGTCAACAGAGCTTTGATGGGGGCTATAATTCGAAAGATCTTTGTAGAAACTTTAGGCGTAGAGCCAATTTTAGTTCGCGATATCTCACACAACATAGCCCGCTTTGAAAAATTTGGAAAGCAAACAGTTCTTGTTCACAGAAAAGGCGCTGTATCTGCTCGCAAAGGAAAAATAGTGCTACTTCCCGGTTCTATGGGAACAAATAGCTTTGTTTTGCTTGGAGAAGAAGAAAAACATGCTTCCTTAACCTTCTTCTCCTCTGCCCACGGAGCAGGGCGCGTTATGGGAAGACGAGAAGCAGCTGGGAAAAGAGGACGCCCTGGAAAAGTATCATGGGAAGAGTTTGAAAAGAGTATGGAAGGCATCAAGTGGAAGACAAAAAGCAAGCGCAGCGCACTTGAAGAAGCCCCCATGTGCTACAAAGATGTGAACTTAGTCGTAGAGACAACGGAGAAAGCAGGGATAGCTTCTCGCGCACTCGAACTCAAGCCCAAACTGGTCATAAAGGGGTGAACAAGTTGATAGGTTTAGATCGACACAAGAAATTTTGGAAAACGTGGCAAGCGTTGAAAGAGGCTCGCAAGTACAAAAAAGAGATGAAAAAGTATCAAACTGAGCTTGCCTCTTTGCAAGAGAGAATAAAAAATTTAGAAAACACAGTTGAGAAGAAACGCGCATCATTAAAAGAAGCTGAGCTAAAGCAGATGAACATTGAAGACAAAATAAAGCAGCTTGATGAAGAGAAAGAAAAGCTCTCCAGCCTTACAAAGGCCAATTGGCAAGAGATTGAGGAGAAGATAGTCCACATAGACAACGAGATCGCTTCACTTGAAGAAGAAGGAATTGAACTACTTCAGGACATAGAAACTTTACGAGCTGAACTTGCTTCACTCACTCAAAACCTAGAGGAAGCTATGAAAGTTTTTGAAGAAAAGAAACCCATACTACAAGAAAAAATTTCTGAAGTCGGAGAAAACTACAGGGAAGCACTTGAAAAATACAAAGTTTATTTAAAAGAGTTAGACGACATAGCACGTGAAAAATGGGAAAGGCACAAAAAACTAAAGGTAGTGGTTGCAAAGTTGCTCGATGGACGCTGTTCAAACTGTTCAACAGAGCTCTTTAAATCGGATCTTGATAAGCTCTCCGATCCTGACTCAATAGTGATATGTTCAAAGTGCAAGGCACTTCTTGTAAACCCAAAATTTTGCGATCAGGATTAATGAGTAAACCTGATCTGAATTTTCTAGTAATATGCTAGCTTTTGTTAAAATAGCACTTAGAGGTGTAGTGGTCAGAGACAACTTTAAAGGAGGGGTAAGCCGTGAAGAGTTTTTCTGAAATTTTGCAAAAGCTTCAAGACATTACTGAAAAGGAGATTCTGGCAGTCGCAGGTGCTGCCGATGAAGAAGTTTTAAAGGCGGTAAAAAAAGCAAGTGACGAAGGAATTGCAGAGGCAATTCTGGTAGGAGATGAGGAGAAGATCAAAGAAATTGCACCATCAATTGGAATGGAGCTATCTAAGTTTGAGATAGTCAATGAACCAGATCCTCGCCAAGCATGTAAAAAAGCTGTCGAACTTGTGAGAGAAGGTAAAGCCAATATGCTCATGAAGGGATTGGTGCAGACAGCCGACTATCTGCGGGCAATTCTCGACAAGGAAAAAGGATTGAGAACAAATTCTCTAATGTCTCACATAGCTTTTTTTGAGTTGGAGCACTATCCAAAGCTTCTGGGAGTCACAGATGCAGCAATGAATATCGCGCCAACTCTTGAAGAAAAAGTTAAAATCGTTCAAAATGCAATAAATGCAGCGCGTGCAATTGGGATTGAAGAGCCAAAAGTGGCACTCCTTGCAGCAGTAGAAACGGTAAATCCTAAGATGCCAGCAACTCTTGATGCTGCAGCAATTGCAAAGATGGCAGCACGCAATCAAATCAAAGGCGGAATAGTTGATGGACCTCTTGCACTTGATAATGCAGTAAGTGAAGAGGCAGCAAAACATAAAAAAATAGAAAGTCCGGTTGCAGGTAAGGCTGACATTCTCGTAACTCCAGATATAGAAGCAGGAAATGTCCTTTACAAAGCTTTAGGCTTTCTTGCAAAGGGTAAAGTCGGAGCTGTTCTTGTGGGTGCGAAAGTTCCGGTTGTGTTGACTTCCCGTGCAGATTCAGATGAAGCAAAACACTTGTCAATTGCTCTTGCAGCAGTCATGTCAAAGGGGATGCAAAATCTCTAAGCTTCTAAATTAGTGAGAGGTGGATATCATGTTTTTCTGGAAAGATCTGGAGGAGAAAGCACGCGGTAAAAAATTCATCGTATCTGTGGCTGCTATTAACTCTTCTTCTTTTGAAGCACTAAAAAATGCAAAAGATAAAGGAATTGTTGAAAAAGTTATAGCAACAGCAATTGGAGAAGTAGATTTTGAAGTACCAAGCTGGATAGAGATAATAAAAGTTGAAGATGAAAAACAGGCCGCCAAGATAGCTGTATCTAAAGTACGCAACAAGGAAGCCGGCGCAATAATGAAAGGTAAGGTACAAACTTCGACTTTTATGAAGGCAATACTTGATAAGGAAGAGGGACTACGCACAGGACGTCTTCTCTCTCACATTTTGGCAGTTGAGCATACAGAAAAGGGAATCATGTTCATAACAGACGGTGGAATCAACATCGAGCCAACCCTAGAAGAGAAAGCTCAAATAATTGAAAACGCTGTTGAATCATGGCTCAAGATAGAGGATAATATGCCGAAAGTTGCTGTTGTAGCAGCAGTTGAAACTGTTAATCCAAAAATGAATGCCACTCTTGAAGCAGCAAGTCTCACCCAAATGGCAATTCGTCGTCAGATAAAGGCAATAGTTGATGGTCCCCTTGCACTCGATAACGCAGTAAGTAAAGAGGCAGCTCTTCATAAAAAGATCACAAGTTTTGTAGCGGGGGAAGCCAATATCATAATTGTTCCAGACATAGAAGCAGGAAATATACTTGGAAAAGCGTGCATATACCTTGCTGGAATGAAGGCAGGCGGTATAGTTGCCGGAGCATCAGCTCCTATTATAATGCTTTCTAGAGCAGACACAGAAGTTGAGAAGTACAACTCAATAGTTTTAGCCGCAGCTATTTCATAAACTGAACATCAAATCATTCAAATTATTCTGATTAAATATACTAGGGCCCGGAGGTTTCTCAAGCCTTCGGGCGCTGGTTCTTTAGTATCGAATTACCAAACACTAGGTTATCCCTGGCAAACATCATTGTAAAAACAAATGAAAGTATCACATAAGGTGCAAGTTCTATCCTTCCCGTTAACTCCAATGAAAATATCAACATAGAAATAGGTGCTTGAAAAACAAAACTAAACATCCCAGCAATTCCTACAACGAAAAACATATCTGGTTTCAAATCAAACAATAAAGCATAGCTAACACCTAACAAACCACCTATTACCAGAGTGGGCGCAACTATACCAGCGGGAACTCCAATACCAGCAACCATTGAAATAATAAGTAACTCCACTCCAAAAGCCACCAACGCTTCCCTCAACCCCAATGTTATTTTTCCCGACAGAAACATCTGCAACTTTCTCAAGAAAAATTCGGAACTAGAAAAAGCTGCATCTGTCAAACCAACTCCAAAAGCTGCTAATACTCCAACTCCAATTAGCACAGCAACATATAACCCCTCTTTATATACCAATTTTTCTCTTAACCTCAAAAAATACGAAAACAACCTGATAAACACACTTCCTACAACGGCAATCAAAATGCCAAAAGATATCAAATGAATCGCATATACAGAATTGAAGGATATCTTATCTGAATCAATAACTCCTAAAAATGTGTAAGTTTGAAAATCCAACTTCGCTCTTACAAAGTATCCGGTAAACGCAGCCGCAAAAGCAGGCATAACGTACTCTTCCGCAATTCCCTTTTTAAAGAAGATTTCAACAGCAATCAATGCCGCAGCTATAGGGGTTTTAAACATCCAGGCAAACGAGGAAGCTACTGCCATAGTATAAAGATACCTATAGTCCTTTATCATATAACTTCCCATCAATGCAGCCACAATACACGCCAAAAACATTGCAGGGCCAGTCTTCCCAGCAGCTATTCCCACACCGCTCACAATAAATACTGCAAAGGCATCAACTAAATTATCAATTCCAAGTTTTTTGTTTATATGATACGCATAAATTGCAGTATCAAAACTACTAAACGCCCTATCTATCCCCAAGATCCACCTCTTCATCCACACAACAAATACAGTAACAAACGGGTAGAGTAAAAAAATCCAGTGATAATTTTTCCTCAACACAGTATAGCTCCAAATTGAAAAGTTATACGATCCAATAACAAAAGCTGAAACAACAAGGGCAGTAATACTACCAATAAGCACTGGCAAAACCAGCGAATAAAACAAACGATATAAAATTCTCAAAACCCTTGCTTTGAAAACTTCCATAAAAGCTACACTCCTATCTGCTAACTGTTATAACAAAATTTATAAAACTCATCATTTTTTTTATACTAAAACTTAGAAACTCCAAAGCAAAGAGGTGATAAGTATGCCAAAGCTAATTTTAGCAATAAATCCCGGATCAACTTCAACAAAAGCAGCTATTTTTAAAGGAAGTGGAGAAGAGGTGGAGCTTCTTCACGCTAAAACGATTCGCCATTCTACTGATTCACTTCCTGATGATTTATTTAAGCAACTTCCTATAAGAACACAGCTCGTTTTAGAGTTTCTCAAAGAAAACAACGTAAAATTGGAAGATATTGATATATTCATTGGGAGAGGTGGACCAATAATCCCACTTGAGTCAGGAACTTATGTGGTTGATGAGAATATGGTAGAAATTCTCAAAACCAAATACACCGCTTATCATCCTTCACTACTTGGTGGACTAATCGCAAAAGAACTAGCTGATAAAGTAGGGAAGATGGCTTTTATAGCAGACCCAGTTTCTGTTGATGAAATGTGGGATTGGGCACGCTTTTCCGGCCTCAAAGAAATCGAGAGAAAAAGCCTTGCTCACGCTCTAAATATCAAAGCAGTTATAAGAAGATTTTGCAAAAACAAAAACCTAAATTACAAAGACCTTAAGTTGGTAGTAGCACATCTAGGAGGCGGAATATCCGTCACCGCTCACGTCAGAGGTCAAATGGTTGACGTAAATAACGCAAACGACGAAGGTCCATTCAGTCCAGAAAGAACCGGGACTCTTCCTGTCACGCAACTGGTGCAGCTTTGCTACAGCGGCAAATACTCAGAAAAAGAGATGCTGAAATTGATAACTAAAAAAGGTGGTCTAGTTTCTTACCTTGGAACAAACGATGGAAAACTAATAGAAGATGAAATAAAAAAAGGCAACAAAGAGTGGCAACTTGTATACGAAGCAATGTGTTACCAAATCAGCAAAGAAATAGGAGCCATGGCAGCAGCTGCAGGCGGAGTCGACTACATTATAATCACCGGTGGACTGGCTCGTGATGAGTTTTTAATAAACTTTATAAAGAACCGCTGCTCATGGATAGCCCCAATCGAAGTCTATCCCGGCGAAGACGAGATGCTAGCACTCGCAGAAGCAGCATTCTTTGCTAGCAATAAAAAATCATACAAGACGCTGAATTAAAGTTTGTATAAAGTTAATAAACTGCGCCCTATAATCAAATAAAAGAATTAAGTATATCAATTGAGGGGTGGAGTGGTAATCGCTTTGTTAATTAATTTTTTCAGCTGCTCCACCTCTTTTTCTGTAAGATAACGCCACTCTCCCGGAAGCATTTTGCCAAGTTCGATATTGCCTATTCTTACCCTTAGAAGTTTTTTTATTTTCACACCTAAAGCAGCAAATGCCCTTCTTATAACTCTATTTCTACCAAGCGTTATAACAAGTTTAAAAACCCAGTTATCTCCATCTTTAACTAATTCCACCCTGCATGGCTTAAACAAATATTCTCCTCTATCGTCTTTTAACCTCATTCCACACTTCAACCTTTCTAAAACTTTACTCACCAATCCTTTGCCCCGATATTTTTTCTTTAAGTCTGTCCAAACCCAATACTCCTTTTCAATACCAAAGTGTGGCTTTAACAGCTTCTGAGCCATATCTCCATCATTTGTAAAAAGCAATAAGCCTTCTGTATTGTAATCAAGCCTTCCTACTGGAAAAACCCTGGTTTGGAAATTTTTGAAGTAATCCATCACATTTTTTCTTTTATCCAAAATACTTCCTATTCGTTGGTTTCTAGTCGTTGTTAAAACTGCACGTGGTTTATAAAAAGCTATCCAGACACTTTCACCAATAGGCTCAACTCTTCTTCCATTAATTTCTACAATATCATCCTCACTAACATGGTAGGCTGGATTTAAAACTACCTCTCCGTTAACTTTGACTTTGCCCTTTAAAATATACTCTTTTTCTGCTCTTCTCCTTGACGCAACACCACATCTTGCCAAATAAAGATTAAGTCTCATTCCTTCACCTTCTAATTTAACTCTAAAATTTCAAAATCCAAATTGTAAATATCCTTTAAGTACTTTGAAAAATTATTAACAGTACTATTTTGTGGCAAAATCACACGCCTTAAGTTATCTTTAAATTTTAGCAACAGTATTTCTAAAGGAAGATTAACCTTCAACTCTTCTACATTTAAATCACGCAACTTAAACAAATTCAATAATTCAGTTTTATTATTTCTTCTTTCTCGCGGATGAAATTTTACAAGAATTTTTTCTTCTGGCGGCAAATTCAGAAATATTTTTCTCACCAAATCATCTGATTTTCTCTCAGCTGTCATAAAAGGCAAAACAAGCAATGTTAAATTACCATTCAAAATATTATCTTCTCCCTCAAAAAATTTCAGCATAAAATCAAAATCACTCTTCGAATAAAAGTACACTTTTTGGCATCTAACCCATTTATTTGAAAAACTAAAAAATGGAAACATATAACACTCATCGTAAAACATCCTAGTCCCTGGGGCAAATATATCCTTTCTCTCTTGATAAAGGCCATCACTACCTAAACAGTAAATTATCTTTCTTTTATAAAAAACCTTATTCAAAAAAACACTCAAACAAACGGCTGCCAGTTGAGACATTACCCTATCGTTAAAAATAACAACCTTTGAAAAATTTCTCAACCTTTTAAAAGACTTGAGAAAATTTTTGAAGGTGAACTTTCTTATTTCAAAATTCAACCTTCTATTTAAAATTTCCAAAACCGTAAAAGTCGCTGTGAAATTTCGCCTATAAACTAAGATAGCAAGTTTAGCAGCAGTCATTTCACTTGCCGAAAGTATCAACGGAATTTGCAAAGCATGTAAGGGAGTTGAAATCAAAAAAAGATAATCAAAAAAAGAACCTGAAGACTCCACATCAACTTCTAAATTAGTAATTCCGATTTGCCGTTTCAATTCTTCCTTCAAAGCAATTCCTCCACAACAATAAAAAAACCCGCACTTAAAACTAAGTGCGGGTATTATCGACAATGGTAGGCGCGGGCGGACTTGAACCGCCGACCTCTTGCGCGTCAGGCAAGCGCTCTGACCAACTGAGCTACGCGCCTATATAAAGAGCGCTCCCGACGGGATTTGAACCCGTGCTGCCGGCTTGAAAGGCCGGTGTCCTAGACCCCTAGACGACGGGAGCGCATCCCTTCCTCCGGTGGTGGGCCTGCCAGGACTCGAACCTGGAACCTACCGGTTATGAGCCGGGTGCTCTAGCCAATTGAGCTACAGGCCCGCTGCACTTCACATTTTATACCAATCATTTACCTTTGTCAAGCACCAAGCCATTTTTATTCTTCTCGCTTTTCTCAAACTTTTCTTTTAATCGCTGCCAAAACTCTTCAAATAGAAAACTTGCAGTTTCCACAGTATGCCAACCCACATGCTATAATTTGCGCATGAGGAAGTTGAAAATTTGGTTTGTGTACTCATCGATTCATAAAAACCTCGCAATATCAAGTTGGTATCTGAAAACGCAAAGTTTTTGCTAAAAAGAGGGCATAATGTTTGGATTGGTAGGAGAAAAAACAAAAGATACATATTCTTTCCTTTCAAACCACATAATTTCCATTGGATCAGAAATCCCCTGCCACACTTTAAACACGTAACTCAAAAAAGCATTTGCATACCTTGTCAGAAACCTTTCACCAAATATCGCAATCTTTGAAGGAGAACACACACTTTTTTTGTTTTTTCTCACTCACTTAGAAAAATATTACCCCAAAAAACTTATCATGCGCGCCCAGCTAAATTTTTACGGTTTGTTCAAAAGGTTCGACCATTATAACAGTCCGTCTCCATCAACATTCGAAGGACTAAACACCATAATTTTTCCATCACAAAACAGTAAATTCTACTGGGAACAAGCAATAAAACACGTAAACCCATTGTGCAAAACCTTCTTTTTGTCAATTCCACCGATGACTTGCAGCAAGGCGAGAAAAATCAGGCAAGATTTTAGTCTAGCTCCTACTTGGGGCACTCACAGCTTTCCCTATTTTTTCAAAAAAATAAAAAAGGGCTGGCGGACACCTATTTTTCCACCCCTTCCCGGCGGGGCAGTATCGTCGGCTGTAGGGGGCTTAACTTCCGGGTTCGGCATGGCTCCGGGTGTTTCCCCCCTCA
>JAMOTN010000004.1 GCA_027062325.1 bacterium
GCTTGATCACTGGAGTAATCCTTCTGCAGTTGTTACTGTTGACCTTGATTACTGGGCAAGTGTTGAAGATGTGTTTAAAAAGGCTTGCAATGATATATTGGACGGTGTAGGAGGTGCTACTAAAGCTAACTTTAAGAACGAGTTAGATAATGACACAACAGAGGTTCAGTATGCATACTTTTGGTTGGCTACAGAAGAGGGATGGTCTTTCATAGATATGCACCGGATACTTGAAATAGCTGGAGGTAAGACAGGTATGAATTATTTGAACGACATGGATGCAATAATGCAGAATTTGATACTCAAGGTTTATAAAAGTCCTTTGACAAATTCCAATAACTACGGTATCTACGTTGCTTTTAAAAAGAACGCAACCACTGAAACAGATGATTTGACACTGTGGGATCCCAGTTACTTAAATAGAGGCTTTTGTGTTTACACTAGGTGGCGTGAAATTTTAGAACCTTAGTTATTCTTCTTCTTTGTCAATTCCGAATGAGATTAAGAAGTTGCGTATATCATTCCTTGTGAATGGATAGCGGGGGATGAGCGTTTTGAATTGAGAGGGAAGAGTTAACTCTACACTTAAGCTTTCTATAGCAGCTTCGAATTCACCCTGTATATCTTCTACAAAAGCGGCGAGTTGAGAAGCATGCTCTGTTAGGAAAAAGTTGAAAACTGCTTTTGGACACAGACCTAGGTTTTCGCTCATAGCACTGAAAATTAGAAGGTAGCGGCTCAGTTCCGTAACGGGACCTTTTTTGCTCAAGTCGTAGTTGTGGAGTTGTAGAATTCCGGATGTAAATGAGTAAAGAGGAAGATAGTCAAATGTTGGTACTGGAGAGAGGGAAAGATTAGCAGCAGTGTGTAATTCATTCGAAGTTGATACAACACTGAAACTTTTAAAAGATGTGGATGGAATCATGTTGAATAGGTGATTTAAGATTTGAGGAGACAATTTTACAGCTTCTTGAGAAGAGATTCTTGAAGCAGCTTCTATGGGAGATAGGCTATTTTCAAGCCAGTATTGAATTTCAGCTAAGGTTTTTGCTTCATCTGAAAATGAAAAGAACAAAAGATCTTCCAAGGTAGGAACGGGAAGGGTTCCTTCAAAGTGAAGACGTCCCAGACACTTTATACTACAGCCAAAACAGCCAAACTTTTCTCTTTCTTCAAACAATTGATACATTCCGGAAGATATAGGACGACTTATAGCTCCAGTATCGTTTAATTTTTCTACTATTGCAAGATCAGAATAGAGTGGAAGTCCCACTTCTAAAAATTCTGAAAGTATGGGAATATCAAGTTCTGGAAGTTGCGCACGCTCTACAGCGATTGCTAGCAGATTTTTCTTTGCAAAGGCGAAAGCTGCTCCCCCTCTTGCTCCATAGCTTGTGAAGTTTCCGTCACGGTGGAGGATAACAGATGAAAATGTTTTAAAGGGACCCAGGTGAAGGAGTGAGTAGTCTGCTACTAGAGATTCGATAAATGAGGCTTCCTCACCTTCAATTTCAATGAAATCAATTCCGGATTTGGTAATTAGTAGAACTGTAGGTTTGGATGCAGTGCCTGTTATTTTCAGCACTGGGATTTTAAGTTGAGCTAAGTGTTTCCCAAGGTTTCCAACCATCTTAGCAGAATAAGTTAAGAAATTGTTGTTTACTACTACACTAAAACCACCTGTCAGATTTGCAGCGTACTTTGAAAGCTTTCCAGCAAAGATTACTATTGATCCTTTTGAAGCTTCTTTTAAAGCAAATGATCTACGGTTTGCTGGTAATTTTTCAAGTTTGAATGTTTTGGAAGAAAGGTCTATGTAACAGGCTGCGTCTTCTGAGTGAGTAAATAGGATGGGGGCTTCTTCTGTGAAAAAGATTACGTTTGCAATGGAAGAGGCTAAGTCCTTGTATTTTATGGGGATTAAGAATTGAATTTGAGTGTTAATGGAGGATAACTCCTCTATTTCTTCTCGAATTCTAACTATATCTCTGTGCTCAAAGTTTACAAGATTTGGAATAAAAGCTACAATGTCAGCGCCATTTCTGATGGCAAATTGAGCTTCAACAAGTTTTGCATTGACAGGGCTTATACCCCATGGATAACCTATTACGGCAACAATTTTGAAACCTTTCTCCTTCAAGGAAGTTGCGTCTTTTACACAAGCTGATACAGTGTATATTAACTTACCTACTGGCTTAAAATTTGTGTCCAGAGCAACAAATTTTGGTGTTATCATGATCTTTTAAGCTCTGCCTCCTCTTTTGCAATCTTGACGCCTGAACTAGTTCCCAGTCTATTTGCACCTGATTTTATCATCTTGACAGCGTCTTCGTAACTTCTGATTCCCCCTGCAGCTTTGACTCCCATCTCTTCTCCTACAGTTTTTCTCATGAGAAGAACATCTTCAGCACGTGCTCCCCAAGATCCGAATCCAGTAGAAGTTTTTACGAAGTGAGCACCTGCTGCTTTTGAAATTATGCAAGCGGTGATTTTTTCTTCATCTGTTAAGTAGCAGCACTCTATTATTACTTTGACAACATTTCCGGATGCTGCTTTTACGACTTCTTCAATATCATGCTGAACAGCTTTGTAATCCTTATCCTTGAGGGCTCCAATGTTTATAACCATGTCTATTTCTGTTGCACCGTTTTTTATTGCCTCCTCGGTTTCCTTTGTCTTTGCATAGGTTGTAGTTGCTCCAAGGGGAAATCCGACCACTGTGCAAACGTCAATCCCTGTCCCAGATAAAACTTCTGAGCAGAGTTTAACCCAGTAAGGATTTACACATACACTTGCAAAACGATACATTTTTGCTTCTTCACATAGTCGCAATATATCGTTCTTTTGAGCAGTTGGTTTTAAAAGAGTGTGATCTATCATTGCGGCAACGTTTACGTTGAGTGTTTCGCCGCGTTTAATGTAAGGCGTTTTGTAGTAGCTGGTTAATCTGTCTTCTGATGAGGTTATGCGCCGTGATACTTTAGCTCCTTCTGAAGCTGAAAAGTTGAGACCGCCTTCTTTCAATGGAACTGAAAAATCAAGGTTGTTGAGAACTTTTCTTATTTCTGCGTCCATTTTCTTCCCTCCCTATACACCTCATCAACTATACCTATTATGCCATATATGAAAGGTGCTTCTTTGTCACCTAATATGGATTGAACGCTTCCTCCTTCTTTTATGAAAAGGACAATGTCTCCTACTCTGGCACCTACAAAGTCTATCATAACTTCACTCTTACCAGTTGAATTTAAATTGATATCCAGCACCTCTACTAAGAACAAACGCTTGTTTTTAAGTTTTCCTATCTTCTCATTCAATACGACTTCTTCTTTAACACGGCCGAACTGCACAGTATATCCTCCCTTATTTGGTTCCTTCTTTTTTTCCAGACTTGTCGACGATTCCAATTATTGTGGCATCAGAGGGTACTATGCGCTCTGGAAATACGAGACCTGCTTCGAGGCCCCCAGTGGTCATCACAACATACTCACCATAGCCTGCACCTATTGCATCTGTTGCTATTAAAAAATTACCTGTTTCTTTCAACTCTTCATTGAGTTCTTCTACAAGGAGAAGAGCCTTGCCTTCAACCACTGGATAAAGATAAGAAGGTGTCACTTTACCAACTACTTTTCCAAACTTCACACTATCACGAACTCCTTTCCTAAATCTTTGGCGATGTCTCGAGCAAGCGGAGTAATGATAGTTTTCTTAGTTATAGGAATTTGATTTCCCTTCCAATGCTTTACAGTTTCCTCTGATACGAATTTTAAGGGTTGCATGGATGAGTTTAGCTGCGAATTGGTATTATTTACCAACTGACGCTTGACGTTTTCAATTTTTGCTTCTAGTGAAGTTGGTTCTTTTAGACTACTGGGTGTATTACAAAATGGAGAGGTACACTCTTCAGGTAGAGAGTTTATGCCATAAGGATCAGAACGACTAGAGAAAATTTTGGACGTTGTATTTGGTAGTAAGTTGTTTACAGAATAAGCAGATGCTGACGATGCTTCTTTTGCTACAATTTGTGCTTGAAATAGAACACGGTTTTCAATTGCGGTTATTTTGTCCACTCGTCTTGTATGGCGTCCACCTTCAAATTCAGTAGTTAAAAATGTTTCTACTACCCTTTTGGCAACCTCTTCACCTATAACACGTGACCCCATGGTCAGCACGTTTGCGTTGTTGTGGGCGCGTGCATTGTAGGCTGAGAATATTTCATTGCAGCAGGCTGCTCTTATTGTTGGAATTTTGTTGGCAACCATTGCGCTTGCAACTCCGACTCCATCAATCATTATTCCAAATTCAGCTTCCCCGTTCGCAACTTTCAGTGCAACTTGAATGGCAAAGTCGGGATAATCAACAGATTCTGGGGAATGGGTGCCAACATCTATTACTTCAACTGAAAATTTATCAACTATCCATTTTTTCAATTTCTCCTTTAATTCGAATCCACCGTGATCAGAGCCTATGACGATTTTCATATCCTTTCCACCTCACAAGTTTACCTCTTCAATTATACAAAAAACTTCCTAGTATGCTATAATCCTAGCGAAATGTGAAAGTTCTTTTACAGAGGAACTTCTTTAACAATTTTAAAGAGGTGATTTGATTTGAAAGTAGCGCTTTTGGTGAAGGGAACACCTGTTGAACTAAGACCGACCAAAAGTGGTGGATATGTAAGAGAAGAATTAATATTAAATGAGACAGAGTTGAGTGCAGCAGGTTTTATTAACAAACTTTGTGCAGCAGTTAATGATGTGACGGTAGATGTCGTAAGTATGGGGCCAGAGGTTAATACTGAGGTAATTGTTCAGGCAGCGAGCGTGTTTGATGAGGAGTTGTGGGGGGAATTTTATCTGCTTTCTGATCCGCGGCTTAAAGGTTCTGATACTTATGCGACGTCTAACGTGCTGGCTTCTTTTCTAAAAAAGAAGAATTATCAACTTATTCTTACTGGAAGTTACACTCAAGATAGTGCTACTTCTTTTGTACCTGCTCAGATTGCTCATATACTTGGTTATGCTTTTGCTGGTGATATAGTTGAAATTGTGGAAGTTAGATCTGAATATGTGCATTTAAAAGCTGGAGAAAATTGGTTAGATGAGATGAAAGTTAAGTATCCTGCTTTGCTTGCCTTTGCCCCTTCTAAAGTAGCAATAAATTTTGGTAGAATAGCAAAGGCGTTGAAAAGGGAAGTTAAAGTTATAGAAGGAGACGAAATAGAGGTCAAACCTTCCTTGACGGAGGTTGTTGCTGTAGAGAAGATTAAGTTTGAGAAGAAGGCGGAGAAAATAGAAGGGGATGTGTTGGAGAAGGCTAAGAGGGTATTGGAGATAATCAAAGGAGGGGAGGAGTTATGAAAAGACCAGAAATAAAAACTCAGCTTCCTGGACCGGAGGCAAAGAAAATTTTGGCAGATGATGAACTGTTTATTTCTCCATCATATACTAGAAGTTATCCCATGGTTGCCAAAAAAGGGAATGGATGTTGGGTAGAAGATGTTGATGGTAACACTTACCTTGACTTCAATGCAGGAATTGCTGTTTGTTCAACTGGACACTGTCATCCAGAGGTTGTAGAGGCTATAAAAAAGCAAGCAGAAGAGTTAATTCACATGTCAGGAACTGATTTTTACTATCCTCAGCAAGTTGAGCTTGCCAAAAAACTTGCGGAGATTGCCCCAGGTGATAATGCCAAGCGTGTATTTCTTTCCAACTCTGGTGCTGAGGCAAACGAAGCTGCGATAAAGCTTGCTCGTTATCATACAAAGCGTCAGTATATTATAGCTTTCTACGGAGCTTTCCACGGTAGAACTTACGGAGCAATGAGCCTTACTGCTTCCAAGTATGTTCAAAGGAAGCACTTTGCTCCTCTTGTTCCTGGCGTTATTCACGTACCATATCCAAATCCATATAGACCTCCATTTTCAAAAGATGTTTCACCTGAAAAGGTTGCGGAAGAGGTAGTTCAATTTATTGAGGAAGTTGTATTCAATACTGTTGCTCCGGCAGAAGAAGTGGCGGCTATAATAGCGGAGCCAATTCAGGGAGAGGGTGGTTATGTTGTTCCGCCGGATAACTTTTTCCCACTTTTGAAGAAGTTGTGTGAAAAGTATGGAATCTTGCTTATAATTGATGAAGTTCAGGCAGGAATGGGAAGAACTGGTAAAATGTTTGCAATTGAGCACTTTGGAATAGAGCCTGATATAATTAGCGTTGCAAAAGGTATCGCTTCTGGTATGCCTTTGGGTGCTACAATTGCTTCTCGTGACGTTATGGATTGGCCTCCAGGGGCTCATGCGACTACTTTTGGAGGAAATCCAGTATCTTGTGCAGCTGCGCTAAAGACAATAGAGCTTCTTCAAAATGAGTTGATTGAGAATGCGGCACGTCAGGGTGAGTACTTACTTGGAGAGCTTAAGAAGTTTATGGATGAATTTGAGTTCATAGGAGATGTTCGTGGAAAAGGTTTGATGATAGGTGTAGAGATAGTCAAAGATCGTGAGACCAAAGAAAGGGATGGTGCATTGCGCGATAAGATCGTTGATGAAGCATTTCGTAAAGGTTTGTTGCTTCTTGGAGCTGGTGCAAATGTTATAAGATTTTGCCCACCACTTGTAGTTACTAAGGAAGAGATAGATGTTGCACTTGAAATCTTGCGTGATGTTATGAAAAGTGTTTAAGGTGCGATAAGAGCTTTTGCTTGGTGGAGGTAAAATAATGCTTGATGGGGTGGCAAGGGAGATCTTGTAAGTGATCCTTTGCTGCCCCTTTGTTATTATTTGTAGAAAGTATTGTGAATGTTAAAAGGTAGGAGCAAAGAAAGGAGGATGAGAGGGATGGAAGTGATTACAGTAAAAACTTCTCGTCGTATTCAGATGATTGATATAACTGCAGAGGTTGAATCTGTGGTGAGAAAAAGCGGTATTCAAAATGGAATAGTAGTGGTATTTATTCCTCATACGACTGCTGCTATCACGGTGAATGAAAACGCAGATCCATCTGTAAAACATGATCTTGAGGAATTTTCAAAGGAGCTTGTACCGCATAATTGGCGTTGGACGCATGGTGAGGGAAATTCAGACAGTCACTTTAAGAGTTCAATGTTTGGTCCGTCATTGACGCTTATCGTGGAGAATGGTCGTATAGCTTTGGGAACTTGGCAGGGAATAATATTTGCAGAATTTGATGGACCGCGTACCAGAAAGGTGTGGATACAAGTTATTGGTGCTTAGAAAGTGAAAGATGTGGGATTTTTAAGAGGTGATAAATGTGAACTGGAGAAAATTTTTTAGAGAAAAGGCTTGGTTAGGGGGGACTATTTTAGTATTTGTTTTGTTGCTTTCAGGGGAGTTTGCTAATTCTGATTCGTGGTTTGCAGGTAAAAGACCGTATGCTTTCATGGTTGGTGGCGGTGAGGCTGATGTTTACTCAAATTGGTTTTTGTTAATTGGATCTGATTGGAGAATAAAGGGGAAAAATGTTGCCACACCGGATGATGGAACGTTTGTCTATATGCTTAAAAAGTACGTTTATATCATAAAGAGAATAGGTTATAACGGCAAAATTTTGCCAATTGCCTTTAAAAAAGGGAATTTTTTGATGATGGGTTTGGAACTTGATGGTTATTATATTGTGTTTTTGCCAATTGTTGGTATGCAAAGTGAACCATATTTGACACCCTATCAATTAATGAATATGAGGGAAAAATAAGTAAGCCCGGCTGAGTTTGGATCAGCCGGGCATGTTTTTTGATATTTTTGATAAGTTGTCTAGAGCGTATTTTCCTAATTGTCAAACAAGTTATCTATAAAGTTGTGAATCTCTTGAGTTGCTGCATTGATTAGCTGTTGAGTTGCTTGATTTACTGCATGTTCAAGTTCTGAATGAAAGTGATCTGTCTCATTCTGAATGGCAGGTATTAGCTGATCTGCTGCAGATACGTATCCTGCTACATAGCCAAGTGCTGATGAAAATTCAACGTTTTTCTGAGTAAGCTTTTTAGCATACTTTGGATCTTCGACGTAATACATTACAAGAAGTCCTTGTATAGCTTTTTCGATTTCTTTAGCAGCGTTAACTAATCCCCTCAAAGCTCTTGTAGGGGGATTTTCAGAACGAAGTGCTTTCACAAGAATATCAATAACATTGAGCTTTTTGGCTTTTATAGCTTTTACAGCTTCCTCTGCAACAGCTTTTGATAACTTTTTCTCCTTGTCAACCAAAGCTGCATATTGATCAGCAATGTCTGGATTGTTGAGAAGCTCAATTTCCAATTGATAACGCTTTTTCCCAACAGCGAGCAACTTTCTTACAAGGCTTGCGAAGCCAAAGGCAACCTCTTGAACTTTCTTCTTGGCGATTTTTACTTCCTGCATATCTGAAACATTAAGAGTTATTACAACCTTTTTAGTTTTCCCGGTAAAACTCTTTGCAATTAGTGTTTTGTTGACGGAAGAGCTATTGACTATTTTGTGGTAAACTTTCAAGGCGTCTTCTTTGTAGTTGTGTTTTTCTAAAATGGTTGCTGCCTTGAATAGGATACGGATAGCATCTTGCAACTTCTTGATTGAGCGGTCTTTGTATATCTTCAACGTTTCGTCGAAAGAAAACTCTGCTACGTATAGCATATTTTCTGTTTTTGCAGCTTCTCTTATTAGGCCATCAGCTTTTTTAACCAGTTCACCAACTGTTGCAGCATTTATAATTAAGTTTACAATCAATACACTGATAGGGATTATTTTTGCAAGATTCATATCTACCACCTCCATACTCCCCACGCTAGCAGGCTACTTCATTCTACCCTTCCACAGTGAATTTTAATGATTTGATGAGGTGGTGTATCATACTTGGCTAATTACTTTTTATCCACGTTGCTAGTTTTTGTAAAGATATAGGTAATTTAACGGAACTTGTTGAAGTATAAGTTGTGTATTTAATGCGAATATCTCCTTTGTTTATGACTATTGAGTTAATAGCTAATTCATCTGGAAGTTCATTTTCGAGTTTGTTCAGTGTTCCAAGAATGGATGGAGGAGATACGGTTTTTTCTTCGTATTTAAAATTAATAAAATTTAAGATTGCTCCAATTAAAAGTGTTGAAAGAGCAATAACAGCTAAGATTGAATAAAAATGTGGTGAGATTGGGAGACTTCTTGCCCATACCGGGACTAAATTATTAAGTTTCTTACTTTTTCCCATAGTGAATCAACCTCACATTTTATCTCTCTGTTTAGTGATTCTTCAATACTGCTTTTAATCTGATTTATACTCTCTGAATCTTCAAATAGAAAAAATACTTTTTCACCTTTTTCTTCGATGTCAGACATAGTAGAAGCGATGTTTACAATACTTTCTGAAGAGATTTCTCCTTGGGATGTAGAGAATTGCTCAGATGTTCCAATTATAAATTCGAAGTAAGGTGAGATTTCATTACTCTGTTCTTTTGATGAATAAGGTTTTTGAGTTTTCAAAGATAAAATTAGAAGGTTTAGCTTTGTCTCTTCAAGTTTTCCTATAAATACAGGGAGCAGGGCATTATGGATACAACAGTGATGTATATGAGCTGGATCAAATTTTGAGGAGGTGAGAATTATACATTTGGTAAAGGTTGGTATGTCCAGTTTTTCTCTTAAAGATAAAATCTTTATAGGTAGTTCTTCTACTATATCAAAGCTTTCAATGGCTACATTGTATTTATAAGTATCAATAAGGATTGTGTGGTTTTGTGAAAAGATTAAAAAAGCTTGAGGAATAAAAGGCTTCATTTTTACCCAACTTTTAATACGTTTTTTCACGGCTTCTAACTTTTCGTTCAATACTGCTACCTCCTTGACTTGATAATAATTTACCTTTTAAAGTCTTGTGTATTTTAAGGGGTTCACAGGTTTTCCGTATTTTCTAATCTCAAAATGAAGATGAGGGCCTGTGGCAATTCCAGTTTTACCAACTTTACCTATCACTTGACCTTTTTTAACATGCTGTCCATTTTTGACAAGTATTTTAGAAAGATGCGCGTATCGGGTTTCAAAACCTTTTTTATGCTTTATTACAATAACTTTTCCGTATCCACGAAGCCATCCTACAAATGTGACAACTCCATCAGCTGCAGCATATACTGGCCTTCCAATTTTACCGCGTAGATCAATTCCGGTATGAAGTAGCCTTATGTGATATACAGGATGAATGCGATATCCAAAAGGAGAGGTTATGATGATTTTACCTCTTAAAGGTGAAGAAAACATGTACTTTTTAGAGATATGTTTTGGTTTTTCTAGAAACATTGCTAAGTCAACATTACCTTTTGCTTTGTAAGAAGCAGGTGGTATCAAGAGTTTCTGGCCTTCTTTTAACATTGCAGTTTTTAAATGATTGTACTCTATCAAATTTATGAGTTTAACTTTAAATTTTCTGGCAATTGTCCACAAGCTGTCACCACGTTTCACAGTGTAAATAATAGGTTTATTTTGTTCTGTAGATTTTGTTAAAACTGTAGAAGAGATGGTTTGCTTGCGGTTTGAAAGGTTAAGTTGTGCTGGGAAAGTGTTTTGAGTTTGTATCTTAGAAGTTTTGGAATAACTTATCTTTGAATTGACATTTGAAGTTTCAACGAGCATTTGCGTGTTAGAGGTGAATTTTTTTGCTTTTACCTGGAGTTTTATCTCTCTTCCTTTCATTACTTTGAAAGAAAGTTTGTTTTGTGATGAGCTTTTTACTTGATTAAAAATTTTGTCTAGAGCTTTGACAAGTGTGATATTAACTTTATCGTTTTTATGCTGCCATTGCCAGTATTGAGTTAATTCTAATGTTGTTTTGTATACATGACCTGATTTTAAAGGGGTGGCTTGAAATGAAAAAAGAATTGCTATGAGTGTGATTGAAAATATGATTGCTGCTACAGTGGTTGAAAGTGTCATTAGATCTAATTTGATGTTGTTCAGTTTTAGATTCATATTTTCCCCTCCCAGATTTTTGACTCCATAAAAGATATCGGTAAAGAATAAAAAAAGTTAAAATAAAAGCCCCGCCTCAGCTTTAACGCCAAGAGGCAGGGCAATTCCCAAAGCACTCACGGAGGGGTGGTGGTTGCTATGGGAGGGGGTGGGGTTATCTCCGCAAGTTAACCAACTCCTCTAGGATTCTATCTGAAGTGGATATGACGCGTGAATTCGCTTGGAATCCACGTTGGGCTATTATCATATTTGAAAATTCCTCAGATAAATCAACGTTGCTCATTTCCAAAGCGCTTCCGATAATCTTACCACGTCCTCCAGTGTTTGGAATACCAATTTGTGCTATTCCAGAGTTTGCTCCTTCAATGAAAAGAGTGTTACCTATGGATTCTAGACCTGCTGGGTTTCTAAAAATGGCCAGTGGTATCTGACCAACTTTTCTCCTGACACCGTTGTCGTAAACCCCAGTGATTGTTCCTATTTCGTCAATTTCGAATGATTTCATCATACCCATTGAATAACCATTTTGTTGACGAGGAGTGGTTGTGGTTTCGCTTTGGAATTGAGTGACTCCAACCATATCAAGTGAAATTTCCTGCTTTGTTCCATCAGGATACGATATTGTTAAAGGAGGAACAATATTTGGAGGAGATACATTGTTTGCTGTTGCAGTTTTTGTTTGATCTAAGCGACCGTATTCGTCAAAAATCAAATATCCCCAGTTGTCAGAGATTTGCTCATTTAATGGATCTCCTTCGTCGAATTCTGCTTTGTATATCCAGTGGTCTTTACCAATTTTTTCAAATGATACACGGAGGTTGTGCTCTCCACCTTGTCTGTCGTATATTTTTATGTTTGTAACGTGTGTTTTTCCGGGAGTTAGGTTTATATCCATTGGTGAACCTCTACCGTTTTCAACAATTCTTACGTTCAGTCCACTTTGATCAGGAGTAGGAGATATTGCCATCTTTACCTTTTCGGTAACGTTTATTGGAGCTTCGGTTCGAATAGTTGCATTTCCTGCTTTAAGTTGATCTATTGAAAGCTTTATGTATCCGATATTTGAGTCTCCAATTGTTATCTCTTTTGAGTTTGCAGATACGTTTTCTAAACTTATAGTCATTTCTACTTCTTCATCTGTACCGCTTGTTTTTCTTATACCTTTGAACTTGTCTACAACATTGTAAGTTATATCTTTTCCAGTACCGGTAATGTTTTCGGCTGTTGTTGGGTCACCGTGACCTGTATCTGTTGCACTAGTTGCACTACCTGTGGTTATCCAGTTATCTAAAAATCCTCCAGTGTCTCCATTTTCATTAACTGTAATAGTTGCTCCTGTTCCGCCTTCCTTTGAAAGTAAAACAAATCTTCCATTTTCTATGTAAGCATCCATTACGTCTTTAAGTTGTAATCCACTACCATTTGCATCTGTTACGCTCATCAAAGAGTTGATAAAGTCTTCAAACGTAGTAGTAGATGTGGCTCCTGTGTCAGATATGTAGAATCTATAAGTTCCTGATGAGTTTGTAATTTCGATGTATTCGTTTGTATAAGAAGTAGTGTTGACGCCAATTTCAGTGGTTGGAGAAATACTTAAAGTATTGTCACTGTAAATTTTTGCACCTTCAATTTCTGTGAATAGAACTCTGTAAACACTTGGGGTATTCAAACTACCGGAGACTTCTAAACTTATATCACTGCCTGTATAAGCTGTCTCAAGAACAAGTTGACCTTCTTCAAGTTTTGCTGTAACCATACCCGCCGTTTGATCATTTATGGCGTTGATTAAATCTCCAATGGTTTTGCAGTTTGAAGGATTAACTTTGTAAACGTATTCTCCAATACCTCTTACAGTTAAGACAAGCGGAGCTGATAAATCAGTGATACCCACATCATTTAATTTTGTATCTTCTGTCAAGTACCATGGTTGGAATGATATTGAGTTTCCATCGTTGACTGTGTCTCCGTCTGTACCAGCTCTCTTGTAAGAACCCATTACCTTAGCAGGTTCTGCTGGGTTTTCGGAGACAGTTATATTGTGAGTACCATCTAGAAATTCTCTTTGAGCGATTACACTTGGAAGATCTCCGTCGGAAAAAGATGAATCAAATGGAGATGTTGAAGATTTGTTTGTTGCACCAGTAGAATCCGTCAATGAAAAGTTTACATTTTTGATAACTACATTTTCTAAGTTTGGTTTCACTGTCATGTATATCTTACCGTTTCTGTACTCAAAATTTACATAGTCTTCTAATTTGTGCGCTCCGTCTGCTGTTCTAAAACCTATATTGTCTGATCCATCTGAATAATTTAGTTTTTGTAGTAATGAGGCTGGAGTTTCACCAGCAGCAATTGTTATGTAGTCACTGGACGGAGAAGTTGAATCATCATATAAATTAAAGGTCAATTCTTGATCTCCCATTTGTAAAACAACTTGACCATATATTCTATCTCCAGCTGAGATATTGTTATTTGAATTGTCGATAGCATCGTTAATTGCTGCAATATCTCCTGATGAATTTTTAAATTCGTTGTTATTAGCTCCAATTTCAATCCACTTGTGCCACAGATCTGCTAATGGTTCAACTTCTGTAAATCCTGCAGTGTTTCCCTCTTCAAGATATGCTTTAGCAGGTTGTCCATCTGTTCCATCTGGATCAAATTCTAAGTTTATTTGACCAGAAATTATTTTACCAGCCCAATCAGCTTGCACTATGGGTGGAATTGCAAAGTTTATTGGTTCTCCATCAACCGTGAGGTAAACGCGCCA
>JAMOTN010000005.1 GCA_027062325.1 bacterium
CAAGTAAAGCGGCAATCTCTTCGTTTATCTCTTCTGGATAAATCCCTCTTATACCATCTGTACCAAACTTCATCTCTCCTCCTCCAACCTCGTTCTATTCATAGTTAACAAACTATTTACCCCACAAAGTCACCCCAACTGAAACATATGAGTTACTATCCTCATCGTTATACCCATACACTCCAATACTCGCCTTGTATTTTGGGAAGTAAAACGCCAAACCTCCACCTCTTTGTACCCTTCCATACCAATCCTTTCCCCAGTAAATAACAAGTTTAGCCTTTACCTGAGGCTCATACAACTTTTCCCTATCAGTAAAATCATATGCCAGCTGTAAAAATGGACGCGTTTTTTCCTTTTTCTTCCCTTTTATTCCACAGCTTATTTCCAATTTATCACGTGAGTAGTTGTATGCCCCCCACCAGTAAGTCTCTTCATCGAGTTGATCTGAATCCCTAACCCAACCACCGACATACCAGTGATCTGACAATTTAAGCTTAGCCGAATATAAAACCTCATCATCAAGATTATCCTCTCTCCATCCTCTATAACCTATTCCAACCTGCAGACCATAACCAAGCCCAAAGTTTACCATTCCAACCAAACTTCCCACTTTTGTCGCAAAGCCAGCAACATCTTGCCTTTCATACTCCACATCAACAACAACTCTTTTATAAGGAACCACATCTGAAAATGTTGGCAAAATTCCCTGGTTTCCAAACTTTCCATACCACAACTCGTTGTACTCATCTTCCACATCACTTGTTGCAGTTTTTTCAGCAAACTTCTTTTCGTATTTTTCAGGAACATTTACCATAACATCAAGCGTTTGAAAACCTTCTCTTATCAAAACGGTCATAACTTTCTTACCAAGTTTTCCTGCATCAACAGAAATTTGATGCATCCCTACAGGCACACCTTCAAGAAGGAATTCACCAGTTTTAGTTGTCTTAGCTGCAATTCTACCATCTAAAAGGACAACCGCCCCTTCTATAGGCTTCAAATTTTGCGTAACAACTTGTCCCCTCAAAGTACCAACCCGCTGCCCAACATCTTGAGCCCAAACAACTACTAAAAAAATAACTCCCAAAAGCAACCCTACCTTTTTCATCAACCTTTTACGCCTCCCATACTCTTAACATACTCGTATAGCTCTTCAAATCTTCTAAATGCATCCCTATAACCTATATCGGTTTTACATATCTCGTTGTAAAGCTTTAATGCCTTCTTAAAATCTCCTGCCTCCTCTAAAACGCGGGCCAGCTCATAAGTTATATCCATTATCTCAGGATTAAACAGCTTCTCAAATAAACGCAATTGATTGTACTTCTCCCACGCCAAACGATACAACCTCTTCTTAGCGTAAGCTTTAACAAGCCAGTGCCCTGCAACCTGATTTCCAGCCTCTTCTGCCAACTTCAAACGCGCAATAGCCTCTTCCACTCTACCTTCTTCCAAATCTTTCAGAGCCTGAGACAACAGCTTAGAATCATCTAATTCGGCAGTACTTTTACTCTTCAAAACCTCCAACAATTTAACTGCCCACTCTTTCCCTTCATTTCTCAAAAATTCATACTTTAAAAGAAGTGAGTCAACTTTTCCAAGCTTAACCGCTAACTCCATCAACTTGCGGTGAAGCTCATCATCTTCTCTGTCAACAAACCTTATAAGTATCTCAAACAACACTTCATCTTTAACAACATCCAACTTTAAAAGAGCCTTTGCAATTTCATATCTATCTGCAAACTCTATCAAGAACTTTGCAACATCCTTTTTAAGAGAATCCGGTATCTCATCTACACTCATTGCCACAAGTTTGGCAAGCTGCTCTTTCTCCTCTTGACTAAGCCTATCCCTATTTGCAAGTACTACTCGTATATCAAATTCTTTCAATTTCAAATCTCTTGAGTAAAGAGCCAATTGAATCAAACAACGAAGCAGCACCTCTTCAAATTCTTTATCAAGTGCTGCCGCAAATCTGTAAAGTTCTAAAGCCTCTTGATTATAAACAGAAAGATTTTTATAAACACGCGCTAGCTCAATTTTAAAGTACTGATTCTGTGGTTGATTACTAAGCTCTGTTTTTAAAAAGTTACTACACTCTGCCCAATCTTTGAGAGCCATTAAAGCATCGACCCACAATCTCTTATCCTCAAAACTCCACTCACCCTTTAATTTTTTTATTTTTAAAAGGTAACGCTTAACCTCTTCCCACTTTCCCTCTTCGTAAGCTTTCCTAAGGCGCTTTCGGTAAAACGCCTCTTTGTAATCAGCCCGAAATAGAATCGAGTACAAAAACCAAAAAATCGAAACCAACAAAAACGTGGCAACAACTATTACAAACCAAAACCACTTTTTGAACCAAATTTTAAAAAGCATCTTTACATATGTGTCCCTGTCCAATCCTTTTCTAAATGATTCATCTAAAAATTTTAAAGCTGTATCGTAATTTCTAGAAAGATATGCTCCTTCTGCTATTGCCAATAAAATATCCTTATCTCTATCATCAGAAGGTATACTCAACAGAGTCTCAACACCCTTATCCACTTCACCTAATTTAAAGTGAGAATCTGCAATCAATTTTTTCAACTCTTTGATATTCACATATAACCCATTTGGATCAAGTTCTAACAATTTCTCCCCCAGCTTTACAGCTCTTCTCCAATTTCCATTTTTATAGCTCTCTTTAACTTCAGCAAGTTCTTTCAATATTTGCTCCCTCTTTTCTCGCTTTTTCTTAACAAGTGAGATAATCTTTTTAGCCTTTTCATTTTCAGGATCGTGCATCAATACACTTTGAGCTAACTCCAAAGACCGATCGTAATCTCCCAACTTGTAATATCTCACAGCCTCATTCAACAATTCTCCAACATCTTCACCTGCCATAAACCAATACTTAAACGGCTCATAGTATCTCAACCCTGCTTTTAGCAAAACATCCAGCAACTCAGAAGCCTTCTCCTTATCTCCAGCTTTAACCACTTTCCAAAATTCCACTTCCTCTTTCAAAGCTCCTGAACAGTTATCACAATTCCTAAATACACAACTGTAAAGACACGGTTCTTTATCCTTCAAAATCTTTATAGCTTTTTGTAGCTCTTCACTCTCTAAACCCAACCTTTTAGCTATGTAGAAACACACTAGAGAACTTTTATAATCCCTCAATTTAAAAAAGCAGCCACCAAGATTGAAGTAAGCAACACTCTCCGTAGGTTTTAACTTAACAACTCTTTTGAATATTTGAAGCGCATTTTCATACTTTCCAGCCTGAAAGTAATTCGCTGCCAACTCATTAAGAGAAGCAATTTCTTCATCTACAGAAGACGAGAAGGATAAGATGACTATCAAAAAAACTGCAAAACAAATTACAACCCTACACAGCTTTGGTAACACACAACCCCTCCCACAATACAAATCGTCACTGGCCAATCAAACCGAATCAAAAAATCTAACCCTCCATCTCCTTCTTTTTAGCCAATTCCTCTGCTTCCTTTCTCATAACGTACTTTATAATCTTTTGCCTATCACGCGGCGTAATTTCGATAAAGTTTATACCATGCAAATATTTCTTAGATCCTCCAACCTCTATTTCACTATTCCACACAACCTCTCCTTTTATTCCATCAAAGTAATCATTTTCCAGTGAAAACTTGAGATCAAACACCGTACCCACTTCATACTTTTCAGATAGCCTTAACTTCATTCCACCACCGGATATATCAAGCACTTCTCCTTCCTTATACTCATCATCTTCTTCATCATCTCTAACAACCTTTAAAAAAGCTTTCACACCCGGAGTTTGTACTCTCTTATAACGCCGCCTTTGAATCCTCAAAACTTCTGCTGGAACTTTTATATCAAGAGTACCCACAATCTCATTCTCTGCTAAAATTTCAGTTGGAAACTCAAACATTCCTTCTCCTTCTCTAAAAAAAACAATGTACGTCTTAACCCCGGGCCAAATTCTAACCTTATTTCCACTCTTATCAGAAGGCGAAGCTATTTTAATTGTATCTCCCTCATAAGATAAGACCTTTGAACGCCAGCTCCCCGCAAACAATCCATACTTTACAGACAACTCAACAGTGTGCTCAAGTGGGAGCAAATCTTCAATATTCTTATCCTGACCTATAACATATTTTTCCTGAGTAATATCTTGATTTTCTGCCACCAACACCACTCCTGCGCTTAGCAGCGCTTAATAACAACATTCACAACCTCACTCTAACGGAGCTCCACACTTCTCACAGCTAGAAGCATCTCCTCTATTCAAAGCACCGCAAGCCTTGCAAATTTTGAACCCTGCTCCCCTAAACTCACTCACTTCCAACTTCAAAGAAAACGTTTGCTCTAAATCTGCCAAAGCTTTCTTAACATAGGCAACCTCAGGATACTTTTCTTTTAGTTTCCGGTAAATTTCAACCAACGTTCCATAATCCTCATCCTTCTTATAGGCTTCCTGTAAAAGCTCATGAGCATCGATGTCATTTGGATCCTCTTCTACCAACTTCAAAGCTTCTTTTTTCACAATATCCGTATTTCCAGCTTCAAGCATCCCCGCCAACCACACATAAAGCATCTCTTTTGTGTGCTTCCCCATCTTTATCATCTTTTCGTAAAGCTTGATAGCAAGCTCATCCTTATAACCGTTATTGACTAAAAGCAGAGCCAAGTACTCTTCCAAACTTTCATCCTTTGTATGCATATAAACATCTCTTGCCAATTCAGCTACATCCGCAGTCATAGTTCCTTTCTGCCTGTAATACTCCAAAAGCACCTTCTTAACATCCAAATCCTCAACCCTTTTCCAAACTCTCTCGTAAGCTGCAATCGCCCAATTTTCAGTCCTCTTCCTCTTTGCTGCAGCAATTGCCAACTGTTTCCAAGCGTTGAGGTTATCCGGTGCTAATTCTGTTGCTTTTCTTGCAACTTCAATGGCCTTGTCAATTTCAGCAGCCGCTAAATATGCTTGAGCAGCCTTGGCGTAGTAATCCCCACGCTTTGTAGGCAGTAAACCTTCACTATTAGCAAGTTTCTCATACATTGCAGCAGCTTTTAAGTAATTCCCTTCTTTAAAATATTCAGCCGCTTTCTCCTCCCTTTTTACAATGGATATTGCCTTTTCTGGCTCAGCAACTATTCCTAACTCTCGCTGCAACTTAGGAGCAATTTCTTTGTATTCAACTTCAATCTTCTTCCTATACCAAAATTTAAATCCAACTCCTATTATCAAAACAGCCACTAAAACTCCTACGAAATACCGGTACTTAAGAAGATAAAGCTTAAGCAACTTGCTTGATAAACCTTTTCTTGAAAAAAAGCGAGGATCCAGTTCCTTTATTTTAGAGTAGTAGTATATAGCCTTACCGTAATCTCCACGAGCCACTGCATCCTGAGCAAGCGCATAGTATTCTTCTGTTGTCATCGGCTGATAACTTTTCCTCTTTTTAGTCCCAGATAACTCACTTTCTATCTTATTCTTCCACTCAACTAATATTGGTATTTCACCTGCTACCTCTATTGCTTTAACTATGCGTTTGTAAGCCTCATTGTAATTTCCACTCTTATAATACATCTTAGCTTCTGCAAAGTAATTGCCAGCCTTTTGAAGCTTTTTTACCTCCGCTATCTTATCCAAAATTTTGCGTCTTTTTCTCGCATCATTTGTGTACCTTTTTAACATCTTCCCCAATTTTTCTAAAGCAACATCGTACTTCCCATTTTGAACGAGAAAATCAATATTTGAAAAATCTATTGCAACCACCGTAAATGCCAAAACCAATGCCAAAATTACCCAGATTCCTTTTACTAACACTTCCGAATTCACTTACAATCCCCCCAACCGCTGAACAGCTACTTATTGAAGCTTCTCAACCTCTCAATTACCCAACTTTCTACCCCAAATTGTCCTATAATAAACTCGCCTGTAACCTCATTACCGTGCCAATCACTGCCACCCGTCGGAAGAAAATCAAACTTTTCTGCAATAAGAGTCAATGCCTCCATATAGCCTTTATTTTTAGGATGCATAACCTCAATACCTACAATTCCCGAATCTTTGAACATCTCCCATGGTACATCCCAAACATTATCAAAATCCTGCATTGGATGAGCGAGAACTGGCACTCCACCAGCTTCTCTTATTATCTTTGCAGCCTCGTACACCGTAAGCTTATAGTAATCTGGAATATAACACCTTTTACCATTACCTATTTCCTTTTCAAAAACATCCTGAACGTGGGAAAAATACCCCTTTGAAACCAGGTACATAGCTATATGTGGCCTACTTGCATTATCTCCGGGATAAATCCTACGAAACTCAGAGATATCAACATCATATCCGTAATCTCCAAGTTTTTTTAAAATATCCTCCGTTCTTTGCCTTCTTGCTTTAAAGTAGCGTCTTTGAAAATCCACAAGCGATTTAGCATCAGGATCCAAAAAGTAACCCAATATATGCCAATTGTTGTTTTTATCATCCCAAGAAGACAACTCAACTCCACATATTACCTCAATTCCCAATCTTTTACCTTCAGAGATTGCCTCCATACATCCTTCCGTAGTATTGTGATCTGTTATTGCCATTCCTTTTAAACCAACCAACTCTGCAACAGCCACCAAGGCACTAGGAGACAACTTCCCATCTGAAACTGTACTATGCAAATGGAGATCCCATTCAAACTTGGACATAAAGGTCTATTCACTCCCTATTAAACTAATCTCCTTGCAACATTCACTGCTGCCACTGCTCCATCTCCAACAGCAGTTGCCACTTGATAAACACTCTTTTTAACACAATCACCTGCAGCATACAAACCATCAACGCTGGTTTCTCTATCCTCATCAACAATCAGAAACCCAGCTGCATCTTTATGCACATCAAAGTTCAAAAACTCAGTAGCAGCAACTTTCCCTATATTGACAAAACAAGCATCTGTCATTATCTCTTTCACTTCACCATCTACATTAACCAGCAACTTTTCCAGCTTACCCTCCCCTTTAAAATCTTCTACTTTATCAATTTTCATCACACCTACATCAAATCCACGCTCTTTCAAGCTATTCACAGTCTTTTTAACCTCATCTGTTACTTCAAACACAAGCCAGTTTAATCTTGATGCCAATGACGAAAGATATTTTACTGAGTCAAAAGCCTCCTCGTCTTGCCCTAACACCGTCATAACTTTTCCTTTGAAAAGATAACCATCACAAACCGCACAGTAAGATACACCTTTTCCAAAATAACGCATTTCATTCAATACTCCAGTAGTCTTAGACTTAGCACCTGTCGCCACTATAACAAATTCAGTCTCAACCGTTCCCCTTCCCTTTATATCAACAATAAAACCTTTTTCAGTTCTATCAACCGAAACAACCTCTCCACTAAGCACATCATTTCCCAACTCTTTCATATGCTTGTGAATCTCTAGAGCAATCTCATATCCTCTTCTTTTTCCAAGTCCAGGATAATTTATCACCTCAGCAGCTCTCAATATAGCCCCACCAGGAGCCCGTGCTTCAACAACAAGATGATCAATCTCTGCCTGAGCAAGGTAAATGCTAGCAGTCATTCCAGCAGGTCCAGCACCTATAACTACAACCTTAGTTTCACCTTTTAAACTCATTTTCTCCCCTCCAACTCAAAAATTCCCTCAAATTCAAATACAGCCAATTAAAATTTTATCCTACAAAACCAAAATCTCAAACTAATTCATAAATTCTCCCCTATAAACTAACCTCGGATTTAAAATTAAATACACATCTTTGACAGAAAACCTAACCTCCAAAACCCCCCCTGGCCAGTCAACCTTAATCCTATCAACTCCAAACCTCTTATTCAAAGCCGCTCCAATAGCAACAGTACCAGTACCACACGACAGCGTCTCTCCAACACCTCTTTCCCAAACACGCGCTTTAACTTCACATTCACTTTTACCTAGCTTTAAAATTTTCACAAACTCAACATTTACCTTTTCTGGAAAGTGAGGATGATTCTGCAACATTTTCCCTATAAATTCAAAGTCAGAAAAGTCATCAACTATAAACACAGCATGGGGATTCCCAACGCTAACAGCATCCAATTCGTAAATCTTTTTTTCGCCATCAATCACAACCTCTAAAACTCCATCTCCAGTATAAGGAACATCCTTTGCTTCTAAAGAGTAATACGCAATCCTCTCTTCTACAACATCACCCTCAACTTTCACAACCTGCTTGCCAGCAAGTGTATTGATTTCTATTTGCTCCTCATTTACTCTTTTAACTCTCCTTAAAAAGTGTGCAACACAAGCTAAACCATTCCCACACATCTCAGCCTCAGTTCCATCTGCATTGAATATTCGCATATTCCAACCATTATTATCTTGGTACACAACCAAAACTCCATCTGCACCTATCCCAATTTTTCTCACGCAACACCTCTTTACAAACTCCCTCCATTCTACTCCATTCAAGTCTGCTACTTTATCTTGTGATACTTCAACTAAAACAAAGTCATTTCCAGCACTTTGCACTTTGTAAAATTCCTTCACATCCTATCCCTCCATTCAAAATTACTACTAAACCCATCTCTTAATAAACATCAAGCTCTCCAAAACATAAATTAAAAGAGCCAAAATCAAAACAAACTTATCCCAAGATACGTTACTTACATTATCTAAACTACCTCCCAGCGAAACAACATTCCACGTATCTGCTTCACTAAAATCAATTGATCTCACGTATTCCCTTTCAAAAACCTTAGCCCTCAATACTACCATTATCAACTTTACAATCTCTGACGGGAGTTGAGACGGCATAATCACAGCAAACCTCATTCCTTCATTTTCTCCATCTCCTCCACTACCTTTGGGAGTTATAAGGTAAGAAATAACCTTCTCTTCCCCTTTTTGCCCAACTTTTAATAATGGCAAAACCTCCACATCCGCCATAAATATTTTTTTACCAAACTTTTTTACAACCTCAGGTACAATCCCCAAAGTAACCACGCTCAAACTTCTGGAAAATTCAACTTCTCCAAATGGAGTAATAAAAAGCGAAGTTCTTACAGCAACATTTTTGAACTCAACTTCAGCAATTCTTTTTTCAAAAATTAAAACCTTTGCTTCATCTCCTTTAAACCCCAACACATCCTCTTCAACATTATTCAGATCATCCAACAATAAGCTATCATTTCGCTCAACTCTTTCAATCTCTCCTCTCTCAAATAGATAAGATAAATACCACTCATGCGGTGCAATAACTTTGAACCTTTTAAACCTCCTTACCGTAGTAAAAACGCAGTTATCATCCTCTATGGCATCCTTACACCTAATCTCAAATGTGGCTTTATCGGCAAAATAGTGATATACAAAACATCTATCCATTTCCCCATTGCTGTATCTAGGAGCTGTAAAAGATACTCTACCAACTCTATCTACATTGCTTCCCATTCGAAAGTGCATTATTAACTCTCCAGTATAATCTCTTCCAAAACTGTACACTCTTATTACTCCCGGATACTTCACGCTGCCTATGATCATCGGAGGCAAAACTTCAAGATGCAGATTGAATCTCCTTGGCAGCTGCAATACAGAAACAGAACCGTATTTCTTTAATTTCCTCCACTTCAAAATTCCATCAGGCTGCCCATCCGTTATAAAATAACACTCGCCCCTCTTATTACCTCTGTCAACATAATCGCTCCACTTAACAACAAAATCGGGCCGCAACTTAGCAATCAATTCTTTGTAATCTTGCTTTCTTTTTATCACACTTGGGGAATCATCTATAACAACAATTTTAGTCCTATCGCTAGTTCCCAAAGGATGCAAAGCTGCCAAAATCAATAGAAATAACACTATCATCTGCAAGAGGACAAGCAAATTAAAGCTGAACTTCCTGTTCTTGAAAGCAAAGTAAGCCACACTAATTCTTTTTCTTTTCCTAAAAAAAAGGAATATTAGCGGAGACAGTGATACCAATAACAACCACAAATACGATGAATAAACCAACATATCATCACTTCCCCAATCTATCAGTTCAGAAATTATCTGAATTTTTCTCGACCTTTAGCCTATAAGCACCTCTACAGATCACTTTTACACTCTATCCATTAAACGCGCTAACCATATAACGTGCAAACTCTCTGTAAAGAACTGCTCTAGAATCTAAAAAGTAAACATCAAAACTCCTTCGCAATTCCTCCAATACAGTATAAACTCTTGAATAGCAACTCTCCTTCAACTTTTTAGAGCTAATAGGATACACCCCTCCCCAATCTACATCTTCAACCTCATCGTAATCTCCTTCAAACTCATCCGCATCCCAGACACACCACACATTAGTTCTCTTCCTAGGTAATCTTTTCAAAACTTCTACTGGATAGGCAAGATCAGAAATTAAGTGATATACAACTCCCTCCTTTTTTTCAAAAGGAATAGGAGGCTCCCTAAAATCTACGAAGTTAATAATTGAAGCCAAATATTCTGGATTTACATTTTTCCCCAGAAGTATCTTTTTAATTTCCATCTTTCCATTAAAACTAACTACAAAATATATTTCAACCGCATTACGCGCCTTATCCGCTAACCAAGTAATTGCACTTCCTAAAGCTAAAAGAGCAATCTTTTTAAAACCAACATTCATAGAATTACTGTTGTCCAATACTATAACCGTCTTAGAAGATGCTTCTCTTTCAAACTCCTTAACGTAGTATTTTTCTGTTCTCGCATAAACTTTCCAATCAACGCGGCTGACAGGATCAAATGGAACATACTCTCGACGTTCAAAAAACTCACCGCTTCCTCCTGGATGCTTTATCGTCCCCTCTGCATTTGGAATCGTAAAAGTGGGGTACCGAGTCCGAAAATTTTTCTTTCCAAAATTTATTAAGTATCGAAACACTTCCCAAGCTTTATCTAATTCTTCCTTTGAAAAAGCCTTATTTTTCGCAATACTACTTGGCAAATTATTAATCCCCCCTATTCCCTACTCTTTCAATCCCAATCCATACTTTTGAAGATATTCTTTTCTCAAATACTCAAATGCATTCTTTTTGATAAAAATGAAACACATCACTCCTGAAGCTTTTAAAACATGTAAATTTTTAACATCAGCCTTAATATGAGAAAATTCTTTCTGTGTAATTCCACTAAGATATGCTTCAGAGTGAAGTGAGTTCCATGAATGCTCATTATAGAAATCCCATAATACCATGTTATTTCTAAAAGCAATCTGGAGCAACCCTTCTATCGAATAAATAATAGTATGAGTTGGAGCTTGAAATAGGTGCGTCTTCTCCTTGTATAAATAAAATTGATGAGTAGAAGCACAAGGTATCCTTATCACCAACGCTCCCCAATCATCTAAAATTTCTCCCAATTTACTCCAAACTATTTCAGGAGACTCAGTAAAATGCTCTAAACTATGATTTAGAACAACAACGTCAAACCTTCTATTTAATTCAAACAAACTTTTCTTAAACAATCCAAATTCAACCCAATCTTGATCCAAATACGGATCAATTCCTAAAATCTCACCGCTAAATCCAAGCAATTTTAAAAGGAGCACAAATCTACCAGTACCACATCCAACATCCAATACACTTTTATAATTTTTTTTAAACATCTTCTCAAGCAATCTCAACTTAGCCAATGCCAAAATATAATTCATGTCTCCATGCCACTTCCCAAAGTTTGCGTATAACTCAGCAACTCCCGAAAAACCCTTCAATACAGCTTTCATTATCAATTTTTTCAGAAAAGTATAACGCTCATTTAGCTGTTTCCACACTAGTTGAGGAGTCAAGCTCAAAGAATAGTACTCATCATGATAATAATTAGAAAAATCTTCTGGAATATCTACCAAGTGCCACGAGCCACAAAATGGACATTTCCTATAAATAAATTCCTCATCATATCCAAATTCCATTTCGGGAACTTTCTGCTCCTCAAACCCAGAACCTTCTACTTTTTTTAGACACACGGGGCATACTTTTTCTTCAATGTATTCCTTAATAGTTTTGCTCATTCGATTATTCCCCCTATAATTTTCTGACCGAAGACATCAGTAATAACACACTTTTCCAATTACTCCACTTCAAAATTTCCATCCACATCTTTAACCTAACATCTCCATCTTCAACAATCTCAATCTTAGATAAAATATTTGAAATAACTCCCACACATGAAACTGCAAACACCACGTCCACACCTTCTAAAAGTATTTAAAACTACAACCACTTGTAATCCCATTTATAAATAAATTCAGGAAAATAATAAAAAACATCTTATCCAAAATTTTTCCCAACTTATTAGATGCTTCCATATACAACCCATAAAGTATTATCCGACTTTTTACAAAAGAACTCAAATCTGTCAGCTTAAATACAACACAATTTCCAATTTTATTAAGCAAGCTGTAAAATTTATCAAACCACTCAGTTGATTCTTCTTTAATTTTGTTTCTCTTTTTAAAAAAACTCAATAGTTTGAGCGAAAAACACTTCTCACTATCAAGAAACTCTATTACGCCAAGACTCATAGTAAAGCTTTATACCCTCCACACTCATCCTAAACACTTTAACTGCATTTTTCCATGAAAGTTTTCCATTTTTTCCTACTTCTACAAAATTTATATATAAACACTAAATCTTCTTAAACTTAAAAAATGATGCGCCTCACAATCTTTAAAATTCTGTAATTTATACATAATTAAAATATCAACCTATCTTTTCCACAACGCTATCCACTATGTCAATAGCCCTAACTCTTTCAGCTTGTGCTTCAAAGTTTAATACTAATCTATGCGGTAATACCCATCGAGCTGCTTCTCTTATATCTTTCTCTTCCACTGCTCCTCTTTCATCAACTAAAACAAAAGCCTTAGCTAAATTTACCAGGTGCTCTGCCGCCCTCGGCCCTGCCCCCCATTCCACATAGCGTGAAACCTCATAAATTTCACTTTTCTCAGGACGGGTAGCCTGCACTATCTTAACTGCAAGTTCTATCAATACATCTGAAATTGGTACCTTTTGCACTTCCTTCTGATAAAATAAAATATCATCTTTTGTTAAAACTGGGTTTATATCCTCTATAGAACCTGTAACTTTTTTAACTATAGCTATTTCATCTTCAAATTCAGGATATTCAAGCCAAATTGAGGTATAGAATCTATCAAGCTCTGCTTCTGGAAGTGGATAAGTCCCCTCTTGTTCTATTGGATTTTGAGTAGCTATGACAAAGAAAGGTTTTGGTAGATGATAAGTTTTTCCCGCATAAGTCACCTGTCTTTCCTGCATCGCCTCTAATAAAGCCGCTTGCGTTTTGGGAGGTGTACGATTTATTTCGTCTGCTAAAACAACGTTTGAAAATACAGGTCCCTTTACAAATACAAATTTTCTTTTTCCATCAACTTCCTGCAAAATTTCAGTGCCAGTTATATCTGTGGGCATTAAATCAGGGGTAAATTGTATACGCGAGAGACTCATATTAGTAACTTTTGCCATAGTTTCCGCTAAACGAGTCTTAGCAAGCCCAGGAACTCCTATCAACAAAACATGACCATTAACAAACCAATTTGCAAGAATCACGCGAACGTATTTTTTATATCCAACTATAGTCTTTTCAACTTCCTTTAAGACCTTATCGTAAATACTCAATCTTATCACCCTCTGGCAAGCTTATCAAACTAACTCTTTTTTTCTCCCAACTCACTTTCTTCCACCCGCTTTTCTTCAGGTAAACTTTCCTCTTCTTTCTCCCTCGCAACTAATTTTGCTTTCTGCTCTATTTCTTCAATTATTATCCTTTCTTCAATGTAGTAAAGAATCGCAGCAACAACCAAAAATGAAACCACCATCAAACCAATCAATGCAAAAACGTTCCTCAAGAAATTAAACATATCTATCACTCCTTGAAATTTCTCTATCCTGTCATTTTTTTATTTTATCACAAACTTTATTCCAAGATTAAGAATCAAAATTCCTTAAGTTATCCTGTAAAAGATCTTATTTAAAATCTAAAAATAGAATTCTCTCTGCCAGACAATTCTCCCTCTATCAATCTCATAGAATCTTTGCTAAAAAACCTTGTAGGGAGTGATTATTTCCCTCATACCCATACCCCATAAGCTTTCCTTATTCTTCTCTTCAACAGAAAAATTCAAATATTTATGATCACCCCATCAATCTCCCAAAACTATTCTAGTAGAAACAATTAAATACATCTTACACTTTAAGGAAATTATCTTGGAAGAATTATCTGCGCAAATCCTAAATAATCTGTTCTAATATGAATTTTCTCAAAATTGTAAAATAAATTCTTAATACTCAAAATTAATATTTCTCATATTTTGAATTTACCCTACAATTTCACAATAGCAAATCATCTATTCATTATTCCAGCAAACTTTTTACTGCCCTTATAATTTCTAATATTCTCTTAAAGTCCAAGCCAGATCTAATAATAGTTTTTAAGTTGTAAACCAAAACCTCAGGAAGAGTATTGAAATATTTAAAAATCAAATATGCAAGATTTCTCTCCCTAAAAAACTCAAATCTATCTTCTGCAAAACTTTTAAACTTTCTTGAATCTTCAAGATCAACAATTCCCTCAAACCCTGTAACAAAAAATCTACCACCCTTTTCTTTCAAACGCAAGTTCCACTCCGTATCATCTCCATACAGAAACATCCTCTCATCAGGAAACCCATTTCTCTTTACCACTTTGATATTAAAAAGCTTTCCTCCCCACGGGGGATAAAAAGAAGCAGAAACTGGTAAAATAAGCTTTGTCTCTTCTAAAAACTTTTCAACATAAGGGTAAAGGCGAGCCACCTCCTTATCTCTATCCAAAATTTTCAAAACCTTAAGCATTTTAACAACTATATTCTTCACATCAACGATCATATCAGTATCATAATACCCAAACAAAGCCTTTACTATATATCTTTTTAAAAAAACTGCATTATGACGGTGTAACCTCGCAATCTGAATCACAGTTCTATCATCCAATAGCCACGCATATCTTTTTAGTAAGTGTTTAACAACTCCTCTTTTTAAAATATTGTCGTCATCTAGTAAAACTACATATCCTTCTGGGACATTTGATACTGCAAACTCCAAACCTAACTTAAATCCACCCGCAGACCCCAAGTTTTTAGTAGTTTTTATAACTTTTAAATTTGGGGAAGAAACATACTCCTCAACTCCTTCCCATTCAATCGCATTTTCCACCACAACCACAAAGTCTGTTTCTTCAAGAGCTCTTTTTACCACAGGTAAAACCTTTTCCTTTCTCTTTCCGTAAGTTACAACTATTGCGAGAATATCCGGCATATACACGCCCCCTCTAAAAATTCCAAGGTAAAATAACAGTTTCTTTCTCTCTTTTTAAAAGTAAAACACATACCTTCCTCTACAATTTTCAAATCACTGAATTAGATCCACTAGCCTCTAAACAACTCCAACTCTTCCATATGATCTACTAATACATTGGCACTTTTATCCTTCTCCGATAAAACATATTCATCAAAGTAAGGCCATTCAACATTTATATCGGGATCATTCCATGCCAAACTTCTATCATGTTCAGGAGAATAGTATTCATCCACTTTATAATATATCAACACATTATCAGTCAAAGTTAAAAAAGCATGTCCAAAACCTTTCGGCACAAGGAGTTGCAACTTGTTGTGCTCAGACAAAACAAAAGCTTCCCACTGCTTAAAAGTTAGGGAATTAGGACGTAAATCCACTACAACATCGTAAATAACTCCTTTTATGCAACGAACCAACTTAGTTTGAGCCTTTGGGGGAAGTTGATAATGAATTCCGCGTAATGTACCTGCTGTTGCACTATAAGACAAATTATCCTGCACAAATTCTATATCTATACCAATCCTCTTAAATTCCTCTCTATTATAAGCTTCCATGAAAAAGCCACGTCCATCACCAAACACTTTCTGTTTTATTACTTTAACTGCACCACCAAAGTGAGTAGATACTACTTCAAACTTCATATTTACCCCCTCCAAAGGATTACTTTAATGACTCTACATATTCACTCACAATATTCTTGAGGTAAGTTGAGTACTCTGTACCCTTAAATAACTTTGCCCGTCTTATCAATGTTTTTTCATCAATCCAACCGTTAAGATAAGCTATTTCTTCAAGACAGGCAATCATCAAACCAGCTCTATCTTCAATAGTAGCAACAAAATTACTCGCCTCCAAAAATGCATCATAAGTGCCGGCATCAAACCACACAAATCCTCTTCCTAACCTATAAAAGCTCAACTTATTCTCTTCTAGATACATCTCATTTAAAGAAGTAATCTCATATTCTCCACGCGCAGAAGGCTCTATTTTTTCAATTCTTTCAAATGCTGTCTCATCATATATGTAAAGTCCAACAACTGCCCAGTTTGAACGTGGATACCTAGGCTTTTCTACAAGCCTTACAGGCTCACCCTCATCATCAAATTCCACCACTCCAAAGCGTTCTGGATCCCTCACCCAGTAAGCAAAATTTACAGCGCCACCATTATTTTCTACATGATAAACCGCTTCCTGCAAAATCTTAGGTAAATTGTGCCCGTAGAAAATATTATCTCCAAGGATAACCATAAATTTTTCTCTTCCAACGTACTCTCTTACCTGATATACCGCATCTGCAAGTCCCCGTGGAGCATTTTGAGGGATGTAAGTAATATCCAGTCCTAACTCTTTCCCATTTCCGAACAAGCGTCTAAATTGATCTATATCCTCTGGGTTAGTAACAATTGCAATTTCTCTTATCCCTGCCAACATTAAAACAGAAATAGGGTAGTATACCATGGGTTTGTTATACACAGGAAGTAGATGCTTATTAGTAACCAAGGTTAATGGATACAAACGTGTACCACGTCCTCCTGCCAAAACTATTCCTTTCAACTCACTCACTCCCCAAAACGAAGTATTTTCTCTCATAAGGTGAAGGATAAAAAGCACTAGCTGCAGGGGACAAATGATGCTCTGTAAAAAGAATGGGAACATTTCTTACTTTATCTTCATCAAACTTTTCTTCAAGTAATCTTTTTTCTGTCGCTTTGAGTTTACTGCAAACATTATCCTTCAGAAACAATTTTTTCTTCATCCATACCATCATAGAGTCAATGAATTGGAAGACTCCTTTGAGAGCAAAAGCATAGTAAGTTTCGATCAATCTATCAAACTTCAGGAAAGGCTTATCGTAGAAAATAACTGCATCTAGCTCACTTATCAAAGTTCCAGCCCACTTAAGAACATTGTTTATAGCATTAACAAGAAACAAAGGATCATGCTTTTCTCTAGTAAACCTCTCTTCCTGAGCTGCTGCTACTATTAAATCTGGATGTTCATCATCTATCAAGCACGCACCTGCATCGTGATAAAAAGCTGAAATCCCAAGAATTTCCATACTTTATCCTCCTTTAAAACAAGGTATATATGAAAGGTGCAACAGGCGGAGCTGGAGACGTTGTAAGTGAGCTCAAAGCAACCACATGCACAAGCCACCACTTTTTATTCTCCATGAGAAATTTTCCAAACTCTTTATCTATACCCTCCCACCACTTAATACAACCTTTCAAAACTCTCTCTACTAAACTCCTTATTCACTTCTTCCCAACTAGTATCACTATTCTTCAATCTAAGCCTTTCTTCCTTGAAAATAAATCTCTTGAGAAAACCAATAGGAGTTATTACTAGTAAAAAGATAAAAAACAGCAACACTCTAGACACATATTCAAAAATCTTCTCAACAGCTATAAGCAATTTTCTTAAAACTTCAGCAGCTTGATGCGCAAAAAACAAGGTAGCAATATTTAAAATCAGAATTCCCCATACAAAATACCAGCTTTTAAAAATTAACACTAGAATTGCCAATAAATTCAATACCATAAAAATCTCTTTAGCTCCTTCAAAATCCATTTTATCCATCAAATCTAACACTCTCCATCATCAAATATGTTGTGATTTCAATATTAAATTATAGCATTTTATCCCTAGACTAACCACAATAATTAAAAAAAAAGGCAGCGCCATATGGCGCTGCCCCATTGAGCCAAAATATGAGCAAAGTTAACATCTTTACTTAACCTCAACTTCTGCTCCTGCTTCCTCAAGCTGCTTTTTAATCTCTTCTGCCTCTTCTTTGCTGATTCCTTCCTTAACTGCTTTTGGAGCAGAATCAACAAGGGCTTTTGCTTCCTTCAAACCAAGACCTGTTATCTGACGAACCGCCTTGATAACTTGTATCTTGTTGCTTCCTGCACTCTTCAAAATTACGTCGAATTCAGTCTTTTCTTCAGCCTCTGCTCCGCCTGCTGCACCTGCCGCGCCAGGTACTGCTGCAACTGCAACAGGTGCTGCTGCGCTAACGCCCCATCTATCTTCCAAAGTCTTGATAAGATCGTTCAACTCAACAACTGTCATCTTTTCCAAAGCTTCTATAAGCTGCTCCTTATCCATCTAAAACACCTCCCAATTTTTTCCTTAGTAATAAAATTAACCTTCAAGCTGCTCTTTTCTTCTTGTCAATACATTCACCAAGCGGCTCGGCGCATTGAGAAGGTGAAGGAGGTTGCGCATAGGTGCCTGCAACACTCCCAAGAACATTGCCTGAAGCTCCTGCTTGGATGGTAGTTTTGCAAGAGCCTCGGCTTCTTTCTTCTCGTAAACCTTACCCTCAAAATACACGCCGCGCAGCACAAGGTGCTCGTATTCTTTACCGAGATCCACAACACTCTTTAAAACATCTATCGGATCATCGGCAAACATCACCATAGTTGGCCCAACAACCAACTTGCTTATCTCCTCTTTTCCAGCCTCTTTCAAGGCTATTTTGAAAAGAGTGTTTTTAACAACCTTGGGCTTGACTCCTTTCTTCTTAAGCTCACTTCTCACCTTATTTATCTGCTCCGCATCCAAGCCAATCCAATCGACAAATACGATAGCATTAGCACTCTCTATCCGCTCTTTAAGCTTAGATACGTATTCAACTTTGTCCGGACGCGGAGTTGCTCTTCCCTTTTTCCCAGACACGCATTTCACCCCCTAGCTGCCACGCAGCCTAAAAATTGGGCACACAGCCAATTACTAAATACAGCACAACTGTGTTAATTCACTTTTTCCTGGGGTGCACCCCTCAGGCAGGCTCAGGGGATAACTCCCCCGACTTAGGGCAGGCGCCACCTACCATCTTTGGGAACCGGCTATCTTATTTTAACACTGAAAATTTGCTTTAGTCAATGCTTTTGCCCTAGTCAATTACCTTGAAAACCTTGTGGAGTTTGTCTATGTTCAAACCTCTTATCTTTGAAAAAACACAGTTTCCAATCCTAAGCTTGTCAACCACTCGTCTAGCCTTATCAAACTCAGCAATATCCCCTACAAACAAACCTATTGATCTAGCTGTTTCTATTAGGTGAAAAAGTTTATCATCTACTAAAACACGTGCTACCTTCTCAAATACCTTTCCCTTAAGTTGGTACAATACGAAAGAGTTAGCAAGAGCTGCAAACCTAGCAAACTTTGCCGCGTACAAAACATGCTGCAACCTCCTCACCTTCTCAATGCGCCGAGCCGCTTGGTTATTCAAAACTTTCCAAAAAATTATTAACTTATCTGCAAAACCCTCCTCTGTCAAAAGGCAACCTCCTGAAGGAGCAGGATAGTCAAGTCCCCACTCTTTTGCAAGCTTTGTCTGAACCTTTCTCGATCTGCCGCGAATGGCAAGTAACCTTTTTCTGTTAATTACACCACTTCTCTCCCAACTAGTCTCCGGTAGAAAACGTGCGCTCAACGGCCTTAACACTTCAACTTTGTCTGCTATATCCAAAAGTGCCCTCTTATTTTGTGAAAGCGGTCTCTCATCCAAAACCTCCCCTGTTGCAATAACACTATTCTTGAAGCTCTTGTGAGCTATCCTTATCATGTTGAGATGACATAACTTACATGGATTCAAAGCCTTACCAATCTCAGTCGGATTTCTCAAAACCATAGCCTCATCTTCAAATATTAACCCTAGAAGCTCATCGGTATAGTCATCTATCACTAGGACTGGCTTATTCTCAAACTTATCACGATTCTTCGCCCAATAAGAAAAAATCTTCTCCATTCCAAAAAATGGCGTGTAAAAAGCAAAAAAAGTATCTGCCTCTATAACTTTGGCAGCAAGTAAGCTATCTAAACCTCCCGAAAATAGAATCACCTTTCTCACACTGCTTCCCTCCACAAGCAATTTCATCACTTCACTCCTTTCCATATTAAAAGAAGGGCACACAGAGCAACAAGCCATCTTAATACTACGTTCAAAGCACGAGGTGATAATTTATCTCTCGTCCACTTACCAAGATATCCAGCAGAGAAAGCCATCACCCAAAATACCAATAGAACTTTTAAAACCTCTAAGTTCCACCAACCACCCGCAATAGCATACTTTACGGAAGCAACCAAACATGAGGTAAAAACAAGCGTACTTGCAACTTGAGAAGCAATGTGAGAACCACCCAAGATATATGAGAAGAATGGGATATAAAGCGCCCCACCTCCTATTCCACCATAAGAAGCTACGAGAGCAATCAAAAAAGTCCCAACTGCAATCTGTAGAATCTTCCTCACAGAAAGTACATCATGAGACTCCGATTCAGAATCCTGAGAAGTTTTCATAAATTTTGCCTTTAAAAATTGCCAAAACACTATCAGAAGTAATACCACTCCCGTTGTCAGCAACACTGTTTTTTTAGGAAGTGCAAAAGAAAGTTTGGGAGCAATCCATGAGCCAACAACCACACCAATTAAACTTGCAACCCAATAACGCCACACACGCCTTATGGATGCTACTGCAGACGGCATTGTAGAAAAGAAGTTTGAAGACAAACCAATCAACTTAGCAAAATTCACATCAATGCCAAGTAGTGCCAACATCGGCACAAAGCCTATCGCAGCTCCAACCCCTGCAAGAGCAAATAAAAAGTACAAAACGAATCCAATCACATAAACCCACCATGCAACATGGATGCTTAACCCAACCATAAAATCACTTCCCTTTCCTGCAGTCTCAATCTCCATCCGATGAGGCTAGAGAACAAACATCAAGTACTTTCTGTAACCTCTCATCATCGAGTTTTATGTTAACAGCTAGGGCGCGCAAATTTTCTAAGATAGCCAAAGCAGCATTGGATAATTGAATATTTGATAAAAGCTGTGAATTGGCAGAAGAGAAGGGCGCAAGTTGAACTGCCTCATAAAATACAAACTGCCCTTCTCTTCGTGCCACTACAATCCCTTCATATCGCAGCTCTTTCAAGTAACGCGACACAAGAGGCTGAGAAAGTCCTGTAGCCTCTACCAACTGACAAACTGCAAGCGGACGCTTGGTAAGAATAAGCCAAACCATAAGCTTTTTAGGATTTGAAAGCACTTTTAGGAGGGAAGCTAAGGGTTTCAAATAAGATAACATCCCAGTAGGAGATAAAGTAGGTAGAACCTGAGGTTGATTTGCCATAAAGTTCACTCCTATTTTACATTTTTCATCCAGATTGCTTGATATGCCTTTTCAAATTTTGCTCGAATAGTTCATTTTATACAATCAATCTATTTCCACACCTTTGCAAGTTTCCCCGGCTTTGAAAAATCTGCAAAATCAGCAATCGTCGCATCTATATAGCGTGCATTATAACCACTTGAAGTGAGAATAAACCAACTAATTGCCGCACGGATCTTTCCGGTGCAAAGAATCCCTATAAGTTTATCAGTAGGCAATAGGGTGTGTATTTTAGAAGAAGCACTCTCATCACTTTCCTCAAACAAGGTGTATAGCTCATTAAATGGTATCTCGATAGCAAATGGGAATTTAACAAAGGTGCGCTCCTTATCAGAGCGAACATCCAACAATACTGCCTCATCATTTCGAAGAAGCTCAAAAAATTTTTCGGGCCTTATATGGTATTGTCCTCCTGCGAAGAAATCGAAATCCATGCTCTTGACAAGTTTACTTGCTCGGGTAAGCTCGAACTTTTTTAACACCATACCGATCACCCCTTTTGGAATAATTTTTATTAGGGGGAGAAACAATAAATCTTTCGTTTTACCCCCTAGCACTTTTATTGTAAATACAAAATCAATATATGTCAATTTTGTTATATACTATCTTACCTCCACCATTCCACAACCTCTTCAACCTCTCTACCTCCACACACCCTTTATTTGGTAGCCACAGTAAGGACAGTAGGCTTTCAAAACCTTTCTATCGTTCTCTCCCCTTATCAGTTTAAACTTTAGATGCACATCCTTTATCCAATAACCATCCCGATCTATAAGCTTTTTTCCACAACGTGGACAGTATGTATCTTCCTCTGGAACTCCCGGAATGTTCCCTATATAAACATACTCCAACCCAACCTTTTTTGCTATCCGATAGCATTTTTGTAAAGTCTTATATGGCGTCACAGGTAGATACCTCAATTTATAAGCAGGGAAGAAGCGGGTAAAGTGCACAGGTATTGCTGAATCCAACTTTTTCACCCACTCACAAAATGCCTTAATCTCCTCTGTATCATCATTAACTGTAGGTACAACCAAGTAGGTTAACTCCACCCAAACTCCTGCCTCTTTCATGATCTTTATGTTCTCCAAAATCGTTTTCAAATCACCCAGTGTATACTTTTCGTACTTCTCCTCATCAAAGTATTTAACATCAACGTTTGCAGCATCTAGATAAGGCAATATCTCTTTTAAAGGCTCCTTTTCTAAATAACCATTAGTAATACTAATCGTGTGTAACCTTGATTCAAATGTAGCAACAAAATTCCCATAATGCATAACTTCTGTAATACAAGTCTCTTTACAAAGCCTAGCTATATCATACATGTATTCATACCAAACACTGTTTTCAGTGTAGGTAAAAGCAACTGAAGGAACTTTCTTTTGTAAAGCTACCTTGACAACACCTTCTGGTGGTAAGAATATACTCTCAACTTCATTTGGATGAGCCATGGCTATTCTCCAATTCTGACAACCGAGGCAGCGCATATTACACCCAACAGCTGCCAACGAAAGAATAGGAGTTCCAGGTAAATAGTGAAATAAAGGTTTTTTCTCTATTGGGTCAATTGCCACAGCAACCGGATGGGCGTATGTAAGTGCATACAGTTTTCCACCAATGTTTTTTCTAACACGACAAATTCCACTTTTTCCCGGATCAATTATGCAATGGTGGGGACAGAGCAGACATTTTACTTTTCCCGCTTCAAGTTTTTTATAAAAACTAGCTTCTTTAAGCACAGAAGCCATATAAACTTTAAAGAACGCAGTCAGCAGAATAGCTAAAATCAGCACCTCTTCTAATCTTTTTTTCATCAATTCCCACCTTAATTCTTAATTTGTCTTTTCTACTTACTCTTTTAAAAAATCAATCAAGTTATCAAGCAGCTCCTTGGCTTTTTTCCAATCATCTTTATCCCCATCCATGTAAAATCTGATCTTTTTTAAACGTGCTATTAAATCCTCTCTGGTTATTCCCCAATCCTCATGATAAGCTCCACCCACACCAGCGAAAGCATTCGTACCAAAAAACGAGGCAAACTTTTTCAACTGATCAAGTGCACTCTCTGGAGTGGGGGCATTCATAACTCGAGAAATCCCATCTAAAACTTTGGAAAATGGAGAAGTTATGTCTAATACTGTAGCAGTTTTAAATATGAGCTGAACAAAAGCTGTTCTCTTTAAAGTGTGCAGTTTTACTCTAACCTTAGCTCTTGTTAAAATAACGTCCAAACTTCTCTTGAAACGTTTTTTCCTCGGTAAATCTATATTTTTATCAATAACTTTTATTTCCTTACCACTTTTGTCTACTCCCTCAACACTCACTTCATCTATTCTGACAGTATAACCACTACCAAACCATCCCTTTACATTGTATATTTCAACCTCCTTTAACCACCGTACCTCCTTTTCCACATCTATGTAATTGTCAACGTCATAGTTGTATATTCTACTTCTTAGTGCTCTGTCATCTACTCGAGCATAAAGATATCCTCCCGAATAAGGAACTCTCAAATAGTGTACAATATCAAGCACTGCATCCCTTATATGTTCTTTCCAATTTGGATCCTTCACCTTATTACGAATTTGCCATTCCAGATAACTTATCAACTCGTTGTAAATCCTACTCGCCTCATAAAGAGACTTCTGAACTACACTCATATGTTCATAATCAACCTGTGAAGGAGAATAAGCAACAGACAAAAGAGCAAACCCCATCATCAATAACACAAACAAACCTCTCCAACTAATTAGTATCCCTTTCAATCTACCTTCACCCCCTATCCAACCTTATCAACTATGTAAGCAACCTCATCATATTTAGCCATCATAAAATGTACTCCAGCAATATGAGGCTTTATAACTCTAAGAATCTCAACAAATATGTCAAGGTAATCCTCTCCATTTGATAATCTTTCCATCAACTGCTCTGGGATCTTAACTCCACTCAAATTCTTATCTAAAAACTCTGCCATTTTTAGATTTCTTACAGGCATTATTCCTGCAATTACAGGAACTTTAAGCTTTGCCTCCTCTAAAAATTTTAAAAACTCCTCTGCATCAAAAACCGGCTGAGTTTGAAAAAATCTAGCACCTACTCGTTCTTTTTGATGTAATTTAAATATGTTGAGTTCTCTAGGCTCAGAATAATGATTTAGAGCTGCTCCCGCACAAAATTCAACTTTTTTGCGAAGCTTTTTACCTCCATAAAGTTCCCCACATGAAAGAAGCTCTACAAGTTTTAACATCTGCACCGAATCTACATCTCCAACATACTTAGCCTGATCGTCACCTCCCAAACTAGTATGATCCCCTGTAAGACACAACACATTCTCTATTCCCATTGCATAAGCTGATAAAAGTTCTCCTTGGATTGCAATCCTATTTCTATCCCGACCTGTCAATTGTATAACAGGCTCCACACCGTAATCTTTTGCAATTATTGCAGCAACTAAAGAGGTCACTTTAACCGTGCCCCGCTGAAAATCTGTGAAATTCATAAATTTGAAAAGTTTGGAAAACTTCTGAACCTTTTTCTCAAACTTTTCTCTGAAAACCACAGGAGGAGTTAACTCCACTGTATAAACAAACCCGTGCTTTTCTATGTAATCAGTGATGTACAATCTTACCACTCCTCACAACTATCCTTCGTGGTTTGATGTTATCACGCCAGTCTTTAAACTCCCTTGGCCTTTCAAGCTCATCTAGACACCCATTTCTCTTAGCTCGCTCATACATAACTGCCCATGCACAATCTCTCTCAGAATTCACCTCACACTTTCCATCGTGTACTCCTCCACAAGGACCATTAAAGATTCCTTTAGGACAGATAGTATGAGGACACACGCCTTGACTCCACTCCAATTCACATTTACCACACATACTGCACTTTTCTTCAAATACTCCGGGAGCAACTATAGCCCCAGAAAACAAAGTATCCGTACCAGGATGAACCTTTACAGGAACAAGATCTGCAACAACACTAATTCCAGTACCACATGAAAAAACCATTATACTATCAGAATTGTAAGCCTCTGGATAATATTCAAGGTGCTTTTTAGTACGTCCAACAACACAAACTCCTTCAACAACAAGCATTCCGGTGACAGTTTTTCCAGCATCTTCTAGCACTTTTTTTACAAACATCAATTCTCTCTTTCCACCAGAAGCACAGTAAGTTGCACATATTCCACACCCTATTAAAAATATCTTCTCCTCCCCTGCCACATAATCCAACAACTCCGAAACAGGCTTCATTCTTGAAATTATCACTAATACCACCTCTACTTTATGAAGTGAACATTCATATCAAAATCTACCTTCCGCCTTATCCGAACCACCGTCGGTTCTGTGTTTTCGCAATTTATACACCCAAAAGGTATGGGGTCTCCTCCCCACACATCTATATACAACTCAACATCTGTTTTAGCAAATCTATACACTCCATCTAAAATTCTCAACTCCGCACTGGGGTAAGCAGCATGAATTTCAACTGTGACAGTATAATCATAAGCTATATACCTAAAAATGAAAAAAAATATCTTTATCTCGCTAGTAGAAGGCCCATTTACCCAAACACTTGTACTGGAACTCCACTCAACATCCCACATTTCCTTCTCATATTCAAATTTATCATTGCTCTCGAAAAACTCTTCAACCTTGTTTTCTACTGTCCGTACTACTTCATTCGTTGGTATGCCTCCATTACAACAGTAATCATATTCTAGATTTTTAAAAGATCTTTTCAAATCTTCATTAAAATCATCAACCTTTTTCAAATATTTACCATACACAAATTCTGAAAAAGACAGATTTCTTCCCACAATTTTTCCAGTCCTTAAAATGTTATCTGATATAGTTATGCTCGTTAATCTAGAGGGATATCCTACAAGAAAATTTATTAATATAAATATTATCGATATAACAAGCAAAAATAAACCTATATTAGCTCTTTTTCTAAATACCTGCCCCAATTTTTTCATTATTCTCACTACCAGCACCACCGTAATTACCAATATTGTTAATTAACAACTCGAACAAGACTAAAACCATACTCATAATCTCTATCAATCAACTTAATTTCAAAAGTGCAAAAAGAATAATCCACAGCAAACTCAACTTTCTTAAAGTTTGATAAACTTTCCCACACTAAATTGCCGCTATTATCTACTAGCCTCAACTTTCCATTTGAAAAATCTCGCCTCAACCTACGTCCATCAGTATATACAAATTCTCCTCCTTCTAAAGCCACAACCTCTAAAAATACGCCTTTCAATCTCATTGCATCTTGCAACATCAACGAAATTTTTTGAAAATCTCTTGTTTCAATTTCCACTTTGTGAAGCAAATATATCACATGCGAAATCCCTATGCTCAAAATAACCACTACAAATATCAATAGTAACTCTTCAAGTAAAAACTGGGATCTCAACTTTTTCAAACCTAGTAAAATCACCTGCACCAATCCCACCTACCAGGTCTATGTCTCCTTCTACTCCCACCTCTACGCCTTCTGTGATGACTATTTCCACTATCCCCGCTGTCTCCATCAGTATCTTCTAAACTACCATCACTTACCGTATAACTACCATCATCAATCAACTTTTCCTCTTTATCTCCCTTTACAGCAAGAAGTAGCTCCCTTTTAAAATTCAAGCTAGCACCATTTAAAGGTAAAACCTTTATCTCAACTCTATCAACTCCATCTTCAGAAGTCCTACTCACTTCAACTTTGTAATCAACTCCTCCTTCTGTAAACTCATAGGTACCAGCTGCTACCCTTTTTCCAGATTCATATATAGAACAAATGCGATCTAGTAACCCTTCTGCTACCTTTTCAACATTCAAAGTCTGAGTGGATCTATTAACATTCAAGGACAACTCAGCCACTCCCGGCAAACCAAACGCTATCACCAATACAACTGCCACTAACATCGACACTTCTAATAAACCAATCCCCCTCATTTTAAATCTCACAATTAATCCCCCCGTAATTTTTACTCTTAGCACAATAGCCTCTAATTTAAATACTCAATCTCCACAGTCATGTAAAATTTTCCTATAAGTGATCCCCCCTTCTTTACTATTAACTTAAATTTATCAGTTTTAATAACTTCAGGGTCTATCAAGCCATTGTTGACAAGATGGGTTAAAAACTTTGCCGAATCTCCAGTCTCAAATTCTCCCTCATATAAATCGAAAGTCTCTCCGTTAGAAAGTGTAACTCTCCACCCATTCGTTAATTCATCTACCTTTTTCACAACCCTGCAACTCCAGTAAGCAACAGAACTTTTTAAACAGTTAACGCTGAACTCTGCTGCTTTATAAGCACTATACTCCATCATTTTTATGTTTGAATAAATTACTGAAGCAACCGCAACTGTCAATCCAAGATATAACAATAACTCTAGAAGTGTAAAACCTCTCACCAAATCACCTTCTTACTTCTCATAAACAATAAGCCAACTCTTATCTTCATAATACGTTCTCGCTTCAAGGCGTCTCAAACCAACAATACGTGCACATGCCTCAACAAAAGCCGGACTCCAAAGGTAAAATTCAAAGTTCGACACTATCCCCCTATCTCTACTCACAAACTGGCGCTCAACCTTTAAAGTCAACGGATCAAAGCTTTTTTGAATACTGTAATGGTCCCCTTCATCTAACCTCATTTTGTAATTTCTTTCAACACCTAACTTAACAAAATCAAACACAGCTGTTATAAACCTTCCACCTTTTTTTAACACTCGCTTTACTTCCAGCAAACACATGTGAAAATCAATAATCGAGAAATGAGGATAAGGATTACCCCAAAACAAAATCACATCGAAAGAAGATTCTTTGAATGGTAAATACTTCGCATCACAACAAATCTTTTTATCAACCTCAGACGAGGTAACCAATTCAAAAGCCAAATCTGCCAACACAACATCGTATCCTTTTTTCTGAGCAACGTGCGCCAAAACTCCACCGCCACCTGCTAAATCTAGAATTTTACTCCCATTAATCCACTTCTCTAGCAAACCAAATTCCCACTTTCTCCGGTCTATGTTTTCTTTACTAAATAGGTAACTCCTAGCAAAGTAGTTGTAGAAATCGAATAATCTCGACACAATTTTCACCTCTTTACATAAAATACGAACAAATAATAAGCTACTTAGAAATCAGCTCTGCAAAAAAGACAAATAAAGGCATTCTAAAATTCTCCACCAGCCAAAACTTTCCCCACTTTACACCCTCTCTTTTTTGACGTTTAGAAGCTTCCTTCCCTTCAAACACTCCACAAACCAAGGCTGCACTTCCCTCAGACGGAGGCAAAGCCAAAGTTTTTATCCAAACATGTCCCGTTTTGCACCTCAACCTATACCATGCCCAGTCACCTTTAGAAGCAATTTTATCTACAATTCCTACAACTGTATAAGTAGTGTTCCTGACAGCTTTCGTCCTTAAATCTAACGGACTTGACAACATCCATTTCCACCAAGCAAATGCAAAAAATGCCACCAATAAAATTGCTATCATAAAAAGCTTTTTCACTTCACCCTCAGCACGTTTTGAAAAAACATTTTGATTAGTTTTTCTAACTTTCATTTTCGTCACTTCCTACACTTATTCTCTTTTAAAAGTTTTAGCTCTTTTTTATAATTTTAAGTGCTATGAAGATCTACGGCAACTTAGAAAACATAGATTGGCCAAATTTTTTAAATTATCTTGCAACATATACTGACTTTTTCCCTGCAAAAGAAGAAATTAGAAACTCATCTAATAAACTCAAGACTGCAAACTATGAAGCCCTTATTGAATTTAGAAAACGTGGATTAAGTGTAAACCTTTCCTGCTCAAAAGAAGCTTTTCAGGCTTTTTCACAACTTCCCAACCTTTCATTTGCAAAAGACTATTTTGAAGTAGCAACCCTAATTAAACAAATCTCCACAAAACTTCAGGAAAACTCAAAACTTCTCGAACTTCCCATCGAATCCAGCTTATCATTTGAAGATATAAATAAATCTTTGCACACTGCAAAATTCACTCTTAGCAAATTAACACCTACAGGTTCAATAAAAGAGGATGCAACCCCTACATTAAAAAAACTTTATTCGCGTCTGAGAAAGTTGACAAATGAATTAAACCATAAAAAACGAGGTATTCTCGATAAATTCAGAAAATTCCTTGCAGACAACAACATCTTTTTTAAACACGGTCAACCAACCATTTTGATTAAAGGAAACTTTGCTCATGAGATTGATGGAGCAATAATGGCAAAGACTCAGTCTGGAAATCTTTTTATTGCACCAAAAGAGTTAATTGAGGTGAACGGAGCACTAACTGAAACAGAAGAGCTTATCAGAGAAGAGGAAAGCAAAATCTTAGCAGAAATTGCATCTCTTTTTAGAATTAACCTCAACGCAATAAAGCATCTAATATCATTTGCTACCACTCTAGCAATACTTGAAGCCAAAGCAAAGTTTATGGAAGAGCACAAGGCATCAATTCCACAAGAAAGCTCTATTTTGAAACTTGAAAAGTTGCGTCATCCTTTAGTGAAAAATTGCGTTCCAAACGATGTAGAGATAAAAAGCTGCCTGATAATTACAGGGCCAAATATGGGCGGCAAAACTGTCCTTTTGAAGTCGATTGCAATAGCAGTCCTTTCAAAGGAGTATAACATTCCAATTCTTGCCTACACTGCCAAAATTCCCAATTATCAAGCCCTTGGTGTAGACGTTGGAGATTATCAAATCACGGGAGAAATTAGCACATTTGGAGCGCATGCCAAAAATTTAGCACAGTTTTGTCATCTAAAAGATTCCTTGATTCTCGTAGATGAAATAGGAGCCTCCACAGAGCCCGAAGAGGGAAGTGCCCTTGCAAAAGCAGTAATAGAACACTTAATAGAGAATAAAAATCATGTTGCCGTAACAACCCACTTTCCAACACTTAAAGTCTGGGCATTTGAAGATGACAGAGTCACAGTTGCTTCTTTAGTAATAGATGACGTGAAGCTAAAGCCCCTTTATCGTTTAGTGTACGGTACACCTTCTCAGAGTTGGGGAATAAAGATGGCGCATCAGATGGGTGTTCCTGTAAAAGTCATTAAGAAAGCAAATTCCTACTTATCAAGTGAATTTAGTCGTGTAGCAAACCTTGCTTCTGCTCTAGTTAAGATGAAGCAAGCATATGAAAACTACCTAGAAACTCAAAAACGCATATTAAAAGAGTTGGAAGAAGAGAAGAAAAAACTTGAGTCCTACAAGCTCAAGCTCGAACAAGAAAAGCAACAGGAGATAAAAAAGATATACGAAGCCTCTTTGGATAGAATCTCCGAACTTGAGAGAAAAATAAAGAGATTGAACTCATCAGAAATCCACACCAAGGACAGCCACGTCTCAAACAAAAAATCAACAATCCGCAAATCAAAATCTGATGAGTCCAAAACCTTACATTCTGATGCACCTCATAAACTAAAAGCGCAACTCGTAGAAGAAAAAACTCGTTTCAAAAAAGAGGTAGCCTCAATAGTGGATTCATCACTAAAAAAATTGAAGGTTGGTGACACAGTTGAGTTTGAAGGTTCTACTTATGTCGTTCGTCAAATTAACAGTGATAAGGGAACATGTCTGATAAGCGACGAGTTTCTCTCTATTGAAGTTCCTGTTGACAAAGTAAAATTGACAACAAAATCACAAGAGCTAGGATCTCACATCGATAAGCACTTCTCAGATCACACCCCTGACAGACATCCTACCATATCAACTAAACCTGAAGTGCACCTCAGAGGCCTCACTAAAGAAGAAGCTCGCGAAAAGCTTTTGGATTTTCTCTCTAATGCCTACGCAGCTGGATGGAACGAAGTAAGAGTGGTCCATGGAAAAGGAGCAGGTATTCTTCGCAAAATGGTGGAAGACGAGCTGAAAAAACTTCCCTACGTTGAGTCATTCAGAGCAGGAAGATGGGGCGAAGGAGACAGTGGAGTTACGATTGTAAAGTTCAAGTAAAAAAGTTAGCGCAACTTTCTAATTAACGCATATCCCATCATTGCAGCTAGTAGCACAGCAGAGATCACATTAATATAGCTTCCCCCTTTAGCGCTACTCTCTGCAAATGCAACTTTAAATCCTAAACTATCCACTAGAAAAGCACCTACCAAAGAAGCTGCGACCACTACACCAAAATAAACCAAAAACCCCCTTAATTTAAATCTTTGCCACACAAAACGCAAAGTAATAGCATTTGTAGCAGGCCCTGCCAGCAAAAACACAAAAGCTGATCCAACACTAAAACCACTTAGCACTAAAGAGGCAGCAATTGGAACACTTGACACAGAGCACACATACATTGGTAAAGCTAGAAAAAGTATTTCAAAATAAGCCAATGGAGGTTTTAAAACTATATACTTAAAATGTGAGAATACAACGGAAAAGAATGCCGAAATCATCAATCCTATAAGAAGAGTATCCAGTAACTCTGCCGGCTGTTCAAAAAAGAATTTTTTTACTAGGGAATTCATTTTTTTCAATATCCTTTCTTTACCACTATATTTATCGATGGTAGCATCTCCTTTATCGTGATCTAAATGATGGGAATGAAAAAGAGAATCTTCTTCATGATAATGATGATGACAGCAAGCACTATTACAGCTCAACCTAACTTTTTCTTCCTTGCCATCAACACCAGCTTCAAGATCTTCAGCTCCTTCAACAAGTGCCTCACCAAAGAACTTGAAAAGCAAACCACCACAAACTCCAGCTAAAAAAGCAATCCCTGCTCTCAAAAAAGCAAACTCCCAGCCAAACACCGCCCAAGTCGCAATAATTGCATCAACACCCGTCATAGGCGTACTAATCAAAAAACTCATAGCTGCCTCAACCTTTGCCCCACTTTTAACTATGCTATTTGTAATAGGTACTATGGAGCAAGAACATATCGGAAGCGGCACTCCTATTACGGCAGCTTTAAAAATTCCAACATTCTTAAGACTCGAAACCTTAAAGAAAACTTCGATAACCGAAGCCACAAACATTCCCAAGAGAAACCAGATAGAGAAATCTACCCACATATTCAAAAACGAACGCACAAACTCTTTGGCAAATTCAATCAAGTCCATTAACGATTTCAACCCCCATTTTTTTTAAAATATTTGATAATTCGTAATAATTATCACCTCCAACAGTATTTGCAACAAAATCTCCAATATGACTTTTGTATCTATCTAAAAAATTAGTTTGACTAATTAACTTATTTCTTACTATTATAAACCTTTTAAAGTCAAGCTGTAACTCATACGTCATGCTTCGCAAAGCCTCTGAAAAAAACAAAATTTTTTTAAAACTTACCAATCCTTTTTCCTCAAAACTACCATACTCATCGTAAAAAAATGCGATTCCATTAAAAGGTGTATCTTTCACTTTCACACCTATATTACACACATCAAATTTAAAATTTATATACTCCAGTGAACTATTGAACACCAACCACTTCCTAAATCTCTCAATATTCGAAAAATCAAACTTAAATCCAAATTTTTTGAGATAACACAAATACGGCAAAAACAACTCTTTTAACTCTGACCTTCTGAATTCTTTTAGAACTTCAACTCCTAACATAAAAGGTAATATCAACTGATAATCGATATCTACCAATACGTAACACTCAACGTTTCGCAAAAAAACTCTTGGCTGAATAACCCCAGATATTAAATATCCCCTCTTTCTAAAATATTTAACCAAATGCGAAAGAATCCTCGTTTTACCACAACCTATGCATCCGGTAAGCAAGTAGTCCCCGCCAAAATTAAAAGCCTTCAAACTAGTTTTCAAATTGGCATTATGGAATCTGTTAAACATTTCATCCATCAAAGCCACCTTTCAGTAAAAACTTCAATCTAAACGAAAACTTTTTCCTGTTAGCTTTGCTAACTTTTCCCAAAATTCCATCTCGTTTGCCACTTCTGAGGAAAAAGCAGTAGTTCCTCCATCTTTCGAATACACAATCTCATCATTTGCAAAGAAATTTAACCACTTATCAACTCCACTCAAAAGATTTATAGGCATCAACTTAATTCTATCATTCGCAATCTCTTGAGCATACACTTTTAAAATTTCAATCTTTTTCGAAATTGTAACTCTATCAACCAAAGCAGTCAGAGGTAAATCCCTCAATATCACATCTCTTAAGGCACACTTTAAAATCAGATATCCCTCAAGTTCAAACGCTGCCCATTTATTTCTTTTTAGAATAAAAAATGGGGATATCCGGGTAACTCTTGCCCCAAATATCCCCAACTTTACAATAAAATCACCTACTGTAAAAACTTCTCTTCCCTCAAGCGCCAACAAAAAAGCCTTATACGGCGAAAATGTCAAGCAAACCCTTGCCTTATCCTCCACATCCATTGCTGCTCCCACTCGTTTAAACTATCTACCTTTTCTTTTTCCTTTAGATTTTGAAGTAGAGCTTTTTGCCCCAGCTTCCTGTTCCGATACACCTTCCCTCGCCTTTTTCTCCCTTTGAAGTTTCTCCCACTCTTTCCTTATCTTATCCTTTTCTTTTGAAACTTTATGGCAAGCCACCCAGTGATCCGGTAGTATCTCTTCAAGCTGAGGCACCTTTGTAGCACATATAACACCCATGTTCTCATAGCATCGTGGATGAAATGGACAACCAGAAGGCTTAGCAAGAGGCGAAGGAACATCTCCTTCTAATATTATCCTCTTTTTCTTATCTCTAATCTCTGGATCCGGTATTGGTACAGCAGAAAGAAGAGCCCTAGTATAAGGATGAAGTGGCATATCATATATAGAATTTGCCGGAGCAATCTCAACCATATTTCCCAAATACATTACTGCAATTCTATCACTTATGTAACGTACCACCGATAAATCGTGTGATATAAATATGTACGTTAATCCATACTCTTCTTGAAGATCTTGCATTAAGTTCAATACCTGGGCACGAATTGAAACATCAAGAGCAGCAACCGCCTCGTCCGCAATTATCAACTCTGGGTTAACCGCCAGTGCACGCGCTATAACTATACGCTGTCTTTGTCCACCAGAGAATTCATGTGGATAACGATTAACATACTCCTCTCTTATCCCAACTTTTGTAAGAAGCTCTAAAACCTTCTTTTTTCTCTCTTCATAAGTATCTCCAATCCCGTGTATTCTCAAAACCTCTTCAATGGCATTTCCAATCGTCATCCTAGGATTGAGGGAAGCATACGGATCTTGAAATATCATCTGTATTTTTCTACGATACGGCTTCAAAGCTTTATCAGGCATCTTCGCAAGATCATAACGCTCACGCAATAAAGCTGCCTCTTTCTCACGTCCTTCCTCTTCATAAGCCCTTATCTTTTCCTTTATCTCCTCTGGAACATCGAAGAACACCTCTCCTGAAGTAGGCTTGTACAAACGAATAATAGCCCTTCCAGTTGTAGATTTACCACATCCAGATTCTCCAACAAGCCCAAGAGTTTCTCCCTTTCTAACAAAAAACGTAACGCCATCCACAGCCTTTATGTAACCTGCAACCCTTTTAAATATACCTTTAAAAACCGGAAAGTACATCTTCAAATCATTTACCTCTAACAAGACTTCTCCTTTTTTGGCCACCTTTATTCCCCCCTGTACACACTACTTGGCAAACTTCCAACAAGCCACCTTATGTCCCTTAGCAACCTCAACAACAGGTGGTGTCTTTTCATGGCATATATCCATAACTTCAGAACACCTTGTACAAAATCGACAGCCTTTGGGCATCTCATAAGCACTTGGAACAACTCCCGGGATAGTCTTCAAACGCTCATCGGTCTTAACATCCAAACGCGGAATAGAAGCCAATAAGCCCCTTGTATAAGGATGAAGTGGATTTTTAAACAATTCAAATACATCAGCTTCTTCCATTATCTTACCCGCATACATAACAATAACTCTATCACTTGTCTCTGCAACAACTCCCATATCGTGAGTAATCAGAATAATTGAAGATTTGAACTCTTTTCTCAACTCATTCATCAAATCCAAAATTTGTGCTTGTATTGTAACATCCAAAGCAGTTGTTGGCTCATCAGCTATGAGGAGCGACGGATTACAAACCAACGCCATTGCTATCATGACACGTTGTCTCATTCCACCAGAAAATTCATGCGGATATGCCCATAATCTATCACGTGCTGCTGGAATCCCAACCCTCTCAAGCATGGCTACAGCTCTTTCTTTTGCTTCTTCCTCCGTCACATCCTGGTGTAAAAGTATTGCCTCCATTATCTGGTATCCAATGGTAAAAACCGGATTTAAAGCTGTCATAGGTTCTTGGAATATCATAGATATGTCGGCCCCTCTTATCTGGCGCATCTGATCATCTGGCAACCCCAACAAATTCTTACCCTTAAATAGAATCTCCCCCTCAATTTGTGCATTTCCCGGAAGCAACCTCATGACAGCAAGCGACGTCACACTCTTTCCACTTCCAGACTCTCCAACTATTCCCAAAACCTCCCCTTCATTAACAGAAAAGCTAACATCATCAACAGCCTTTGCAATTCCTTCTTCTGTTTTAAAGTAAACCTTCAAATTCTTAACCTCAAGAATTGCCATATCTTCTTCCCCCCATTAATCTACTTAAATCCTTTACCAACCATTACTTCAATTTTGGATCAAGAGCATCTCTCAAACCTTCTCCCATCAAGTTGTATCCAAGAACTGCTAAAAATATCGCGATTCCGGGGAAGGTTGAGAGCCACCAAGCTGTCTGAATAAACTGCTGTCCATCGGACAAGATATTACCCCAACTCGGATTAGGCGGCTGAACTCCAAGTCCCAAGAAGCTCAAACTTGTCTCTGTTAATATAGCACCACCAATTGAAAGCGTTGCACTAACCAAAACTGGAGTTATGGCATTCGGCAAAATATGCCTGAAAATTATCCTTGCATCGCTCATTCCAAGAGTTTTAGCAGCCTGAACATACTCCATCTCCTTTACCTGCAAAATCTGCCCTCTTATCAAACGTGCAACACCTGTCCAAGAAGTTATTCCTATGACAACCAACACCGTCCAAATTGAGGGTTTGAAAAATGCCATAATAGTAAGAATTAGAAAGAACGTAGGGAAGCACATCATAACTTCTATAAAACGTGAAATCAAGTCATCAATCCATCCACCGTAATAACCTGCAATACTTCCTATTATTATTCCAATAGTTACAGATATACCCGTTGAAATAAAACCAACAAACAGTGAAACACGTGCTCCGTACACTATACGCGAATAAACATCTCTCCCCAATTGATCCGTTCCAAACCAATGTTTTGCACTCGGTGGTTGTAAACTTTCATCAGGATTCGTAGCTATTGGATCATGAGTTGCTATGTAAGGGGCAAATATTGCTACAAGTATTAAGGAAGCAACTATTATAAAACCTGTAACAGCCACACCATTTCTAAAAAATCTCCGCGTTACCATTTGAAAATACGTTCTGTGAGCATACTTCTTATTTACTTCATTTTTTGCCTTCTCTGCCACCATCTTCGCCCTCCTTACACTGTTTTCAACTTTTTTATTTTATTCGTATCTTATAGTTGGGTTTACAAGGGCATACAATACATCCGCTAAGAAATTCCCAAGCAACGTCAAAAATGACACTATAACACTTATTGCCATTATAGTTGGATAATCACGATTCATAATAGCATCGTAACCAAGGCGTCCCATCCCCGGAAATCCAAAAATGGTCTCGATAATAAAGCTTCCACCTATTAATCCAGGAAGCATAAAACCGAACAATGTAACTATGGGAATAAGAGCATTTCTCAAAGCGTGCCAATAAATAACTTTCCACTCTGGAACTCCTTTTGCACGAGCAGTTCTGACGTAATCCTGATTTATAACATCCAACAAGCTCATCTTCATGTAACGAGAAAGAGAAGCGAATGAACCAATTGAAAAAACTATAACAGGCATCACTAAGTGTTTTAAAAGGTCTATAAACCTATCCCAAAATGGCCACTCTTCTGCACCTATGGTGTGAATTCCAGAAATTGGCAACCAGCCCAATTTAACACCAAACACCAATATCAACATCAAAGCAAACCAAAATCCCGGTAACGAATAACCTATAAACACTAACACCGTGGTAATCTTATCAAACCACGTATTTCGCCACACTGCTGCCATTATTCCAAGCGGCACACCTATGGCAAACGAGACTATTATTGCTAAAATATTTAGAATCAGAGTATTTGGAATTCTTTCTGCAATCTTGTCCAACACCTTTCTTCCATCTTTGAAGGATTCCCCGAAGTCTAAGGTGAGAATCTTTTTCAACCACTTAAAGTAACGGTACATGACTGGCTTGTCCAAATCATAAATCTTACGCAATTTTTCTATATCCTCTGCTGATATATTTGGGTTCATTTTGGAGGCATCTAAAGCTGCTGGCTCTCCGGGAGCAAGATTTACTATTAAAAACGTTATCAACGTTATTCCAAACAGAGTGGGGATCATGTAAAGTATGCGCCTTATTATGTAGGTAAACATCCATCCCGCCTCCTTACTTTTAATTCGTTAACAAACTTTTTTATCATTCCTACTTTTGCACATAAGCAGGATCAACATGCCACTTGTAGAAGTTATCATAACTAAACAATCCTATTGCTGTGGGCTTGGCATTCAAAATTCTCTTATGAACTGCCACCAAGCTTGGACCTATCATCAAGAAAGTATAAGGACAATCTTCTGCAATGATCTCCTGAAACTTCCAATAGAGTTTTTTACGCTTCTCTCTATCAAAAGTCTCACGTGCCTCTTCAAGAATCTTATCAACCTCTGGATTAACATAACCTATGCGGTTAAATCCACCCTCAATCTGATCTGACGCCCATATAGAATACTGATCTGGATCCATTCCTAAAGCCCACCCAAGCATTATTGCTTCAAAGTTTCTTGGATACACGTAATTTTTCAAAAATACCGTCCACTCTATAAACTTAAGTTGACAATCAACTCCTATCTTTTTCCAATAAGATTGGATTAACTCTGCTCTCTTCTTAATATCATCACTACCTGCAGACGTCATAAGTGTAAATCTAAACTTATCAAGCTTTCCATCACCGTCTACGTCTTTTTCCAAAATTCCATCACCATCAACATCCTTCCATCCAGCTTCTGCCAAAAGTTTCTTCGCAAGTTCTGGATTGTATTCATATTTTTTGACATTAGGATTATAAGCCCAACTTGATGGATGAATTGGTGAGTAACACTTTTCTCCCAAGCCGTAATCAAGAGCTTTTATTATAGCATCTCTGTCTATGGCATAGCTGAGTGCCTGACGAACTCTCTTGTCCAAAAACAATTTGCACTTTTCTGGATCCAAATTGTAACCTATGTATCCGTACCCCGGAGTCATGTATTTATACTTATTAAAATTATTCAAAAAGCGTGCATTGTTTGTCTGGAATTTCCACTGATAAGGAGTAAGCCCCAAAATGTCTATCTGCCCAGCCAAAAGTTCGTTGAACGCAGAGACATTATTCGGCAAAATCTTGAATATCATCTTTTTGAAAGGTGGCTTACCACGCCAATAAGTATCTACTGCTTCAAGCTCTATGTAAGAATCAGAAACCCACTTTACAAATTTGTAAGGTCCGCAACCCACAGGTTCTCTGTTGTACTTACTGTTGTTAAAATCAGGTTCCTTTTCAAATATGTGCTTGGGAACAATCATATACCAACTAGATACACACGGGGCATAAGGTTTATTGTAAAGAATAGAAAGTGTGTACTTATCAAGCACCTTAACCTCACGGACATCTCTATAAGTAGAAGCCCTCACTGTAGCAGTATTTGGATCTATAACTTTCTCATAAGTAAACTTAACATCATCTGCAGTAACCTCAGTACCATCATGCCATTTAATACCCTTCCTAAGCTTAAACACTATTAGTGGCTGATCCCATATCCTCTTTAGATTTAATCTTACAAATCTAGCTTCCTTTATTCCATCTGGAAGATAAGCCTTTACTACCTCCCAAGCCTTAGTTTCATTCAACTCATCTAGATACAAAAACTCAAAGCTAACCTTGGTCAAAAAGCTCACATATGCTATAGGCAACTTTCCACCTTTCACATCCTCTTTCATTTTTTTTACAAGCGCTCCAACTGTAAAATTCTTGTTCGAATCCCATGGACACTTGTAAGGTGGCTTATCCTGATTTATTCCAACATCTTTACCGTGAAAGACAACCTTCACTCTCGTAATCTTTCTCCAATTTTCCTCAGGAATCACTCCTTCCATAATCTTGTAAGCATCATCTTTAAATTTGGTAAGAGTTACAACGATCTCATCCGGCGCTACTACCTTCACATCATCTATGAGATTCCTATCAACCTTCCCCTCATCAAGTGCCTTCATAAAATTCGCATATACATCTTGAGCAGACAAACCGCCCTTGAGATAAAAGTGAGCTTTTTCTTCGATAACCCACCCTTCTGCAAGCTCGGGCTGCAACTCAAACTTGTCGTTATAGGTCACAAGCGGCGGGAATATCCAATCGCATATCTCTCCAGAGTAAGCATCCGTGTAAAGAACTGGATTTAATTTTGAAGCATCAGCTGCAAGCCTTCTAACCAATATGTACGGATCTCTTGCAAACTTTTGTCCGCATCCTAATTGAAAAAGCACTAAGCTCATTCCAAATACAAAAATGAGGCTCGCAATAACAAATTTAAAGGTACTCCTTTTCATACCAACCCCACACCTCCAACTAAGCTTTTCTTGTAAACAGAAATTTTCCTAACCTATAAGTTAAACAGATATTCAACACCTTACCAACCCAACTCCTACCCTCTCTAACTCTACAACTCTCTCCACACCTCTTTGCACACATACTTAATCTATCAAAAATGAGCTCAATCTGTCCAACAAATCAACATCCGTAATTACCTTACCTGTAGATGTTGCGGAATATACCATTTAGCAAGGCTTCCTCTTACTCCATATCTTCCAACCTTTATACCACGAATTCTACTTGAAACAGCAATCAATTTATGGGGTGAAATCAAAAATACACATGGCACATCGTTCACCAATATTTTGTGAATTTCTCTGTAAATTTGAACTCTCTTTGATTCATCCATCTCATATCTTCCTTCTTCAAGAAGCTTATCAACCTCTGGGTTCATGTAAGCAAGAAAGTTATTGCCTCCCATACCACTCCCATCAGGAATACATGATGAGTGCCAGATACTGTATATGTCGTCCGGTTCAGGAGTTAACTCCCAACCTGCAAGTACCATGTCGAATCTTCCCTTTTTTACAAAGTCCACAAACACTCCCCACTCAAGCATTCTTATTTGAACATCAATTCCAACCTTGGCAAGCTGCCTTTGTAAAAGAACCGCCGTCATATATCTTCTCCAATTTCCCTGATTCAAAATAAGTTCAAACCTTAAACTCCCATTTTTCCCCTCCCTTATTCCATCACCATCTCTATCTACAAACCCAGCTTCTTGCAATAACCTTTTAGCCCCTTCAGGATTGAACCTATACCCCTTCACATCTGGATCAAGCCATTTACTTCCCACTATGAAAGGACCAGTCGCTCTATCTGCATATCCACCGTATATAGTTTTTATAACCTCATCAACGTTGATCGCCATGGCTATCGCTTTCCTTATCCGCACATCACTCAACAGGGGATTTCTCAAGTTAAAACCGAGATAATCATAACCCTGATCCAAACACTCCGCTAAATGACAATATTCAGGCTCTGTTTTTAACCGATTTTTCAACTGTTCAAAATCTTCATTCTTTAAGTATGCAACGTCAACTTCTCCTTTCAAAAACTTAAAGTAAGCAACAGTTTGATCAGGAATAATCGCGTAATAGTACTTAGTAATATAAGGCTCTCCACCATAATAACGAGGATTTGCATATAACTTTATATACTGGCCACTCTTCCAAACACTAAAAATATAAGGTCCGCTTCCTATAGGACTCCTGTTCAAGTCACTATCCCTTAACCTCTCTCCGGACCAGAACTTTCTCGGCAAAATTCCAAAAGTTAGTTTTGACAGTATAACCGGCGTCGGCTTTTTCAAATAAAACTTTAAAACGTAATCTGAAACAACTTCTACTCTATCTATAATAGAAAGATCTGAAGCAAGAGCAGAAGCATTAGCAGGATTCATTATCTCATCTATAGTAAACTTGACATCCCAAGCAGTAAGCGGAGTACCATCTTGCCATTTTACGTTTTTCTTCAAATAAATCGTCAATTCACTGCTAGATAAAACATACTTTTCCACTAAGTCTGGCTCTAATTCTCCATCATCATTCCATCTAAACAAGGAAGAATATATCAAACTACACACATCATAAGAGGGCTTATCAACTATAAGAATAGGATTGAGAAGTATGGGTTCCGCTTGATGTGCCTCAACTATTCTTCCCCCATAATCAGGAACAGAAGCTGAAAAAACTACACCATTCAAGCCCAAAATAGCAATAAACAAAATTCCTGCTAAAAAAACCCTTCTATTCATCTTCCCCCATCCCTCCTTGGAATCTACTCATACTAAAAATTCACAATCCAAACTACTCAGAAATAGTCCACCTTTCAGGCTCGTAGAAAAACTCGACAGGAGTTGGCTCTATACCTTTTATCTTATCATTAACAGCCCAAATTCGTAAAACTCGATATAGAAATAGATATGGAAACTCCTTGACTATTAAATACTGCACTTTTTGAATCTTTATCTTTCTCTTTGAGCGATCAAGAGTAAATCTTAACTCGTCCATGAGCTTATCTGCCTCTTTACTTCTAAATCCAACCGCATTGTATCCAAAATGCTCCTTTGTGGGAATCTGAGAAGAATGCCAATAGGGATAAAGCTCTGGCTCAGGAGTCAAACTCCATCCCAGAAGTATCATCTGAAAATTCCTCTTGTCAACGTGGTTAGTTAAGAAATCATTCCACTCCAGAAGTTTTACTCTTACCTTAATTCCAATCTTTTTCCACTCATTTACCAAAAAATTGGCTACTTTCTCCCTCATTCTATTTCCTTTGTTAGTCAACAATGTCAATTCAACTTTCTTACCATTTTTCTCTAAATAACCGTCACCATCCACATCCTTCCAACCAGCATTTATCAATATATCTCTTGCATGTTCAGGATTGTAACGTCCAACCTTTTCCACATCAGGATTGTAAGCCCAGCTCTCTGGTAAAATTGGCCCCCAAACAGGTTGTGCAAAGCCATGTAATATCTCTTTTACCAATTTCTCTTTGTCAACAGCTTCTACCAACGCTTGTCTTAGATGAATATCCTTCAACAACAGATCGTCTAAATTAAAACCCACATATGTATATCCCCAGTCTGGTTGTCTATACATCCTAAAGTGAGAATTCCCTTTGAGCTTTTCAAAATACTGCCAATCAATCTCTGCTATATCAATGTCTCCGCTGAGCAACTTTGAAAACACCATATCAGAATCTTGAATAAATAGGAAATGTACCTCATCTATACTTGGAGTCTTACTAAAAGACGGAGCAATAGGATTTTTAACCAGCGCAACCTCTCTTTCTGAAATCCAACCTTTAAATTTGTAAGGCCCTATTCCAAATGGAACTCTCTTTAAATCCTGCCAAACCGCTAAATCAACCTGACCACTCTTCCACACACTTCTTGGTAAAGGTGACACCACCCATACAGAAAGTATAGATGCATCAGGACGTGAATAGCACAGTTTTACATTATACTTTCCCTTTTTTTGAATTTCACTTACAAAACTTAACTCCTGGGTGTACAAATTTCTGATACTTTTACCTGCAAGGACAGTTGCCTCCACATCATCTGCAGTAAACTCCCTTCCATCGCTCCACTTGAGGCCCTTTCTTAAATTAAACTCAACAATCATCACAATTATCCCATCAAGTCTCAAATAAAAGCTTGATTTTTTCTTAACAAACTCCTCAATACCAGATGGAAAGTAAGCCCACCAACCATCTACTTCTCTCCAGAAAATCTTAGCCTTATTAAAAACTTCAGCCTCCGGCGTTGCCTTAAGCTTCGCTAACAACCAATTCCCACTAAAATTAACATAATAACTCTTTTTCGGCTTCGGAAACTTTTCAATAACATTCAAAATTTTAGAAAAGCTAGCATCTTTTAAATTTACTCTAAAGCTATTCTTCAACTTTTTAAAATCAAACTTATCAGGATCGTAAACAAGATAATAAACGTCGTAATTTTCAAGCAATTCTGGAATGTAATCAAGGTGTTTGTCATATCCAATTAGCCTTTTCATTGTAAACTGTTGAATTACTCCTGCAGTATCCTCATTTATCATGAGTGGATTAAAATTCACAGGAAAAGAAGGCATAGATATTCTAATGATTGACCACTTTTTTTCCGATTTCTGAGTGTAAGGAGTGTATGTTTTCTCTCTTTTTCCACACCCTGTCATGTGCAAGATAAGTACGAACACTACAAAGAGGTGAAATAATATGCTACACATTTTTTTAAAGCGCATAGCTACTGCCTCCTCAATACTTCTCATTTTTACCTTCTCTAATATTCTGGCAGAAAGTAACGCTATCGTCTATACCATAGACGGAATGGTGATTAAGGGAAACATTGAGTGGATAACCGAAGATTTTATACTTATAAACACCTTGTATGGACAACTTAAGATACCAAATGCTTCAATTGAGAAGATGAAAATAAGTGAAAACATAACTGCTCATGAATCAAGTACATTATTTAAACATTACAAAGGAAAATTTACAATCATACCTTCATTCACAGATAACCCAAATAACAAATTTTCTCCATATTATAAACCTTCTGTCAAAGAAACACATCCCCCAAAAAAGCTCACCAAGAAAAAGCCTTTTCCAAAAAAATTTCTCTCCACATTTGAAGCAAGTTTTTACTCTGACAAAGATGCGTTAAAATTTTTAAAGGAGTTTGACAAGGAAACTCCCAACATAGACAAAGTAGATCTTGACCTGGAAAAGTGGCTTTGGAATGAGTAAAGGATGGATAACTATGACTGTTAGGCTCTGGGGAATAGATATAGGATCACGTTTCACTAAACTTTCAATTTTAGAATTTTCTCGAAAAGTAGATCCAGAGAAAATTGTTCAGGAGTTAAAAAATCATATAAAATTTGGAGAAGATAATTTTCTTCAACTTACAACAACTTTTCTAAATTCAATAGACGTCATAGCGAATCTTAAATCCTTCTTAAAGGAAAACTCAATTACCCCTGATAACGCCGTATTTACAGGTTACGGAAGAGAAGTCGCAAAATCTTACGGTTTTAAAATTTTAAACGAAGTCAAAGCAGTATCAAAAACTGTGCAGCTATTTGAAAGTGAATGCTTCATAGATATAGGGGGCCAAGATATAAAAGCAGGTTGCATCTCAACATACGAATACAACCTAAATTCAAGTTGCGCAGCGGGAACAGGAAGCTTCATAGAAAACATTCTACGTCGCCTTAACATAAGTTGGGAAGAGTTTTTCAAAATAGAGGATCCTACAACAGAAGTAAAACTTAATTCCGTTTGTGCAGTTTTTGCAGAATCAGAAGCAATAAACTTATTAGTCAAAGGAATTGAAAAACTCGATATTGTTAAAGCCGCTATCAACAGCGTAGCTCAAAGGGCAGCCATGCTTCTTCCTAAAAAATGCACTCTAGACCAAAAACTCCCTAAATCTTCCCCAAAAAACTGCACAATTAGACCTATCATAAAAATTCTAAAGCCTTTGAATGAACCAGAAAAAAAACCTATACTACCTAACAAAAAAAAGCTGGATCCTGCAGAAAAACAACCCGATTACTTTAAAATAAATTCCACATCTAATTCTATTTTACTTCTGGGACGCCTCTCCAAATCTCGTGCTTTACAAAAAGCCATTGAAAATAAAATTGGGAGGAGCATTTACACTCCTCCCTTATCAAGTTTTTTTGCAAGTATAGGCTGCTTAATCGAAGCAGTAGAAACCCTTACTTTTCGCCCATAACTTCTTTCCTCAACTGATTTGTATCAAGCTTCACCGATGGAGACATAGTTGTACACACATATGCACTCTTTAAATACTGCCCCTTACTAGCTGCAGGCTTTGCCCTTATTATTGCCTCAGTAAGCGCCTTCAAGTTATCATACAACTTATCAGTTCCAAAGCTTTTTTTCCCAATCATTGCGTGAACAATTCCATACTTGTCCACTTTGAACTCAATTCTACCCTTCTTAAGCTCACGAATCGCTTCCCCAACATCAAATGTAACCGTTCCAGCCTTTGGAGAAGGCATTAAACCACGTGGTCCCAATATTTTACCAACACGACTCACATATCTCATCATATCAGGAGTTGCCACAACAACATCGAAATCAAGCCATCCCTGCTGAATTTTCTTCACAAGCTCTTCTCCACCAACATAATCCGCTCCTGCCTCTTTTGCTTCATCTTCCTTTTCAGGATTTACAATTGCAAGAACACGAACCTGCTTACCTGTCCCATGAGGAAGCATAACCGTTCCTCTTACTTGCTGATCAGCGTGACGAGGATCTACTCCTAAGCGATAATGCACCTCTACTGTCTCATCAAAATTTGCATAGGAAATCTGAGGTAATATCTCCAGCGCTTCCCTAGGAGAATAAGCTTTCGTTTTATCATACTTCTTCAAAGCATCAACGTACTTCTTACCTCTCTTTACCATCTCAAACCCCTCCTTTGTGGTAAGGCCTGCGCCTCCCACGAATTTTCATGATTTCTCAATTTGATTTGGAATTAGTCAACAATTTCAATCCCCATGCTACGCGCTGTTCCCTCAATTATACGAATGGCAGCCTCAAGATCATCTGTGTTCAAATCTGGCATCTTAACCTTTGCAATCTCCTCAACTTGTTGACGAGTCACACGACCTACAATCTCTTTGCTTGGATTTGAAGCTCCTTTCTCAACACCTGCCGCCTTTTTCAAAAGTGCAGACGCAGGCGGTGTCTTAAGCTCCATTGTGTAGCTTCTATCCTGATAAATGGTGACAACAACTGGAATAATCATCCCTGCTTGTTTGGCAGTTTTAGCATTGAACTCTTTACAAAACGCCATCAAGTTAACTCCGTATTGACCCAAAGCAGGACCAACTGGAGGTGCTGGTGTGGCTTTACCAGCTGGTAACTGAAGCTTAATCTGTCCTATAATTTTCTTAGCCATCTTGTTTCACCCCTTTACTCACCAGTATTAAATCCACCACATTTTATATCCCTAGGCTTGTTCTAGGCACAGTGAAAACTTCCCTGCAAGAATATGTTAAGACGACTTTCTAACCTTTTCAAGTTCAGAAAAGTTAAGCTCAACCAAAGTATCCCTTCCAAATACTTTCAATAGAAGCTTAACTTTACTCTTGGAAACATCAACCTCTTTAACAATTCCTTCAAACCCTTCAAACGGCCCTTTAATAACTTTAGCCCTATCTCCCTCACGCAGGACAAATTTTGCACTTCTTTCCTGCTGAATCCTACCAATCTTCTTCATTATATTAGTTACCTCTTTTTCCGTTAATGGAACAGGTTTTCCAGCAGTTCCCCCTACAAAACCAGTAACTCCCGGAGTTCCTCGAACAACTTTCCAAGTCTCATCATTCAAAACCATGCATACCATAACATACCCCGGGTATATAGGCTTCATCTCCTCTTTCTTCACCACTTCAACTTTTCCCTTTTTCCTAACTTTTCTCTCAACCTCTACCTTTTCTTTAGGCACAAGAACCTCAGCTACATAATCCTTTACTCCCATTATCTCAACACGTCTCTCTATGTTAGCCTTAACCTTATCTTCATTTCCCGCGTAGGTCTGAACTACATACCATTTAAAATCCTTCTCCTGTTCCTTCATCTTATCTCCCCCACATTCAAAAATTAACTTAACAAATCCTCTTCACTTCACCAACATCTTCATAAAGTATCTTATCAAAGCATCAACTGCTCCAAGATAAGCCCCAACAACTAATGAAACCACAATAACCGCTTTGGTAGCATTCCACAACTCCTTCGTGGTTGGCCAAGAGACCTTATCCAATTCGTATTTTGATTCCTTGACAAAGGTCCAGAAACGCTTTATTAAGTTCATACTTACACCTCCGCTTCAATCTAACCGCTAACCCATCAACTCTAAAAGCAAAATAAATAAAAATGGCAGGCCCGGCAGGACTCGAACCTGCAACCACTGGATTTGGAGTCCAGTGCTCTAGCCTATTGAGCTACGGGCCTACCTATAAAAAGGGCCCGCTTTATGCGAGCCCTGCTAAGCTACTTTGTTTCTTTGTGAACAGTATGCCTATTGCACCACTTGCAATACTTACGCAACTCCAGCTTCTTCTTTGTTGCCTTCTTAGTACGCAAGTAAGTATAATTGCGACGTTTACATTCTGTGCATTCAAGTATTACCGTCTCTTTCTTTTTCTTCCCAGCAGCCATTTTTACCACTTCCCACTCCTTTGTTTAAGCAACTCTCAAAACTTAAACAATTATCACACTATTACTCCACTATTTCAGTAACAACACCTGCTCCTATAGTACGTCCACCCTCACGAATTGCAAAACGCAATCCCTGCTCAATTGCCACCGGATAGATCAACTCAACTTCCATGTTAACATTTTCTCCCGGCTTCACTATTTCAATTCCCTCTGGAAGTTTTATAGTTCCAGTAACATCTGCTGTTCTGAAGTAAAACTGTGGTTTATATCCATTATGGAACGGTTTGTGACGACCTCCTTCCTCTTTCTTAAGAACGTAAACTTCACCCTTGAACTTCTTATGAGCACTGATGCTTCCCGGCTTCGCCAAAACCATTCCACGGCGAATATCTTTCTTATCAATTCCACGAAGAAGAACTCCAACGTTATCTCCCGGAAGTGCCTCATCAAGCTCCTTACGGAACATTTCAATTCCAGTAACAACCGTCTTCATTGGTCTATCATTGAAACCAACTATCTCAATTTCCTCTCCCACTTTAAGAGTTCCTCTCTCAACTCTTCCTGTAACAACTGTACCACGGCCGGTAATAGTGAAGATATCTTCTATTGGCATAAGGAATGGTTTATCCTTATCACGAACTGGCTCAGGAATGTGCTCATCCATAGCATCAAGCAATTCCCAAATCTTTCCACACCACTGACAATCTCTATTTCCACAACCACACTCAAGAGCTTTAAGAGCACTTCCCTGAATAACTGGAATATTTTCTCCATCGTATCCATACTGAGTTAATAACTCTCTTACCTCTTCCTCAACCAACATAAGAAGCTCTTCATCATCAAGCATATCAACCTTATTCAAAAAGACTATCATAGTTGGAACACCAACTTGCTTAGAGAGAAGTATGTGCTCACGAGTTTGTGGCATTGGACCATCTGCTGCGGAAACAACCAAGATTGCACCATCCATTTGCGCAGCACCAGTAATCATATTCTTAACGTAGTCTGCGTGACCCGGACAGTCAATGTGCGCATAGTGTCTCTTCTCAGTCTCGTACTCAATGTGAGCAACGTTAATAGTAATTCCACGCTCTTTCTCTTCTGGTGCCTTATCTATTTGATCAAATGGGGTAAAATCTGCAAATCCACGAGTTGAAAGAACTCTGGTTATAGCTGCAGTAAGGGTAGTCTTACCATGGTCAACGTGCCCTATCGTACCAACATTCAAGTGAGGTTTCGTTCTAACAAATTTCTCTTTTCCCATCTCCTTCATCCTCCTTCATCTTTAGGGTTTTTGATCTTTATCCCCTCTATGTTGAGTAAACTTTTATTTAAACTAAATAAGCCCACGGCCGGGCTTGAACCGGCGACCTCTCCCTTACCAGGGGAGTGCTCTGCCGACTGAGCTACGTGGGCTTGAGAAAAGTGGGCAGGGGTGGATTCGAACCACCGAAGGCGTCAAGCCGTGGGATTTACAGTCCCATGCCTTTGACCGCTTGGCTACCTGCCCACACTCTCCAAAGCCGGTGAAGGGACTCGAACCCCCAACCCGTGGATTACAAATCCACTGCTCTGCCGATTGAGCTACACCGGCTTATTGTTTCCCAAACTATGCCTCAAGTTGTAAGATAATACAGACACCGCCTTCTGTCAAGAAGTTACCACACGCTATAAAGAAAAGTCAAGATTTTACTTATCATGCTATTACACTAACAACTTAATAATTTGCAAACGTTCTTTAAACTCCAGGCAAGATAACTGTGAAAGTTGAGCCTTTACCAGGCTCACTTTCTACCTCTATCCATCCTCCATGCTCATCCACAATCCTAGTGGATATTGATAGTCCCAATCCAACTCCTTCCTCTTTTTTGGTAAAAAACGGGTCAAATATTTTGGACATATCCTCTGGATTCATCCCAATCCCGTCATCTATAACTTTCAACTCATACCTACCATCCTTTTTAAATCCAATAATTTTAATGCTCCCTCCCTGCCTACAAGCATCAATGGCATTATCTACAAGATTGTAAACCACTTGCTTCAATTTATCCGCATCAGCCAGCACTTCTCCTTTAACATCAACCTCCAACCTTACCCCCTTTTTGTCAGCCTTACTCTTTAAAGCCTCAACTATCGGTAAAACAACCTCCTCTGCTCCAATATACCTCTTGTTAACAACGGCAGGTTTGGCAAAATTGTTTATCTGATCCACAATTTTTGCCAATCTCTCCACCTCTTCGTTTATCAACTTGACGGTATTGTCAAACTCCTGAGAATCCTTAATATTTGGAAGAACCTGCACTAACATTTTTATACCACTTAGTGGGTTCCTTATTTCATGAGCAATTCCAACTGCAAATTCTCCTAAAACTGATAGCTTTTCCAATCTTTTCAGTCTTCCTTTCATCTTAACTTCAAAAGTCTTATCTCTCATAACACACACAACTGCATCTTCATCCTCAAATCTTATTGGTTGAATCACAAGATCGTAGTACCTATCAGCCCACTCAAAATTCTGAACCTCAATGAGAACCTTCTCAGAGATCGCTCTCTCATAAAATTCCCATAGAGGATTAGCTATGCTGAGCACGCTTCCCTTTAAAACTTTCTTTATCTGCTTATTTGCAAAAACAACACGTGAACTTGAATCAATCACAGCAACACCATCTTTTAAGTTATCAAGCACCACCTGCAAATAAGAGTAGTATTTATCTATCTGTCCTTTCAATGAGTTTATTCTGTCAAGTTGTACAGCAAACAACTTCAACATCAATAAATCCGAAGCTGCGTACGCATAGCTTCTTCTACTCGCCACAAAGTACAGCAGTCCCTCATCTGATTCATACATCATTTGTGAATTAAAATAATTGCTGTAATTCAAAATTCCTTCTCTTAAACGTTCGCTTTTCACAGGCTGTAAAATTTCTTTTAACAAAACCTCATGAGGTAAATTTACATCTCCAACCTCTGCTAAAACCTCGTCTCCTTTGAGCACCGCCACAAAATCCGCCATAAAAAACTCTCTTAATACCTGGATGTTCTCACCTAGATCATAACTCTTTACTCCATCAAAACTCCTAAGCTGAAGCTCAACTTTCATAGATTCCATCAATTTTGAGAACATCCAAACTAGCAGGGACAACTGCGGCATCATATCCTTCAAAACTTTTACAAACCACTTTTTTAAATTTTCATCACTCAAAAGTACTTGCAATTGCCGCCCGGTACCCAACTCTTTTTGTACCCCTTTCTCCATATCTTCTGAAAAAACTAGCACAGCAAAACCCAATATTTTTCCAAAAACAAGGGGAATTTTTAAAAATTTTGAAAACTTATCCATAAATATCTGATCCACACATCCAACTCTATAAGGAATAACAACCTCCCCACTTTCAACTTTTTCATCAAAACTTAACTCCATCTCAACTCTCAGAGTGTTATCATCAGCAATGGTAAAGAGTATAACTTTCTTAACACCAAACTTACTCCCTTCTTTAAGCAATTGGTGCAGTTTTCTTCTAAGAGTTTGTGGAATCCTTTTTTCCAATTTTCCTCTATTTTCAAAGAGTTCATTCATAAGTTACACCTCTATTTCCCTCTCTACCTCAACTATAGCCCTTATTCTGGAATAAAGAGCAGTTGAAACATCAGCCCAATCAAATTCACCTTTTTCAACCTTCTCCATCTCCCTTTCCAATTTTAACGTAAATTCCTCATCTATCCATTCTGGATAATGTTCCTTCAAATATCTGTAAACTTTTATTCCTAATTCTGTAGGTATTATGCGGCGATTGTACTCTTTTACGTAACCTCTGTCAAATAGTGTAGCAACAATAGTAGCATACGTCGAAGGCCTTCCCAACCCTCTCTTTCTCATCTCTTCAACAAGTGTCCCCTGTGTAAACAGCGCTATTTTAGGCAGATATACAACCTCTGCCTCGAAACCACCTTCTACATCAAAGTAACTAACATTCCAGTAAAGACTGTAGGTTTTACGAACAGGTTTTGTGAAAAACTCTTTCTCCACTTCAAACTGTCTCTTTTCAAACTTCACTTTAAAAACACACTTCACAAACTCTGCTATTTCCCTTTTCATCTGAGAAGCTATAAATCTTCTAAATATCAAATCATAAAGCCTTAAGTGATCATTTGAAAGACTAATCTGACCACTTTTCACGATTTCCCTTAACTCAAAATAATCTACAGGTTTTGTGGGCCTTATTGCCTCATGAGCCCCTTCAGAAGAGAAGCGATGAGGTTCTATTAAATCTTCCAGTTTATTATTTTTCAAGTAAACTCTCGCAACTCCTACACCAGCATCAGAAATTCTAAAAGAATCTGTACGATGATAAGTTATCAATCCCCTTTCAAATAAAGTTTGGGCAATCTGCATAACCTTATCCGCACTCCATCCAAGTATTCTTGAGGCAGTTGTCAACAAAGTCGAGGTATTGAAAGGATACAGCAACTCCGTCTCTCTCTCTTCACGACTAACAATTTCAAACTCAACATTTCTTAGCTTTCCAACCTCTCTCTTTTTATACTCCCCGATCCTAACCTCCAGCCTTTCTCTGCTCCCCTCAGCTTTACTGGCCAACACCAAAGCTAAATCCTTTATCTTTGCTCTTTCATATCTATCTATTATCCAACCCAATACAGGCGTCTGAACCCTTCCAGCAGACAACCAATTCGCATCAAACTCTTCCCAAAGTTTTCTACTTATACCAAACCCGACCCATCTGTCCGCAACTCGTCTCAAAACCTGAGCTTCCACTAATCTTTCATCCACTTTTTCTTCTGTTAAAACCGCTTTCTCAAACTCACGTCTTGTAATCTCATGCATCTTCATCCTATTTACATGCTCTGAAAATCCAGCTATGTTAACATAAACATCCCACGCTATCTTCTCTCCTTCCGTATCAGGGTCTGTTGCTATTAAAACAGTGTTTGCCTCCCAAGCAAGTTGTCTTAACGAATCTATTACATCTTTTTTATCCTCTATCACTTCACCCTCATTCTCTTTAACAATTGGCTTATAAACCGGAACAAACGCTTCTTCTTTCACTACTCCAAATATCCCCTCATCCTCTACTAAATCCAACATGTGTCCTCTGCTAGCAGTAAGTATGAAAGTCACATCAGCAGCGTTAACCTCCCAAGCAGTCAAACCCTTAAAAACCTTTGCAGCAGGCTTTCCGAAAAACGACGCAATTGTCCTAGCTTTGGTTGGTGACTCAACAATCACTAGTTCCACCGAAGGTCTAACACTCATCTTCTTACTATCCTTGAGCTGTTTCTCTGCCTTACGAAAATCAAACTTTTCAAAATAAAAATCTTCAATAAAAAACTTCATACGACGTTCGAGAAAATCTAACAAGCGCTTATCCAACTCATCTCTCACATTTACTACAGCAACACCAGCTGTTATTCCCTCTGCAGTCAATCTACTAGTACGCCCCGTAGCCTGAAGATAGGTCGTCGTATCAGGAACCACTATTACCTCTTCATCTGGATTGTAAATAACATGTGAAGCAATCTTTTCTCTAATATCTTGCTGTAGCAAATAATTTCTAATCTTATCTGCAATGTGATTCAACCATTTATCTTCTTTTAGCTTATTCTCATCACGAACATACTGAACCTGTCTCAACTTATCAAACCACCACGAAGGTATATCTATAACCCGTGCCAATATTCTTGCCGCCCAAAACAGAACAAACGGTCTTTCCACGCTTGGAGAAAATGGTATCTTAACATGAGGCGGTCTCCAAAAGGCACACCACTTAACTACATCTGGCAAATTTATACCTCTTACCAAAGGATTTCTAGGATTTGCCACTCCCAGTAAAAACTTGTACCTCGAAACGTTTTCAAGATTAGCCGAAACATCTGTTGACTTTAAAACTTTGTACTTTTTAGAAAGAGAGCTGTAAACCTTTTCAACTTCTTCCAAACTAGGAAATAACACTATTCCCGTTCCATCCAACTTTGCTAATTTTTCAAAAAACTCATCCATATCAAGCTGAGCCAGAAAATCCTTAACATTTCTAAAAGCCCAGTTTCTCCCTGTCATTATGTCGATCCCAACAGTATTTGTTAAAAGGTTGCCAACTCCCTTAGCCGTAGCAGAAGAGATTATAAGTTGGCCCTTAGCCTCTATTTTCTCTTTGCGGGCAATTTTTATCTCATCAGGTGTATATCCCAAAGTCAACAACACGTAATAAACGATGGCACTTCCTTTAAACATACTGTCAATATCATCAACAAAAACTTGTTCCACCTTTCCTGCAATTTTCTGATGATTTCTCACTAAAAATTGGCTTGTCGCAACAATTGCGTCCCACTTTTCTGATTCAACAATTTTCTTATCTTTGCTTGAGAAATAAAACACTATATTACGGACCGCTTTTAAAATTTCCTTCTTATTAAGCCTCCCATCCTTCCATTTTTTCAACCTTTTCTCCCACTGCACAAAAATATCATGTGCTTGCTCCACTAAAGCCTTTGTAGGAAAAACCACTAATGCCCTTTTTCCCTCTATAATTCCAATAAGTGTCGCAAATAATCCAAAAGTTGTCTTACCTATTCCAACACTTGCAACCAATGGAAAACTTTCTCCAAGCAGGAATCTCTTCAACCAACTCTGCTGCAATGGAAGCATCTCTTTTCCAACTAGAAGCTCAAATAAATCCTTGTATAAGTCAACTTTTTCTTTTAACGATTGAATCCTTTCCCAAAATCCTTTTGGAGAAACGCTGCACCTCGCACAAACCCCATATTTTAACAGCTCAGTACTAGCCACTCGCTTTCCACATGATGGACACAGACGCTCAAAGTATGCCTTCACCATTATTCACTCCCCATTACTTCAACTTTGCTGCGTAAAATAGCATACACCAAAAGCTGCTATTTCTTCCACGATAATCTCAACCATTTAGCTACACCTTCAATAAAATTCCCATTTTCAGTTTTTACACACTCAACTTACAAAGACATTAACATACTGATAATAAAAAATTACTATGGTATTATAAATTAGGAAGTTAGCATTGCATAACAAATTTGCCGACGCAAATGAGGTGAGGTAAATGAAAAGCGTTATACTAGCAGCAGGTATCGGGAAGAGATTCAAATCCCAGATTCCAAAACCTCTTCACACCATATTAGGCATTTCAATGTTTGGCTGGGTACTAAAAGAAGCCCTTGAAGTTACAGATGAAGCAATAGTAGTTATAAACCCAGACTTTAAAGTCGAGTTTGAAAATTCGTTAGATAGAATAAAGGAAGTCTTTAAAATAGAAAAAGAAGTCCATTTTGCCTTTCAAAACGAACCAACTGGCACTTTAACTGCTCTCGTATCTGCTGCTCCTCTTTTGACTGGAAATGACACTGTACTTGTACTATGTGCCGACACTCCACTGGTAACCTCAGAGCTCCTGGCAGAGTTTTTAAAACAATCTGAAGATTCTCCAAATGCAATTTTAGCTGTTCGTACTGAAAACCCAACCGGATATGGAAGGATAATACACAACGACAATATTCTACTCAAAATTGTGGAAGAGGCAGACCTTACCGAAGAAGCCCGTAGCATAAAGCTTGTAAACTCAGGAATTTATAAACTCAACTGGAAAGACGTTATTGAAAATTACGCAGATGTCAGACCTGCCAACAAACAAAACGAATATTATCTAACAGATCTTGCATCTCTTCTTAAGTGTCACGTCGTTGAAACAGATAACGAGGATTGTTTAATAGGTGTAAACAACAGGTATCAGTTATCTCTAGTAGAAGAAAACTTAATTGATAGGATAATTCAAAATTTAGCAATGGAAGGCGTAAGATTTGTAAAGCCCTCTACCATTTACATTGAACCCCTTGTCAACATTGAAAAAGACTGCACAATAGGTCCAAATGTTATTCTAAAGGGCAACACCACAATCTCTACAGGTACTGTCATATCAAATAGTGAAGTTGAAAACTCAACAATTGGCAAAAGTTGCACGCTAACCTTTAGTGTTGTAAAGAATTCTACTATTGCCTCAAATACAACGGTTGGACCATTTGCTCACATAAGAGATGGCGCCCAAATTGGCAATGAATGTCGTATTGGCAACTTTGTAGAAGTGAAAAATTCAAAGCTTGAAGACAAAGTCAAGGCTGCACATCTTTCATATCTTGGAGATGCAGAAGTGGGGGAAGATGCAAATATTGGAGCAGGAACCATCACCTGCAATTTTGACGGGAAGCAAAAGCACAAGACGGTGATAGAAAAAAAAGCTTTTATAGGTAGCAACTCCTCACTCGTTGCGCCAGTTAAAATCGGGGCAAACAGCATGGTTGCGGCAGGAAGTGTTATTACAAAAAATGTTCCAAGAGACTCCCTTGCAATTGCCCGTGCACGCCAAGAAAACAAAGAAGATTGGGTAAGAAGATATAAAAGGAGGCAGAAAGATGAGCCTAAATAAATCCCCCTTGAAAATTTTCAATGTTGGCGCAAATCCTCGTCTAGCAGAAGAGATAGCAGAGTGTCTTGGAATAAAGTTAGCAGACGCTGAGATTAAAAAGTTTGCCGACGGTGAGGTCTCTGTTATAATTCGCGAAAGCGTACGCGGAGCAGACGTATTCCTAATACAACCGACTTGCCCTCCTGTTAACGAAAATCTGATGACTCTTCTCATCGTAGTCGACGCTATCAAAAGAGCATCTGCAGGCAGAATCACTGCTGTTATCCCTTATTACGGATACTGCCGCCAAGAAAAGAAAACGCGCGGAAGAGAACCTATAACTGCAAAACTTGTTGCAAATCTACTCGTAACAGCTGGAATTGATAGAATAGTCACATTTGATCTTCACACATGGGCCATTCAAGGATTTTTTGACATACCCGTTGACCACTTTACTGCAATACCAATTCTTTCCGATTACTTTAAAAATCAGAACCTCAAAGGCGAGGATATAGTAGTAGTATCACCAGATGCAGGTGGAGTCCAAAGAGCAAGAGCATTTGCTAAACGCCTCAACTCATCACTTGCAATAATAGACAAAAGACGCCCTAAACCAAATGTTGCAGAAGTAATGAACATAGTTGGAGACGTATCAGGAAAAACAGCAATAATAGTTGACGACATAATAGATACAGCAGGAACTTTAACTAAAGCAGCTCAAATTTTGAAGGATCATGGAGCTAAAAAAATCTACGCAGCAGCAACTCACGGTCTCTTTTCTGGAGAAGCAATTGAAAAGATTAACTCATCTCCGCTTACTGAGGTGGTAATATCAAATACAATTCCTCTACGCGTTAACTCTGAAAAGATTCGTGTGTTGTCCATTGCCCCATTTTTGAGTGAGGGAATATATCGAATCCACAATAACCTCAGTTTGAGTTATCTATTCGAGATATGGAAATAAAGGAGGGAAAGAAGTTGAACGCAAACTCTAACAGCATAAGGGGGACAACAATTCTAGCAGTAAGGCGAAACAATGAGACAGCCATAGCTGCCGATGGACAGGTAACATTTGGAGATATTGCCATCAAGTCAAGTGCTAAAAAACTTCATAAATTTTTGGACAGTAAAGTTATCATTGGTATGGCAGGGGCTGTATCTGATTGTTTATTCATGCTTGAAAAAATTGAGTCTCTTCTTGAAACATATGGAAACTTACCAAAAGCTATGATAGAACTTGCAAAATCTATAAGAGGTGCAAATCTTCACGGTCAACTACTAGCAGTTGACTCTCGCCATATACTAATACTTGAAGGATCTGGAAATGTTATGCAACCTGAAGAAAACGTTGCTGCCATAGGTTCAGGAGGGATGTTTGCCTGGAGCGCAGCTTATGCTCTCTTAAAAAATACCGATCTTTCTGCAAAAGATATAGTCAAAAATGCTATGGAAATTGCAGCAAAGCTCTGTATCTACACTAACAACGAATTATCGATAGAAGTACTAAAAGAAGAGTAAAGGAGAGAGAGGGTATGATTATTATTAATAACAAACAAAAAGAAATCGAATTTACCCCGAAAAGAATTGTTGAATATTTAAACAAATACATAATAGGTCAAGATACAGCTAAACGAAAAGTAGCAATCGCTTTGAGGAACAGAATCAGACGCAAAAGGACTCCTCAACCACTTCAAGATGAAATAACTCCGAAAAATATTCTCATGATAGGTCCAACAGGAGTCGGTAAAACTGAGATAGCACGGCGCCTTGCAAAATTAATTGATGCCCCATTCGTTAAAGTTGAAGCCACATCCTTTACTGAAGTCGGCTATGTTGGAAAAAACGTTGATTCAATGATTCGTGACTTGGTAAATGTTGCCTACCAAATAGCGCGCCGCCGCAAAGTCAAGGACATTGAGAAACAGGTTGAGGAAGAGGTAATCGAAGAAATAGCGGAGCTTATTCTAAACCCACCAAAGGATTCCGCTCCTTCAAACCCATTTGACGCCATATTTAAAACTTTTACAGAAGGATTTGGACAAACTATAAACATCTCCTCTCCACAAACTCAACAACCTGAATCCGTCAACAAGGAAGCTAAGCGGAGAATTATGGAGGAGATAAAGCGCGGGGAGTTGGATGATCTAGAAGTTGAAATCCTAGTCTCCTCATCTTCAAAAGCAGCAATAGATGTTTTCACCTCTGGTGGAGTCGAAGAAGTAGGGATCTCTGTACAAAATCTCATGGGAAACCTATTCCCTGAGCAAAAGAAAAAGAAGCGTGTTAAGGTGAAAGACGCAATAGAAATATTAAAGAATGAGCGTTTAAATGAAGTTCTTGACCAAGAGGAGCTAGCAAGAGAAGCTGTTCGACTTGCTGAAGAAGAGGGTATCATTTTCATAGACGAGATAGACAAAGTTGCTGCCTCCTTCGACCACGGCCCTGATGTATCACGTGAAGG
>JAMOTN010000006.1 GCA_027062325.1 bacterium
GTTATTATGTGTCATAAAAAAATTAGAGTAAAAAATCACCAGTTATGATTAAAATATAATCTTTTATCTAACTGGAAAAGTTAATACAATTACTAGATTGACTGCTTAAATACGGGGATTTTCTCCAGATATGGTTTGGTATACTATACAGGCACAAATTTTGCAATATAATATACGGGGAGTATACCCTCATTTTTGAGGGAGGTGTTTTGATGAAGACAAGAGGAAGGGCGAAGTTGCCAGAGGAGCTAGAGGAGAAGAAAGATTTATCCGAAATTGTAGATGCTGTCGTTGAAAAGGTGGGAAATTCGGGAGCTGTTTATCGCGATGTTTTGGAAAGAGAAGTTGCAAAGTTTGATTGGCTTTCGGACGAGGATAGGCAGGAGGTTTTAAAGAGAGTGGAGGACCTCCTGTTTAGCAAAGGAATTCTTATCCTAGTGAAGGATAGCGAGGGAACTAAGAAGAAAAGCACGGCCAAAAAGAAAAAGAGCAGCTATGACTCAATTGGAGTTATAGATGATATAAAACTTTATCTTAAGAGGATAGGTCAAATACCACTTCTTACAGCAGAAGAAGAGGTTGAGCTTGCAAAGAGAATTGAACAGGGGGATGAAGAGGCTCGTCAGAAGCTCATTGAGTCTAACTTAAGGTTAGTTGTTTCAGTTGCAAAAAAGTACCGCCGAAAAGGATTGTCTTTTCTTGATTTAATACAGGAAGGAAATTTGGGGCTCATGAAGGCAGTTAAAAAGTTTAAGTACAAGAAAGGTTTTAAGTTTTCTACGTATGCTATATGGTGGATAAGACAGGCTATTACTCGTGCAATAGCAGATCAATCAAGAACTATCAGGATCCCAGTTCACATGGTTGAGATAATCCACAAACTTAAGAAGGTTACAAAGCAGCTTTCGCAGGAGTTGGGAAGAGAGCCAACTTATCAGGAGATAGCAGAACGCGTTGGAATGCCAGCTGAAAAGATAAAGAAAATTTTGAAAATTGCCCAAGAGCCTGTTTCTCTCGATATGCCAATTGGCGATGAAGAAGACTCAAGTTTTGGAGAATTCGTGGAGGATACCAAGGTATCGGATCCTTACGAGGAGACTGTGAAAAGCTTTAAAAGAGAGCAGGTTGAAAAGCTGCTTTCGTGCTTGACTGATAGAGAAAGAAGGGTTATAGAATTGAGATTTGGTTTGCGTGATGGGCAGTGTATGACTCTTGAAGAAGTTGGAAAGATATTTGGTGTTACACGAGAGAGAATTAGGCAGATTGAAGCTAAGGCTTTAAAAAAGTTAAAGTCCCCTCAGAGGTTAAAGATGATCCTTGAAGACTTTGATGAAAGTGTTAGTTGAGAAGTTGAAAGGATAAGTGTTTGTTAGGACCATTGGTTATGTTATAATAAATAGCGATAAGGTAAAGCTTGAAGGGGCCGTAGCTCAGCTGGGAGAGCACCTGGATGGCAGTCAGGAGGTCGCGGGTTCAAGTCCCGCCGGCTCCACTTGAAAAAAATGGGGGTGGTCTCTGGCCACCCCCTTAACTTTTGTACTAATTTGTTTAAACTCCTAGGTCTTTGACAAGAGAATCGTAGACTCTTGATACTGGACTGTATCCGTAGCCTGTGTCAAGTTCTTTTGCTTTTATTATATGACTTCTTGCTTCTGTCATTCTCCCTGTGGCAAAGGCTGCAATTGCGAAAAGAGCGTGTGCTTCTGCTGCATTGTAAGAGAGTCCATGATCTGAAACAATTTGAGAGGTCAAGTCTTTGAGAGGAGTTTGGACTAAGACGTTATAAGCTTCCTGGAAGTCTCCATCTTGTCCGCGAGCTATCAAAGCACATGCCAAACCAAACTTAGCATCAAAACTTACCTCTTGTGCTTCTTTGAGGTAAGATATTGCTTTGTCGAGGTCTCCTTTGTATAACCACGCCCAGCCCATTGCTTCTGCTACCTGCTGCTTTTCCGTAGTTGTAGCAGCTGCTGAGTAAAGTTTTGTAAGTTCATCTAAGGCCTTGTTATATTCACCATTTCTTATGTACTCCCAGCTTTGGGATAAACCGCTTGTTAATGTTGTGTCAAGAGTGTTCATAACCCCCAAGCCGCCACCGCAACCGATGATTCCTGCAAGGCTTATTGCCAGCAAGACAAATGCCGTAATTATCACCCTACGCCTCGTCTGCCATACCTGTTCCCTGCGAGGTTTTGCTGGTAGCTTTTTTAGAAGTTCAAAATCTAACCCCTTCATCTTGCCCCCTCCTTAATCAATGTTGATTGAATTAGAATGTTGAGAATTTGACTTCATAAAAGAAATCGGCAAATGGTGTTGCTTATTGAGAATAGGTATAATTAAGTTGAAAGAAGATTGTTAAGCTAAAAGTGTTAATTAAGGAATTAAAAGGTGTTAATATGGGAAAAAGGTGTGTTTTAGAGGGAAAAGAGTTGAGTAAAGAGTCAGGATTGAATTTGAAAATTTCCCCAAACGATCTTGGAATTTTAGATTTAAATTTTTTAGAGCCTTTAAATTTCAAAGTTTTTGTTAAGGCGTTTGTTTCTCAATTAAAAGAATTAGGGTCTAGTAAAGAATTGGAAACTAAAGCATTTGAATGGTTAGATAAGAATTTTAATTTGTTCACTAATTTTTTAAAAAAAGAACATCACATAATGACAGCAGTTGCATTGTTGAAATTGTTCAGTGAGTCAGATTTGGCAAGGTGGGATATGAAATTGGAGACAGCAGTTGCCTCTTGTTTGGTTCATGACATTGGTATTCTTTCTGAAATTTACAACTATAGAATAGGTTTACCCCAATCTTTCAAAAAAGCTATAAAGAATCATCCGCATATAGGTTTTGAGCTGTTAAAAGAGCTTGGATGGTTAGAGGATGACGATTTGATAGAAGCGGCCTTTGGAGTATGGCAGCACCATGAGAGAGCTTTGGGAAGAGGATATCCTCTTAGGTTGGGAGTAGGTGATATAAATAAATATGCGATTGTTGTTGCAATCAGTGAAATGTATGCTTTAGTTATGGCTAAATCAAGTTTGTGGTACAAGAAGATAACAGAGGCTCAGTTTCTTGAAAGGATCAGAGGGGATGCTACTTTTGAGAGATTTTATCCACTGTTGATAAAAAAACTTGGTGTTTTGGGGAAAGGAAAAGAGGTTCTTTTGTCAAATGGGGAAATAGGAATAGTTAAAACTTCTGGTAAAAACGGAGTGTTTGATGTTGAAGTTATAACCAAACGCGGAAGTTTTGCTTTAAAAGTTGATTTTTGGATGGCTGACTTTTCGTTTTACTGATGGTCATTTAACACAAGTCTAAGCTTTGCTACAACAGCTTTTTGGCTTGGTATAGTGAGTTTTAATTTTGGAATTTTAGGATTTTCACCAGATATAAGTAAAGTGCTGCCTGCAATTGGGAATTTTTCGGCTATAACTGCTGCCAGTGACAGTAGGAGGGAGATGGCATATTTATCCTTACCTCGTATTTCGCTTTTAAATTTAACTTTTAGATTTGAAAAGGAGTTTATATTATTGATGATAGCTGCATACTTTGCAGGTATTCCAAAAGGAGATGTGTTTTGAAGTTTTACGAATTTTACAGTTAAGAGTGTTCCTCTTGGAATTAATAGTTCCTCGTTTCCTATCCAGATGTTATCTGCAACTTTATAAATTACCTCTTTGAATTGATTTGTTTTGAGCTTCAGTTTTTTGGGGTGAAGAGGTACTATGAATATTTCAGTTGTGGGGATGCGTTTTTTGACAAAGGATATGTTTAGTTCTCTTGCTATCTTTTGAGCTGCAGGGAGAATAGGAGAATCTGAAAATCTGTTAAAAAGTTTATGTTCTAAGCGATCTTTTCGCTTATCAAGTGTTTCTAGGGGGAAGGAGGTATTCCAAACAGCTACTTCTGCTGCTGAGATTATCCTTATAGATTTTATAAAACCTGAGACCCAGTCTTTACCAAAATGGTATTTTAGACGTTCTAAACGTTGATGTAAGCTGTAATTTTCAATATTTAATTTTGAAAATGAGAGTTTCTCAACTGTGGAGATGGGAAGATTTTTTGAATTTGAGAAGCTGTTTGCAAAATGAAAGAATGTTAGGAGATAAAACATAATAACAGTGGTTATGATTCTCACATTCTCCACCTCATGATATTGGGTTGAATTTACTTAGAATTTGATAGAGCCGCCTATAAAGTGTTGTGTTAAATCTGTATCATAGTCTGCTAAGAATGCGTAGTCAATATAAAACGTATCACTAATTCTTACTCCGAAGCCCAAGTTCAGATTTCCATTTTTAGTTCCCACTCTTATGGCGAAGCTGTCATTGACGAATCTTTTTTCGAGTCCAGCTCTAAATTGTAGGTCTCCCATAGTAGAATCTTCATTAGTGATATTGAATATATCGAGATCAACTGATAATGAGTTGTCCACTTTTACTCCAAATCCTACAGTTATCAAAGTTGGTAGATCGTAAGGAGAGTCTTTTATGATGTTGTCTGCAACTACCCCAATATTTATTTTGTCAGTTAGCTTATAAAGAAGGCCAATACCTAGAGCTGTTTCGGTGAAGTCTGTATATTTACCGTGTTCATTTAAATAGTTTGAATAATTGACATGACGTACTTTTATTCCCCAGCTGAGTCTTGAACTTTTTAATGTGTCTGCTACCCCAAAAGTTACTTGACGCATCTCTGTGGTTTTGTTTTGTTCACTGGATATAAAGCCTAATCCGAATACGTATGAGTAAACCTTTTTCTTAGTGGGATTCTCCAGAATTTCTGGATTAGATAGTATGTCCTTTATTGAGTCAACTTCGTCTACCTCCTGCTCTTGGGAGTAAGCAGCAGCAACTGCCAGAGCATCGTAGGTGGTTGAGTCCCTATCATTTGCTTTGATAGTTGTGGCGAAGTGTTTGCTCATTTTATTCATGAAGGCAAGGCCTGCTGGATTCCAAAATACTGCGTTAGCATCATCTGATAAACCTACAAATGCCTCCCCCATTCCTATTACTCTAACTCCTGCTTCCCCTAAACCAGAAGGGCGTATTGCAGCACCAAAGAGTGTGTTGCTGAGTAGTATTGAAAGAGTGCACACTACGACAAAGGATGTTTTAAAAATTTTATAAATTTTATATCTCCGCATCATCTGCTACCCCCTGAAACAGTGATTTTTTTGTCTTTATAGTAAAGTGTCAAAGTATCGCTTGAGGGATCGTAGTCTATTTTCATATCTTCAGTAAATTGATCGGCACTTAAGAACCCTAAATCAATCAACTTTTTCAATGTGATCTTTTTATCGGGACCATATATCACTGTAAACATTTCGCATGCTGTGAGAATTGAAAGGGCTCTTGCTTTAAGGCTAGATGGAACTTCTGATTGTGCTTTGTTTTTAGTTGTTTTATTTTCGGATTTGTTGCCTAAAGTGCTCGAGGTTACGTTTTGATGGGATGAAGAAGGTGTACTGGTTTGTTGAGTTTGTGATTTTAATGGTGCATCAGAGGGTTTAGTTACTATATTGGCAGATGGTAAGTTTTTATTTTTATTAGTTTGGGTGTTTTTTGAGCTTTCTTTTTCTATTTTCACATCTCCAAATTTAGGTTGTGAAGCCATGGTATAATGAGTTTTTTGAGATTTTATAGTGTTGTGCAGGATTTTTGATTGTATTTGAGTTGTTTTTTTGACAGTTGAATTTTTCGTATTAGGATTCTTAATATCGAATGATTCAAGAATTCTAGTTTTATAGCACAGCTTTTGAGATTTTGAATTTAGTATATCTATTGCGTTTGGACAGTTGGAAGATAGCCTTCCTCCAAAAAATTTTTCAGAAGGAGATGACTTGACTTCGTTTATCAAAAATAGGGAGGGGTTTGTTTGGAAGGGGTTGTATTGCATGACAGCTACTGCTATACGTTTAATATTGCCCAAATTTTTCTTGCGAACAAATATTTCTATTTTATTGTTAATAATCATAATTGAGTCTGGAATTACCAGATCATGACGGTACTGGAGCAAAAATTCGTTGTCACTTTTGTTTTCCAATAAATCTTCAATCCACTTTGGATCTGCCGGAGTGACTACGACTGCTTTTGTCCAGCCGCCTTCAACTTTGAATAGACGTCCTGGAAGTGTTTCGTATTTGATATCTGACTTGTCAGAAAGTACGTATATATCGATCGCTTGGTTTACAAAATCCCAGTAAAAGTAAGGAAATTGGTTTCTATATTCGTTGTCTATATCGTCAGAGTAGTAGTCTTTTGTAGTATAGGTTAAGCTGTCTTCTTTAAAGTTTAGATCGCTCCACTTTGTTATATCTTGAACAAAAGATATGATAAATATGTAGTGAGTTTTGTCTTCTGCAATGGTTATCTTTTTTATGTCAAATTCTCCATCGGTAATTTGGTTGGTTGTTGGATATTCAAATGATCCGGGACCGTAATCATCTTCCCTAGCATCTTTAAAAGAGGCAATTTTGGATAATGCAAATACTTTACTACTTATAGGCATGAAAAAAATTTGAAAAATTAGAACTAGAGTGATCAAAATACCTCCTTTTTTGAAAATTTTCATATACATCAACTCCCTGACATTAATTTACATTTCAGTTAATTTATCTCTACCTCGATAACACTGGCTGCGTCATCGCTTTCGTCTTCGCGCTTTGGATTTCCTTTGTCATATATCCATATACCTCCTGTAAAACCATTTGAGGAATTCCAGCTTGTTGGATTTACAACGAACTTATACTTGTATATCCCACTTCTTAAAGGAACTTTAACATACCAAACATTGTTGTCGTCTTTTTGAAGTTTGTAAGGGGTAATGTCCTCCACTTTTCCCCAGTTGTTGAAGTCACCTGCTATATACGCAGACCTTATCGCTACTCCTGCTGCTTCATCGGTTAATTTGAATTTTACAAGGGCAATTTTTTCCATAAATTTAGATGCTACAATTACGTTTGATGACTTAACTTGGAGAAGAACTGTTGTATAACTCCTGTCGTATAGGGAAAAACCTACAGAAGTTGAGTTATCAATAGAATCAATGGGAATTGAGCTGTAAGGGGTTTTTACGGTTGGGGAAAACCACACCCCGTTTGTTGAGACCGGATCTATGAGGCACTCTGCTGAGTAACTTCCTGGTTGAAGATGTACTTCGCTTACCCAGATGTAAGAGGTATATGGAGCAAGATCCCAATAAATTGAGACAGTATCTGCAACCCATTCTTGAATACATCCTGTAAGTGTCAGAGCTGTTATCATAAGGGCAACTATCATTGTTAACTTGATAAGATATTTTTCAAAAATTGCAGCTCACCTCCAGGGAAAGCATCTCCTGAGTTTCAGGATATGCGCCGTATTTCTTTATCAGGTATGTAACAGGCTTTGGACTTCCCCATCTTAGAGTTAAAGATGTATCTTGTGTTGGTTTTATTCTTAAGCTGCTAGTTAGAAGTATGTATGTGTTTAGACGAGTATTATCTTCGAATTTTTTAACATTCCAATACTCAATATCCCAATTCCCATATTTTGAGAATGTTTGGCTATATTTTAGGTTTAAGATGTTGTGTCGAACGGGATTATCTGGATCTGTTACCTCTGTTTCTTTCCACAGTTGATTTTCAATTTTTAAGTTGCCTATTGATCCAATTTTTCTATTAAGAGACAAAGTTAACTCAATGTTTTCTTTTTCCACCATTGAATCAGAGTTGAATTCGTTCCAGCCAACAGCAGAGTATTTTCTAAAAGCAGATGCATAGATATTTGTTTTTGGAGATGCTGTATAGGAAAGAGATCCTTCTATTGAGCGTATTTTAAATGTATCACCAAAGTTGTTGCGAGTATCTTTGTCTTCATAATAGGAAAGGTTGAGGGAGGTTGAGAGTTTGTCTGTTAATTTAACTCTGGAATCAAGTGATATGGATTGCTCACCCTCAGAGTCGGGAAGGGGATATTTTGTGAGACTATATGAAATGTTTGTTGTCATATCCTTTGATAGATTGGCGGTTATTGAAAAGTTGTAATCGTAGGCTTTGTGTCCATCTGTATTTTTGTTATAAGTTTTATTTTCATCGTTTTTGTCCCATGATTTTTGAAGCATAACTGCGTCAAGTTTTAAAGATTGGTCTCTGTTTGAAGGGAAAGTGTATTTGTAGCTGATGTGGAACTTAAGTGCGTTTTCACCTAGAATATCTTTTCTGTAATAGTTGGAATATGATTTGCGTCTGATACTCCAAGGGTTGACATTTAAGTAATTAAAATCCCCTAGGGAGTTGTAAAACCACTTTCCAAAGTTGTAACCATCCACTGTGAATCTGAAAGCTCCTTGAGATAGTGAAATTTGCCATTTTGTTCCGGTGTCGGAAAATAATTCGTAAGAGTCAAAGTTTGAAAGATTCAAGACCCATGCAGGATTTTTAGATTGCATGTGTTCTACATAAAAACGCAGAGATGTATCTTTAAGTTTTGTATTTCCAAGCAGATCTATTGCAAATATACTGCTGAAGTTGTTGTCATGGTCGTATGAGTAAGCCACTTCTCCATAAGTTGTACCAAGTTTAAGCGAGAGATTAGCAATGTTGAAAACAGAACTTCTAATTTCTCCGAAGAATCCATCCCAATTTTCTCCATATAGATCTTTTCCTATCCAGTGAAGTGTTTGAAGTTTGGCTTTGAATTTTCTCAAAAATTTTGCATTTATCTCTATTCCTCCCCATGGATCGAAGTAATCTTCTGCCCAGGGAGCTCTTAACCATAAACGTTTAGGATTCCAGACACGTTCTGGATCAGAAGAAGAGGAGTGTCCTTCATTATGAAAGCCTCTAAAAGTGAACTTGGGATGTTTGAACTTTATGTGAGCTGCATCTGGTATTACGTTTTTATCGTCAAGATCGTTCATTTCAGCGATTAATCTGAAATATACTTCTGAGCTTGCAGAAGGATTAAACAATTGATGCAAGGTAATTTTGTGCTTTATGTAGTTTATACCATTTGTGTCGTCTTGTATGTCGGTTGTACTTTTGTAATCCCTGACGAACAGGCCTTCCATTGTGTATTCCATTGATAAACTCTTCTTTTCAAGTTTTTCCACTCTTTTTTTGTAATCATCAAGTGTTTTTTCAAGTTTTGAGTACTTGAGTCCTAGATCTTCGAGCTCTTTCCTAAACTCCAGCACAAGTTTTTTGATTAGTTCTGCATCTTCTGGACTGATCACACCACCAGCTGTTTCAATGTCTTCAAGTTTAGCAACTATTTTTGCTGCTAATAGTGCTAGATCGTAACGCGTGACAAAACTCCTTCCTCTGAAAGTTCCGTCTGGGTATCCATCTATGTAACCTTTCCGTGCAAGCTCTTCTATTGCTTCATATGCCCAATGTGTTTTTGGCACATCTTTGAATTCTATATCTTGAGCGCTTGTTTTTTGAAAGGTAATTAATAGGGTAGAGAGTACGAGAACTGCAAATGATAGATAGTATTTGATAAAATTAGCAAAAAAAGGAGTATGAGAGTGATACTTTTCTTCAGAGAAATTATCTGCTTTAAGCTCCATAGTTGTTGGCATAGATGTTAATTTCATTGCACGCCCCCTCACAATTAGAATTTTCGGCATTAACTTCTTGTGGTTGAGTGAAGTTGGGGGCTTAATATGAGGGGTGGCTGTATTATGAAGATAGATTTGGGAAATAAGATCCAAGGGTATTTTTCTGGAAAAAAAGTTTTAATAACTGGTGCTACAGGAACCATAGGAAAAGCTATTCTTAATAAGATACTTAATACAGATGTTGATGTTGTGCGTGTGTTTTCCCGGGATGAGTACAAACAGTTTAACATGATGCAGGAATATACTGATCCGCGATTGCGCTTTTTTCTTGGTGATGTAAGGGATAAAGAAAGATTAAAATTTGCCCTTTTGGGAGTTAATGTTGTCATACATTGTGCAGCTTTAAAGCATGTGCCTTTATGTGAGTACAATCCTTTCGAGGCAGTTAAAACAAATGTGTTTGGGACTCAAAATCTTATAGAGGTGGCAATTGAGGAGGGGGTTGAGCGCTTTATCACGATAAGTACGGACAAAGCAGTGTCACCTACAAGTACAATGGGAGCGACCAAGCTTTTAGCAGAGAGGATGACGGTTTCTGCAAATAATTTCAAAGGAGGTTCTCCGACAAGATTCATGGCAGTGCGCTTTGGTAATGTTTTGGGTTCTAGAGGAAGTGTTTTAGATTTGTGGGTAAAGCAGGCTAGGAGTGGTTATATTACTCTCACTCATGAAGAGATGGTACGTTATTTTATGAGAATAGAGGATGCAGCAGAGCTTGTGTTGAAAGCGTTAGTTGTTGGTGAAGGGGGAGAAATTTTTATTCTACCTATGAAAAAAGTTTTTATGAAGGACTTTGCTCGTGCATTTTGTGATGTTTGGAATGAGCTTACGGGTAGGAGTTTGGATATTAAGAAGATAGGTGTGCGTCCTGGTGAGAAGATGGAGGAGGAACTTGTGACAGAAGTTGAATTAAGAAGTGCTTTTTTGAAGAATGGAATGATAGCAATTGATTTTAAAAACGATGTAACCATTTCTGAGGAGGATAGGAGTGTTTTAAAAGATAAGTTGAATGAGTTTATGTCGTATCAGGAGATAAAGGATCTTATAAATGGGTATTTGAAAGGACTGTTTAATTGAAGATTGTTTTATAGGAGGGTAAAGGAAATGAGTAAATATAAAATTGAATTTGCCCCAGTGGATTTTTCAGATGCTATTAAATATGTTGAAGAGGTACTGAAATCTGGATGGCTTACTAGTGGAAAGTTTGTGAATTTAGTGGAAGAGCGATTGAGTGATTATTTTAAGCGTCCATTTTTACTCACGAGTTCATGTACGCACAGCTTGGAGCTTGCTTATAAATTTGCAATTGAAAAAACGGAGAAAAATTTATTTGTGGTTCCTACTTGGACTTTTGCTGCCACGGCTAATGCTGCTGTCAATGTGGGAGGAAGGATTGCTTTTTACGATGTTGATGATAATTTGAGTGTGGATTTTAAAAGTTTGGCAAGAATTTTGCAAAAACACGGTAATGATGTTGCAGCAGTAGTAACTGTTGATTACTCAGGGCTTCCTGTTGATTACAAAAAGGTGAGGCATTACATAGATATGTACGCCCCTCAAGCTCTTTTCATTGCCGATTGTGCTCACAGTTTTGGTTCCAGTTATTTGAATGAGCCAGCCGGTTTTTTTGCGGATATTGCGTGTTTCAGTTTTTATGCCAATAAAAATTTGCCAGCGGGAGAAGGTGGAGGAGTGCTTATAAAGAGTGAGTGGGAGAGGGATTTTAGATTGATGCGGCTTCACGGTATTAGTAAAGACAGTTGGGCACGATACGGTTCTGGGAAATGGGATTACTCGATAGAGATTATAGGGAAAAAGGCGAATATGTCAGATTTACATGCAGCTGTTCTTATGGCTAAGTTGGAAAGATTTGATGAGGATCAGAAGATTAGATTGGCTTATTGGGCAAAGTATGCAGAGGTAGTGGAAGGAATTGAGGGTGTTAGGATGTTACCTTTGAGTATTGGAGTACGTCGTGGGAATGCTCATCTTGCTGTGTTGCTATTTGAGGATATAAATAGAAGAGATAGTGTTATGCAGTGCTTGGTCGATGCTGGAGTAATGTTGAGCTTTCACTTTCCGCCTTTGCATATACAGCCTGCTTATACAAGTGAAATGTTTGGAGTTGAAGTTGTTGAAAGTTTTGGAAGTATAGCTGAATATTATTCTAACAGAGTATTTTCGCTTCCGATATCTGCTTATTTGGAGCCCGAGGATGTTGATTACGTATGTGAGAATTTGTATAGATGCTTACATACTTGAACGATACCTCTATAATTATTAGTGGGGTGCAGTATCTTAGAAGTTAAGGAGTGAATTTAATGGCCTATGGTGCTGGTGCAGTGAAATTGATAGCGGAAATAGGGATAAATCACAATGGAGATTTTAAGTTGGCAGAAAAGATGGTTTATGCAGCTTATGCAGCTGGTGCAGATGTAGTTAAGTTTCAATACATTGTTCCGGAGCGTTTGTATTCTGTTGAGAATGCAAATCTGAGGGAATTTTTTAAACCATTTGTTTTGAGTTTGAGGGATTTCAGGAGGCTAGCGGATTTAACGCATAGCCTTGGAATGGAATTTATGTTGAGCGTTTTTGATGAGGACAGCGTAGCAGAGATTGTCAATATTGTGGATTACTACAAAATTGCTTCTTTAGAGATAAATTATAAGTTACTGTTGGAAGAAGTGGCTAGGTACTCCTCTGAGTATGGTAAGACTGTTGTGATTTCTACTGGAGCAAGTGGTGTAGAGGAAATTAAAAGAGCTTATGAGTTGTTGTCTTCAGAGCTTGAGAGTTACCAATTGTACGTGTTGCATTGTATATCTGGTTATCCTACCTACATAGAAAATTTAAATTTGGGAGCAATAGAGCTCTTAAAAAAAGAACTTAGTACAGAGAATATAGGGTTGTCTGATCACACATTTGGAATAGAATCCAGTATTTTGGCAGTGTGTATGGGGGCGGTTATGATTGAGAAGCATTTTACCATTGATAGGACACTAAAAGGCCCTGATCAGATGATTTCACTTGAGCCTTCTGAGTTTTTTAGATTGAGAAGGTTTTTGGATAGCTGGATGAACATAGTTGATGAGAGGAAGATCGAAGAAGAGGTTGTAGAGGGTGTTAAGGTTTGGAAAAGAAAACTTGGGGTAAAGAAAGGAGTAAAGAGTGGAGAAAAGTTAACTAAGGAGGTTCTTACTTCTTACCGGGCGCTTGATGGCATAGATGCGTGGTTAGTAGAGGAGGTAATTGGTAAAGAAGTAAAAAGGGATCTTGATCTAGGAGGAGTTTTAAAGTGGGATGATTTAAAGTAAGCCTTTTTGGGGAGATGGTAGTATGATAAGGGATGATGGTTTGACGCTTGAAGATTTAGAAGAGGCTTTGAAAATGCACAAATATGAAAAGAAAATTGTTGAGATGATGAATGATAGGCAGTACGAAGTATTCAAAGAAAATTTAACCATTGGTCAAGTTGCTGATACTAGAAAAGATGCTCTTAGATTGTTGAAGATAATGATTGCCTTGAATTTGAAGATGCAGCAGGAGATGAAGCTTAAAGGTGGAAATAACGGTAATAGTGGGAGTGGAAATGGATCGAAATGATATTGGATGTTTTTGTTTCGAAGAGGTGTAGAGCAATTTGGTAGGTAATTTAAAAATAGTTTTATGGCAGCCGCTTTTTCCCCATAACGCTGGGGCA
>JAMOTN010000007.1 GCA_027062325.1 bacterium
CTTTCCTGCCCAAACAGAAGCCTCTTTATAATCTCCGGTATAACTTTTCACAATCTTACCATTCTTGAATAATAATGCCCCACATCCTGTTGCTAACCACATGCTCCCATCCTTATTAAAGCTGAACTTGCTAACAAAGCTGTGGGGCATATCAACATTTCCTCTCTTTTGAACAAGTTTTCCACCTTCCGCAGTTATTAGATCACCGTACCAACCTCTTTCTGTTATTCCCTTAAAGCTGTACAAACCCAAGGCAGTGGCCACCCACATCTCACCATTTTTTTCTTTAAGGTAGTTTATATGCTCACTTTTCAAAATGCTGTTTTTAGGAGTATAGCGTACAGTGCGATTTGGCCCAATCCTTATCAGTCCAGATGAGGAAGCTATCCAAATTTCCCGTCCCAAAATGTCTGCGTCTTTTCCAACTGGACAATCGTAACCCCTCCACTGACCCAATGGAGTGTACACCCATACTGCTCTATCTGTTAAAGCAATTATGCTGCCATCATCTTTTGCCTTAACACTTACAAAATTTCCCTTTTTAATCACTTTAACCTCCCCTGAAGACGTCACTTCATATTTGTAAAGGCCCTTGGGAGTAGCTATGTAAAGTGCATGATATTTACTAGAATAGGATATTGCATTCACTCTCCCTTTGAAAATTTTTTCTATATTTTTAACCTCAATAATTTCTTTTACCTTCTTCTCGGAGTAATAGCATGAACTTAAAGCTAAAGCTAACTGCAAAAGTATTAAAATAAATCCCAGTTTACTTAAAACACCAAACCGTGCAAACACACGCATTACCTCCTCAACTCAATCCTTTTTATTCCGGAAGTAGTAGCCAATAAAAGTCCTTCCTTGCTCTTTACAAAATCCAAAACAACACTTCCTGATAAATCACTTTCACCAACTATCAGTTTCCATTTAGCTTCTTTGAAATGAAACACACCATCACGTGAAGCCGCAAAAAGTTCTCCATCCAAGACCTTCAACCGTGAGATTTGAACAGGTTTTTTAGAATTTTTAGCATAAATCATGTAATTAAACCATCTGTATCCATCAAAAGATGAAACACCAAAAGCATGTGACACCCATATACTACCATTCCACACAATACAATCTGTAAGATTTGCACTAACTAAGTCAGAATTTGCTGTATTCTTTTCTTCTCTTCCTTCTTGCTTAGTGAAGGGGTTGGTAACTATCAACAGCCCTTCTTTATTCTTACCAACAACTAAAATCTTTTCCCCCACCTCAATTCTCACAGGATACTTTAACTCCGGCCAAAACTCATCAACTTTCAAACCAGTGAACCATTCAACATTTATCTCATTATTCTTTCTATAAGCATTCGCCACATTTTCTTTTGAAAGAGAAGCCACAACAACCCCTTTGGTCAAAACTGCCATTATCAAACGCCCCTTATAGCACTTAATATCTACTACGGGATATTTCACACTTGCCAACTTTTCAACTTTCAAAATTTTTACCGAACTAGCATCACAAGCTAACTCAACCCTCTGTATCTCGGACTTTCCTCCTTCACCAATTACTGCAAGATAAACATTAAAGGACTCTTTACTACTCTCTTCAACACAAAACGAAGTATATATCACACCTTTTCTATAAGGTAGAAGGGGTATTTCCTTTAAAGAAGCTCCCTCATCCTTCAAAACGCACAAATTGTCGCTCCTCAGAGCCAAAAGAAGCCCGTTTATATTTGATATTTCAAAATATTCCCGTGAATCACATCTACCACTTTGTGCGGCTAAGCTCAATAATACGAGCATTAGTACCGTCCCAACGTATCTCAAACAATATCACCTGCCTATTCTCAGCGTCAACAACAACAAACCTATCATCTCCATCTCCAACTTTTACAGCAGAACACATTGGAGCACTTATCACACCTTTTAAGGAAGAGATCTCTACTTTTAACATTTTTGCAACTTCTCTGGCATTAATAATAGTAGCCAACGAAACAACAATCACCACTAAGATGACAATGGCAAGCTCTTTAATACGCAACTTTTCCACAATTACCACCTCTCTTTAATTCATAATATCACACGCCGATTGTATTTTTGAAATACTAAGCAATTCAGGAGGTATCGCTATGCCTTTTCGCAAGATATATTACTCAAGTATCTTAATTACAATCATCTCAATCGCTACTCTTACCTTTGCCTCAACCATGGTAGTAGAATCACCAGACGTATGGAGCAAAGTTGTAAACATCTCAAACTCAACAGTTAATGCAACTGAATCTCAAGTTGCAGTAAGTCCAGCTGGTTATGTGGGAGTAGTATGGATCGAAAACAACCAAGTTAAGTTCTCATGCTTAGATGGAAGCGGAGGGATTTATCAAACTCCGATAACCATATCAACTCCTGCAAACGAAGCACGTAATCCAACAGTATGCTTTTTAAATACCACAGCCTACATAGCATGGGAAGAAAACATTGGAGGAACGTGGGAGATAAGATTAAGGAGCTGGGAGCGAGTCACTAAAACTTTAGGATCCATAAGTGTTCCATTTGGATTAACAGCAATATTTGACAACAACAAAAACTCCACAAACCCAAAAATTTTTTCTTCGGCCAATTTCATTTACATGGTGTGGCTAGAAGATAGCCTTACAAATAATGAAACAGATAGAGAAGTACTCTTTGCCTGGTACAACACCTTGACCTCTGAAAGCTCATACGAGGTAGTAACAGATGATCTCATGGATGAAGCAGAACCAGATCTATACGTATTCAACGGTATCGCACACGTAACTTATCTAAAACAAATCACCAGAGATGGTGTTCCCACATGGCACGTTTACTATGCAAGAAAAGTACTCGTTGGGGGAGATGAAAATCAATTTCTAGAATTTCCAATATTCACAAACGGATTATCCGCGAATCCAGTGGTTGCTGCAAATTCAACAGGCGTTATCATTTCCTGGTTGGTGCTCAGTAGCGACAATCAAGGAATATGGGAAGCAGTTATCGACTCAAACAACTACGACACAATGGTATTAAAATCCCCTGCTCATAAAGTTTTTTATGTAAATCGCACCGATGTGTGCCGTATATCAGTTGCAGCCGACAGTAAAAAATTCTACATAGCTTTTAATGATATATATCCAGAAAACAACACTATCCAAGTTATGTATTCCAAAAGTGAAGACACCCTAAACTGGGCAACTCCAGAAGCAGTTACATACGACCTAAACTGGTCTCTTCATCCAATGAATCCACACATAAAAGCTCAAAATTCAAATCTGTATCTTGTGTGGGAAGGTGGAGCTACCAACGACTACATAAAAAATATCTTTGCAAGACTCACCAAAACTAAGATAAAGGAAGCAAGTGTTGGTTTTAAGCAGTTTGATGTGAACCCCGATATAACCTCTATATCTCTTACTTTTAGTAAAAGAGTAAACTATTCATCAATTTCTGATAATTTAAAACTCTTAGGAGGCGGGAAAGAAGTTCCTATAACCATTGTCCCAGTGGACCTTGACAGTATTGGAAGTGTATCCACAATAAGAATAAATATTGAAGAGCCTCTCCAAAAAGGAGTCACATACAACATTCAACTTTCCAATAGAATCACGGATATCTGGGGTGACAGCATAGTTCCAAATACCACAACCGATCTCATTGTAGAAGGCTACTGTGTTAACGCTTTTTCAAATGATTATCTAATATGGCCGTTTACAACATGTTGCAACAGCGCAGTATCCCCAACAATAGTCCCTATATCTTCATTTTCCCTTTACCCAAACCCTGCTTTCTCTTCGGTTAGATTTTATTACGTACTCAGAACAGACGTTGACAGTGTGATAATAAAAATCTACTCCACAAACAGAGAGTTGGTTAAATCTTTTATATTCAGAGCCGATGATTTTGTTAGGGCAGGTGTACACGAAGTAGAGTGGGATTTAGTGGATCGAGATGGGCACATAGTCTCAAATGGTTTGTACTTTGTGATGATGAAAGTATCAAGCGCAGGAAATACTCAAACAAAGAGAACAAAACTGGTTGTTATTAAAACTCAATAGTTTGAACAGGGAGGTTAAGGAGAATAACGTGAAAAATATGAGGAAAAGCAGCAAGTTAAAGATAATTATTGTAAGCCTAATAATCTCGCTATTTTCTACCACAGAAGCTGTAGTGGAAAACTCACTAATAGCTTCTGATTTTGTGCTCAACTCAACTCAAACTTCCTTAGGAGGTTTATCTGTGGCAGTAGCTGATGATCCAAACTCAGCCACTGTAAACCCAGCAAACGCTGCAGTTCTAGAAGGTACCCACATTTCTATCACCTCTACGGATTACCTCAATATGGACAATCCCACTACGAAGATATCCTTTAAGCTTCCATTGTGGAGTGCTTTCAACGCCTCATTTAACTACTCTCACTTCTCCTCTGAAAATATCCCTGTAACAATGTACTCACCAGCCGCATCAAGCTATACCGAGTACAACGAAGATATGTTCGTATGGACTTTAGCCAAAAAACTTGCAAATAATAGCACCATAGGCATAAACTACAAATACTTGAAAACCTCCTTTTTAAACTTTGAAGCTGAAAATCACAACATCGATATAGGCCTAAACTGGCAGCTCAATCCAAAGATGCGATTTGCACTCTCTTTACAGAATATCCTCGGAACAGATCTCGAATGGGATACCGGATCAAAAGATTCAACAGAGCGTCGTTTTCTATCAGGAATTTTAATTTCCCCAAATGATAAAATCTCCTTTAATATAGACGTAGCTTACTCCAAGAGTGAAGATATAGCATTTGCAGCAGGTTTCAGATATCAGTTAACCCCTGCTCTCAAGATAATGGTTGCTAAAAATATAGAGGATAAACTGAGTGCAGGATTAACTCTAAAAATCGCCAAAGATATGTTTCTAGATGTAGCATGGGATGATTCAGAACTTGGCTCCTCTTTTCTATTTACAACGAGAATGTCTCTCTCTTCGCTCGGAAAACTATTTCCAAAAGCTAAAAAGAAAAAGTCATCTACTCATCCCAAAAAGCTTGATAAGCGCAATTACACCACCCTTAACTCCGGTTATACTAAACGTGTCATTCCTTTAAAAGAAGAATCTTATCCTACTGGAAGTTACACAGTTCAAGTAAAAGTCGGAGAACAACTACCTGTAAAATACGGAAAAGAAGTCGAAGACTACGTGAGAAAATTAAAACAGCATGAGCTTGTATTGGAGAAAGTAGAGCCACTTCCTTTCCCCGCTGATAGAAATCAAGAAGCCACCAGAAATAAACTAGCTGTAAATATTTCAAACCAAACCACAGAAAAATCTAACATCACTCCTTATGAAGCAAAATCAAAAAAGTCGAGTGCCACTCAAACAAAGGCATCTCTTCCAACAATACAACTGAACAACTCAAATCAAACAAACACAAAACTTGAAAACGCACCCGTAGCTTCTACCTATCCAAGAACCTCTCAAAACATAAATCAAAATTCTAGCCCCCGCATCCTCACATCTCAGCAACGTACTAAAGTTGAAGAGCTAAGAAAAAAGGTAGTACAGCTTGAGCATAAAAAAGCGGAAGAGACGCAGAAAAAATTCGAACAGCTCCTGAAGAAAGCTAACAATTGCATCGCTAAATCCGACTACAATAGAGCAATAAACCTTCTAGAAGAGGCGGCTCACATAAAAGAGGATGCAATAATCTTAAAACGCCTTGCCGGACTTTACCAATACGTGGGCCGCGACGAAGACGCAGTCAAAGCCTACAAACGCGCAATTCAGCTTTCTCCTGACGACCTTGATTTGTACTTACAACTAGCTTACAGTCTCATAATGACAGACAGAAAAGACGAAGCAAAAGTCGTAGCCACCCAACTTATCAACAAAGCACCACATTCTGCCCAAGCCGAGGCTGCACGTAGCTTACTAGGTATGTAAAACTTCTATCTCCCACTTAATAATACACAGGCATATCTTTCACTATTTTCTTAACAAATTCTGGCAATTTGAAAGCCGCTCTGTGCACCTCTTCATTGTAATAACGACAATCCGTAAGTTTTTCTCTTCTCTTCAAAGGTGCTGCTTCAACATCAATACTCTCACTCATCACCGCAAAACTCCACAATCCGTTACAGTAAGTCGGTACAAATGCAAGATACAATTTTGCATTAGAAAATACAGGTTTTATAGCATTGTGCCATAAATCTCCAAGTGTTTCTGCATGGTAAAAAGGACTTTCACTTTGAGATACAGCAATACCTCCCTCATTCAAAGCCTTCTTTATCGCTTCGTAAAATGTACGAGAGTATAAAACCTCTGCTGGACCTACAGGATCTGTTGTATCACATATTATAAGATCATACTTTTCAGAAGTTGTAGCAATGTAATTCATTCCATCCTGAGCAACTATATTAACTCTACGATCATTAAAACTTGAAGCCAACTCAGGGAAGAAACGCTTACAAACCTCAACCACTTTATCATCAATTTCAACAACATCTATTTTTTCAATTTCATCAGAATATGCCAAAAGCCTCTTAACAGTACCACCGTCTCCTCCACCTATCACGAGAACTTTCTTTAGATTTTCCACAACTTGCGCCACTGGATGAACAAGCATCTCGTGATAGCAAAACTCATCGCGCTCAGTAAGCATTACCGCTCCACCAAGCATCAGCACTTTCCCGTGATCCTTCGTTTCAAACACTAATATATCCTGATAATCACTTTTCTCTTGATAAAGAACACGTTCCACTTTAAAAGCCGTTCCAGAATAATTTGTATGAAACTCAGCTGCCAAGAAAAATGCTCCCATCTTTTACACCTCACACAGCACAGCCCCTGCAAAGGCTGCCCCAAATTTTTCAACCGTATGTTCAATCGCTATTACTCTTACCTCTCTAAGGCTTCTCTTTCTATACGTAAAAGCCTCCCTAACCATTTCTTCAACTATCTTTTCTGCTTCACTTTTAGAAACACCTGGGGCCTCGTACTCCATTATCACACCAGCTTCTTGTGGATCTTCAGGAATTCCAACACCTATCGCTGCAACTAACTTCTCGCCCCTCACAGACGAGGTTATTGCAGCATACGCAACTGGAACTAAACTACCAGCAGGAAGTTTGATAGGCTCTATCAAACGAACATTAGGTGGGATAATGCTACTCATCTTCATTAAATTCAAATCTCCAACTCCTGCATCAAGAAGTGCAACATCAAATGCGTTCAATTCAGAAACATTACTTTCCCCTTTCCCTGCTACCAAAAAAAATGCATTATACCCCCTCATTCACTCAACCCGCCTTTCAGTAGAGTGAATTTTTTACTGCTCTGAGAAATACCACCCTCACTTACTGGAATGACCGCACCACTAGACGCAACAGCCGTTTTTAGCTCATTGAGTAGTACTTTTCCAGCCCCTTTTGCCCCCTCTCCTGCCCTTTTGCAGGATGCAAGTCATCCAGCAGCGCTTGCGCTCACTTTTGAAAACTTATCCTCAAAGTAACTCGCAGCCCTTCTTTCCATGTCAGGCGTTACCTTTCCTCTCTTCAATTCCATAACCATGTAGTTGGAAGCTTTAAGACGTTCTTTTAAAACTTCAAATGCCTTCCACGGATCAACTTCTTCTCCACATGTAAAGAGATCTACAGCTGCATATCCATACTCAGGCCATGTGTGAATAGCAAGGTGTGATTCTGAAATCACAACCACACCGCTTACTCCCTGTGGAGTAAAGGTGTGAAACACACTCTCAATTATGGTGGCTCCTGCCTTGACTGCTGCTTCTCTCATAGCAGACTCGATGAGCTCCACATCATCAAGAGCTTTAGAAGAACAGTCGTAGTACTCAACAAGAATGTGATGCCCCAGGTGTTTCATTTTTCCCCCTCCTTTTCAAGAATTTTTTAACAACTTGTTTCTTACCCTACTTATGCATATATTTTTGTTTGCAAATTTTATCTTACTCTATTTAATAAAACACTTCAAGAGTCAGCCGATTTATTTTTTGATGAGGAGCGCAATTTTTATTCTATTTGCTGTATTTTTTATCTCTAGCTTATCCGGATGCCTTTCAAACTCTTCTGAAAACATTTCTACCACACCACCGCAACCTGAAACAATTGAAAATCTGATATACACAGTATCCACAAGCTCAATAAAACTTTCCTGGAATACAACCGCAACAGCTGCATGTTCGATCTGTTGGGGAAGATTCAGCACCAGCGAAAACAGTCTTCAAGTTCCTGGTTTGTCAACAACTTTCGAAGTTACAGTAGAAAATCTTCTTCCAGACAGAGATTACAAACTTGAAATAAAAGCCTTATTTTTAGACAACTCAGTTGCTAAGCAGCTCATCAAATTTAGAACCGAAGCATCAGCATTTGAACCCGCTCAACCTGTCCAGATTGAAACTGCACATCTAGTGGCAACATCCTCTATATACGTTAAGTGGTTCCCCTCTTCAAGTTTTAACTTTGTAAGATACTGGCTATGCTATTCTACAAACGAAAAAAATTTTTCATTTTACTCAACTTCTTGTGTAAAGGTAGCATCAATAGAAAATCGCTACATCACAGAAAAAACAATTTCAAACCTAAAAGATGGCTTCACTTATTACTTTAGAGTATTTATTGAGGACAAAAATCAAACTTTTTGGGGAAGTAACATTTATCCTGTCAACATTCCCACATTTGATTGGCCTCCTCCTGCTCCAACAGTAGAAGTTCGGGAAGTTTACACATACTTTGCCAGTTTCAAGATAGAATATCCTGCAATTGATGATTTCTCCACATTGGAGATATACCGCGGCAGTGAATTGGTATACTCAACTGATGAGATGATAAAGACATTTGTTGACTCCCCTCTTGAAGACAACGCAACATATATTTGGACATTCGTAATCAAAGACAAAGGTGGAAATTCATCCTCAGCAACAATTGAAGCAACAACTTTACCAATAGGACAAATACTAGACTACACTCCTGTGCTGTACGTGCAAAATGTAATAGAAAATTCTACAAACTCAACTTTCTGGATTATAAATGGAAATCGTCTTTTAAAATTCAAAGCAACTCAGGAGTTGGAAGAGCTTACACTCCCAAATGCAATAATTGATGCATCTTTTTCCGCTCCAACTAATCCTCAAGATGATTTTTTTGTACTAAATAGCTCGTACTTAACGTGGATATCATCTTCAAATCCAAATACTTACTCCAAAGTTTTAAACTCATCTCCGTTAAAAGTCTCCTCAGATTCAGATAAAATAGCTGTATGTTACCAAAACTCAAATGTGGTAGATGTATTCAACTTCTATTCCAACACTTTCTTTAAAACTGCAAGTCGTTTTACCACCTACAACACAAAAGATTTGATATTACTGTACCCTTACTTATTTGTCTTGACAACCCAAGAGCTGGAGCTGTTTGATCTCTCGAGCAACAATCCCAGCAAGAAGCTAACGGTATCTTCAGAAGCAAAATTACGCCTTGCATACAACAAAATAGTTCTAATTGAAGGAAACAAGATCAAACTTTTCACTACCTCTTCATTTCCAACAAGCATTCTAGAAAAGGATTTTCCCAATCCTGTAATAAACGTCGAAAGCTTTTTCTCAAAACTTTACGTGATAACAGAAAATGAAATTGTGATCTTAGATTCTCTTTACAATGTCGATTACTCCATTCCATTTGAAAGAGCAATCGGAGTAGCATTTTCTCCCGATATCGTTCATCCAAAGTTAACAGTCATAAAAAACGATGGAATTTACGTAATAACAGATAGAATTTAAAATCAAACGAACCAAAATCCACAAAACTATTTACTGTACAAAACCCCAAGCATCACAAAATCTTCAGGCCTCATTTTTACACTACGCGCGTACTTAAACATCCTCCCCCCAACGTTAATTCGAATCTCGAATTCACCTGTATCCATCTTTTCAAGAATACCTTTCAACCTCTCTGCATCTTCCACACTATTTACTACAAGCTCAAGACTTCCTGCTGCATATCTCAAAATCTTCCTTGCCGTGCCAACCCCCTCCTGCCTCACCACAAGTTTGACCACAACTATATCTCCAACCTCATAGCGTTTTGAACCATAATATCTAACAAGTATGTTATAACTTCCATCGCTCAACTTAATCTCCCATCTGTCACGCCTCCTTGCAACTGCCTCCACAACCCCACAAACCCAAATCTCCTCTCCTATTCGTTCTTCTCCCTCTTCCCAGTACATATACTCAACAGGCTTTACCCACTCGTAAACCTCCTCTTTTCTCTTAAACACAACATCCATAGGATTGGCAGACAAATAAACCCCAAGGAACTCCTTTTCCCAAAGTAATTCTTCTAACACATTTTTCTCAATCTCAGGCACATCTATTTCTCCTACTTCCATCCCAAATAATCCTATTCCACCTCTTCTAGAAAGATGCAATCTCTCTCCCATTCTCTTTGCATTCTCAGCCACCATTAAAAGTGCTTTTCTCGGCTTCCCTGTAAAGTCAAATGCTCCCGCTTTTATCAAAGCTTCAAGAGATTTTTTATTCAAAAATCTTGGATCTATACGCGAACAAAAGTCCACTAAACCCTTATACTCACCTGCCCTCTGCCGCTCTTCAACTATTTCCTTCACTAGCTCATCCCCAACAGACTTTATTCCAGCGAGTCCAAACCTCACTGCATTACCCTCAACTACAAAACCGGCATAGGAGTGATTAATACACGGCTTTAGAACCTCTATTCCATCTCTTCTTGCTGACTCAACTGCAATAGCAAGTTTTTCAGTCTTCTTACTACGAATCGTCATCAAACTCGCATAAAACTCAGCAGGATAATGAGCCTTTATGTACGCCGTGTAATAGCTTATCAAGGCGTAGGCTGCACTATGTGACTTGTTGAATCCATAATCTGCAAAGTTATATATGAGATCGTATATCTCCTTTGCCTTTTCCTCATCCACTCCTCTTTCTTTAGCTTGGCGAATAAACTTCTCACGCAACTGCTCCATAACTTCTTTCTTTTTCTTTCCCATCGCACGTCGCAACAAATCAGCTTCTCCAAGTGTAAAGCCCGCAATCCTGTTGGCTATCATCATCACTTGTTCCTGATAGACTATCACTCCATAAGTCTCCTTCAAGACATCTTCAAGTGCAGGATGTATGTAGTTTACCTCCTTCTGTCCATGTTTTCTAGCTATGTACTCATCAACCATTCCTCCTTGCAATGGTCCAGGACGATACAAAGCAATAGCCGCCATCAAATCATATATATTCTCTGGCTTCATCCTTTTGACAAGGTTCCTAGCTCCGTGGCTTTCAAGTTGAAAAACTCCTGTTGTATCACCACGACTTATCATCTCATAAGTTTTGCGATCATCCAAAGGAAGTGATTTTAAATCAAGCTTTTGCCCCTTCATCTTTTCGATAAAGTTGCATGCCACTTTCAATTCGGTGAGTGTTTCCAAACCAAGAACATCCATCTTAAGAAGTCCAATTTCTTCTACATAGTCTTTTGAAAATTGAGTGACTGTAACTTTTTTTCCCTCACGCTCAGCATAGCGCAAAGGCACATAGTCAACTATTGGATGCGAAGATATAACCACCCCTGCAGCATGCACAGAGGAGTTCCTAACTCTTCCCTCAAGCTTCAAAGCCGCTTCAAATAGCTCAGGATCCGCCTCATCTGAAGTAAGATCCAAATACTGTGGATTCTTTTCTAAAAAATCACTTAAAGTCTGTCCAAAAGAGATCTGCTTGGCTATTCTATCACAGTAAGCCACCGTTCTTCCCAAAGCTCTTCCAACATCCCTTATCACCTGACGCGCCGCCATCTTATCAAACGTGATAATCTGAGCAGTGTTTTCTTCTCCATAGCGTTCAAATAAATACTCCACCACCTCTTTGCGCCGCGCATCTTCAAAATCTACGTCAATATCTGGCATAGAAACCCTTTCAGGATTTAAAAAGCGTTCAAAGAGTAACCCAAATTTCAATGGATCAACTTCTGTTATACCGAGGGCATACGCAACAATACTTCCAGCAGCAGAACCTCTTCCTGGTCCAACCCATATTCCATTTTCCTTAGCCCAATTCACGAAGTCGGCAACTATTAAGAAGTAGTCAGAAAAACCCATCTGTTTTATAATCTTCAGCTCGTACTCAGCTCTTTTTCGCGCTCCCTTAGAGTCACCATAGAGTAACTTCAACCCTCTAAATACTCGTTCCTCCAACTCTTTATCCGCATCTTCTGAAATCTTTGGCATGAGATTCTGCCCCATTGGAAACTCAAAGTTCACTTTCTCTGCAATCTCAATGGTATTCAAACAATCTTCGCCAAAAATTTTCCAAACTTCCTCAGTAGACTTAAAGTAAAATTCATCTGTTGGAAGCCCCGTTCTACTAGGAGAAGTTATTTTGTAAAGAATCGTGTGATAACGTGCATCTTCCTTTTCAAGATAGTGCACATCTACCGTTGGAATTATTTTAACCCCCAAGCGATGCGCCAACTCTTTTATTCGCGGAACCAAAATCTTATCCTCAGATAAATTGTGCCACTGTTCTTCTAAGTAAAAATCCTCTCCAAACAACTCCTTTAATTTGGCCGCCTCTACTTCTGCTGCCTCAAAATCTCCCTTAAGAAGAGAAGAATTTACCACACCCTTTAAGCAAGCTGTAGCACAAATTAAACCCTTATGGTGTCTTTCCAAATCACGCCAATCGATACGCGGCGTGTGCCAGAAACCTACCGTATTTGCAAGGCTAACAAGGCGACTCAAGTTTTTGTATCCTTCCCAATCTTTAGCCAATAGTAAAATATGGCGAGATGACCCTCCTTTTTTTTCCCTGTCATCCACAAAGTAAAGCTCACAGCCGATTATAGGCTTAACTCCAACCTCCCTGCATACTTTGTAAAACTCAAAAGCTCCATAAAGATTTCCATGATCAGTTATAGCAACCGCTCTCTGGGCATTTTTCTTGGCAGCC
>JAMOTN010000008.1 GCA_027062325.1 bacterium
AATACTTTGAAATAGTTGCAAAGGATTTAAGTTTAGCCCTTAAAGAGTTGAATAATTGTGGTCTTTATCAAAATGTTTTGGTTTTGTGGAGTCCATTTGTTGAGAGAAAAATTGAGTTTTTAAATGATTTGCCTTATGAACTTATGCAGCCTAATGAGGAAATAAAGATGTTGTTTCAAAAGAAAATGGATGCTTTTGGATTTGGTGGTTATCTTGAAAATGGCAAGTATTTAGCGGATCTTTTCAGAACAGCAGGGGTTGAAGTGCCTGTTTGTTTGGGTGGAAAGGATATAACGTGGAAAGTGCTGAAGATTATATATAAAAAATATGGTTTGAGTGAAGAAATCTTGGATTTTGTGGTTGAATTATATCGTTTATGGTTGAACGGGGGGTGGAGTTTAAGATGAAAAAAGTAGTTAGAATTGGGGTGTTATTTTTTGTAATTCTACAGCTTATTAGTTTGGGGAATTTTAGTTTTGCTGGAAGTGGTAGTAAAGGAAAAGCACTAGAGGATATGAGACTGAAAAAATTAAACGCTTTTTTAAAAAGATACGCGGTTGTTAATTTACGATTTCTTGTTCAAAAACATCCTATAATGCTTTTTTACAATCCGAGAGTTGGAAGATTTTACAGACAGGGTGTAGTTGCTTTTAAGAGATATTTGATTAAACATCCCCTTTACAAGGGAGTTTTACCTAACTATGTTTTGAACAGGGATGTTGATTTTGAGCGCATTGAGGAATTGAAGAGAAAGATTAAGAAGGCTAAGGTGGAGCTTCCAGAGATTGATGGATATTATACGAACAAGATTGCTCAAGTAATGGCAGAATATGCCAAAAAGAACCCCCAAATGGCGACACGCCTTGCTTCACGTTTGAATGAAGAGAGGTGGAAAAAAATTCAGGGAAAAAAGAAGGAGATTGAGAAATTGAGAGAAGAGTTGATGGATGAGATATACGTGAGTGAGAAGTATTCAGAGATTTTAAAAAAGATTGCTTTGGAAGAGATATTGTTAGCTGTTAGTTACTTGGAGAAGAAAAAAGGTGTGGAGATTTTAGTTTTGTGGAAGAGCGGTTTGAAGTGTTGTAAGTCTGGTTATTCAGATGATGTTGATGCTATGCCTATGAGAAAAGAGGATGTTGAGGAGTGGAAAAATGGATACTATGCTGGTGGTTTTGAGTCGATAATAGAGTCTATGTGGTTTGACTCTGAAAAGTTGGGTATTAATTTAAAAGATTATACGGAAGATGTTTTAAAGGCTATATACAAGGCTTGGAGAATCGAGTGGAAGTATCATGAAAAGGAATTAGAGGGTCAATTGCCGTGGAGATATGAGAAGGTTGAGTTTTAATTCCCCCTATGCCAAAGTGCGTCTAAATTGGTGAAAGAGGGAAAAGGGGGGATCAGTATGAAATTTAAAAAGTGGATGTGGCCAATTTTGGCAATATGGCTGATTTTCCAAGTTGCTTTTGTGGTTTCGACTTATGCAGCCATTGATGCTTCTGAGAAAATTTATATCTTGGTAGGGAAGATTGACAAGGCTACAAGTCTTTTTACTTCAAATGTTTCTGCTAAAGGAACAGTTTTTTCAGTTAAAACAGATCCCCTGAGCTTGTATTGGAAAAAAGGGTTGGATTCAATAAGTTTTACGGGAAAGACTCCGGTTTATGACTTCATATCTATAAACGCAGCATTGGGAATGAGTGGACCCTACATATTTGAAAAAACAGGAATTGAGAGTGGGACTCCTACTGCAGTCACCGATCCCTCTTTCGCGGTGAATGTTATAACAAGGTGTGATGAAGCAGGGTTTTGGTTTTGTCCCCAGTTTTATGGTCATGGTGGTGATGGAGGAGCTTACTTGACAGGACACATGGGAAATCCTAGAAACTGTAAAAATTTAGGAAGTTGTAATGATTCTTTCAGTGGTAGCTTAGTATGTGTTAGGTTATCAACTGCTGAGGTTAAAGATTTATTTCTAAATAAGATTCCGGAATGGGAAGCTCAGCCTATGTGGTTGGGAAGTTATGGAAGAAATGCTAGCTCTTCAACAAGAACCACTTATCGAGATAGAATGAGAAGCTGGGCTCTTGATGCTGGATATCCTCATGGGAATGTTTATCAATGTTATGGTGGAACGGCTGCGAGTCAAGATGATTTGTTTCCGTGTATAGTGCCTCCACCTGTTTCTGCACCTGATAAATGTTCATATTGGTTGGATAAGGATTCGGATGGTAGACCAGATAAGAAGTTGTTTGTGAAGATAAAGGTTGTTAATGGTGATACTTACTATACGTTTTTCCCTGTAAAAAATAGTCACGGAGATAAGGCCTGGTTTGTTTTGTCTGCTGAAGTTAAAAAGGTGAATTTGGATGTTAACTGTTTTCTACTTGCGGGTGATGGAACTGGAGCTACCTACGATTCAGGAATATCTTCAAAAGTTAAGGGGATTAAAATAAAGAGTGGGTTTGGCGCGGCAACTGAATGTGATAAGTGTGCTACAAGTAATGATCCTGCTAGGGATGCTGGAGAGATAGGAACCCAGGTTGCTTTGACTGTTGATAATGATGGGAATACCTATTACCTCGGATTAAATGGTGGTACTTCCACCATATTTAGAAATGGGTCTCCTT
>JAMOTN010000009.1 GCA_027062325.1 bacterium
TCGCTTGATAATACTCTGGAGCCACTTGTTTTCCCATGAGATAACTCAACATTATTAGAATACTTTTCACTTTCTTAGCTCTTTTCTCATCTTTGTAAATATCAGCATATAACTTGTAAAGCCAAGATCCTGCAACATACTTCTTTGCTAGATTTTTACTATTTATAAAATACTTAACCCAAATTCTTTCTGCATATTTCAATTTACCCTTGTAGTAGTACTCTACAGCTAACTTAAGGTTTCTATCTCTGTCTGCTGCTCTAACCTGTCTCATAAAACTTCTCGAGATATTGGGGAAACTTCTTAAAAACTCTCTACCTATTTTATAAGCTACTATTCTATCTCTATGATCAACTCTTGGAGGAGATGAAGACAAAAATTTCGCCTGATACGTTCCTGGCACCGCCCAGCTTCCATTTAGAGAATTAACTCTAGCAATTTTTCCATTTTCCCTAAGCTTTTTGCTCTTTATAACCTCTTTTTTAAAGCCAAAATCCGAGAAAACATCTTCCTTACCATTTTCCTCCTCATCCTTTAAAAGAAAAAAATACCCTATTAGCATACCTATCAACCATAATCCTATAATTATAGCCCAATCTTTCTTAGACAAGCTGATCACCTCTAACAAAGTTTAAATTATAAGATTACTCCCCCACTAATAATGACGCATCTCCATAAAACTCTTTCAAATATTTTCTTATTTTAACCATTGCCTGCGAATGTATCTGAGAAACCCTAGCAGGTGTCAACCCCAAAACTTTGGCAATTTCAGTTACTGTCATATTTTCCCAGTAGTAAAGCTGTATTACCAATCTCTGTTTTTCTGTCAACGTTTCTAAGGCCTTCATAACCTGTTCTTTCAATTCATCTCTCATCACGATCTCTTCAGGATCAGGACTAGAAGCAACCGGAGCAAACTTCCCAGCTTTTGTTGCAACATCATCAACTATGAGAAAGTTTATAAGATTCATAATCTTTCTCACCTTAACTTCACTCATTCCCATCCGCTCAGCAATCTCTTCAACAGTAGGTTCTCTTCCAAACTCTCTTTCAAGTTCAATTACAACATCAGACAACTTCTTCCAATTCTCCCATAGCTGCCTACTTAAAGTTGTCATTTCTCGCACTGCATCTAGCATCTCCCCGCGTATTCTCCAATAAGCGAAGGTAGAAAATTCTGCTCCCTTTCCTAACTTGTACTTTAGAGCCGCATCCCACAATCCATGCAGTCCCCAACTCAACAAGTCATCAAAAGTTACACCAGGAGGAAGGGAAATTGCAACTCTTGAAGCAATTCTCTTTATCATGGGAGCAAAAATTTTGGCCAACTCCTCAAATGCCGCATCCTCTCCTGCCTTTACTCTCTCAACAAGCTCATTTACCTTTGCTGATACAACTCTCTTTCCCATTTAGCACCCTCCTGCCAATATTCTAGTTTATAAGCTAGATCAACGAGCTTCTCCAAAACTCTTTCTATATCAACACGTGAAAAACTCTTAGCTTTACAATAATAGTACAACCTCTTATACTCTTCATAAGCACTTTTGTACCTGCCGCTCTTCTCATAACTCAATCCCATCTTCCAGTATGGATTATCCTCTAAACTCTTTCCCAAGCCACTCGTTCGGTAAATTCCATAGGAAGAACTAATCTGCCTATTTTCAGCAATACTTTTTCCAGTAACCAAGCCTTTCTTATTTACTTTTTTCAAACTTCGTTTAACCCACCTCTTAAATTCAAAATAACTACTGATAGGCGACTCAAAGTCAAAAACTACATTTACCTTAGGACCTTTGAAACGCTCAATCTTAACTTTTCCTTTTTCATCACTTCTACACCCTATAAACAAGAACATCATCAAAATCATGCCAACCACAGCACTAAAATGACACATCCTTATCAACAGAGCAAAATACCCCCTTCTTATACTTTTCTTCTACTTTAAACTGAGATACTGCTAATAATTCACGTTTCTGGTAAAGTTCCCGCCTCTTCTCCCTTCCAAGCAAAATTTTTTCATTAAAAAATACCTTTACCTTAACCCCTAACCCCTTCAGGTAATCTTCAAACTCAGCTTTTTTCAAAGAACTTAAAATCACTCTACCGTTCCTGTAAAGTTTTCCACTATCAAAATTGTACTCCACCTTACTCGTCATTACTTTAGCGTTAGACTTCCCTATCAACTTAGGCACATTAGTAAAAATCTCTAATATCAAACGCCTTTTGTTCACACAGTTTATCACATACGCAGTTTCCACATCTGATAAAAACTGAGACCTAAATATGCTCCACCGATAATTAAACTCCGTATCCTTCGTCATAAATAGCGTCGAAACAACTCCACCACCAAATAATCTGATCACCACTACACCTATCAACGAAAAGATTGCAACAGCAACCAATACCTCTATGAGAGTCAAAGCTTTCAGTACACTTCTACAACGGCTCTGCAACATAAACCTTCAACACCACACCTCTCTTGGAATTAGGCGGTAAAACTTTTACGGTGAAAATTTTACCACTATCAAACTCCTCTACATTTTCACTAACTTTAAATATTTGGTAAATCTCTTTATCCATCTTAGCAACAGCAACC
>JAMOTN010000010.1 GCA_027062325.1 bacterium
CTCGCCTACAACATAGCTCACTTTTTCACATTCTTCCCCAAAGATCTTCATCCAAAGTGGCTTAGAGAAGAGAAGGAGAAGGAAAAATTCTTCACCTCACCCAAAGAACGTATTGAAAACACAATAGTTGTAGATACATCACTTGATAATGAAAGTGTGTCAGCAACTGAAGTACTTAGAAATTTGGCCTCTTCTCTCAAAATGAACTTCAAATATGCCTCATCAATAGAGTTTCTGCCGGTCAGCGGAATATTCTTGGTATTTCCTCCTTCCAAGAATCCTTCTGAGAAGTGGTTCCAACTTGTAGAAACCATGCTTCTTCGAGGGTGGACAGTTGTATTCATAGGCAATACCTCAAAGCCAGGAATGAAGGCTATGAAAATTAGCAATAAAATATTAGAACGCTTCAACATTCCTTTAAGATTCGACGGCCGCAGACTTAAGATGAAAAACAAACGCAGATTCTGGGACTTTTACACAAAAATCCCAAATGGTTTTCTACACCTTTGGAACGCTACACCCATAAAAATCATAAAGAAGTGCAATTGTCCACCAAAACCTGAAACTCTTCTTATAGTTAATGCCCCTAATCTATTCTTGGGAGATAAAAAAGTAGAAAACAACAAACTCCCGGTAATAGTATCAATTCCCGCTTTAAATGGAAAGGTTGTCCTATGCGGCTCTAACATTTTTACAGACTACATGCTTCCATCAAGTAAAATATACAACCAGTTAAAAAAGCGCTTTCCAAAATCTTACATGGAGCCAGATGTTACTGAAAAATTCGCTCTGAAGCTTCTAAAGAGATGGAGAGATTTTTCTTTAAAAAAAGCAGCTGAAGTAGGAGATATGTACTTGAGGCATGACATTCCAACTCTTTACAACGAGATTCCAATGGAAGCTCCACAAGTAAAATTCCATAAGTAAAAATTGAATGGAGGTGGCAAGATGCATTCACCTATAAAAGTAGCAGTAACTTATGGTCCTTCATTGCAAAACAAACTAGAAGAGGCCTTTAAAAGCGGAGCCAAACTTCTCAGGATAAATTTTTCTCACACAAAGGCAAGTGACACCGAAAATATAGTCAAAGAAGCTCAAGAATTGGGATTTGTAGTATTTGGAGACTTACAGGGGCCCAAGATAAGAATTGGAGAAGTTGAGAGAAAACTATTGAAAAAAGGAGTGGTCGTATCGTTAGAAAAAGATCTGCTATTCGACACTTCAATAGTTTCTGCTCAGGTCGGCGACAAAATAATAATTGCTGATGGATTTCCTGTTCTCGAAGTTATCGAAGTATCAGGGGGAGATATAAAAGCTAAAGTCTTAGAAGAGGGGGAGATTTTCTCACGCGCTGGAATAGCATTTCCAGATTCACATGTGAAAGTTCACTTGTTATCTAAACAAGACATTGAAAACATAGAAGCCAGTGTAGATATTGGTTATGATCTCCTTGCTATATCTTTTGTCTCAAACGCAGCCGATGTTTTTACAGTTCGAAATTTAACATCAAGTTTTGGACGTGAGTTGCCATTGATCGCAAAAATTGAGAGAAAAATTGCTCTCAAAAATCTGGAGGAAATTGCAGCTGCCTCGGATATACTTATGGTAGCCAGAGGAGATTTAGGAGTCGAAATCGGCGAAGAGAATGTTCCATGGGCTCAAAAGCAAATTTTAAAAACGGCAATCAAAAACAACAAACCTTCTATGGTAGCTACACAACTTCTTGATAGCATGGTCTCTCGTCCAGCTCCGAGCAGGGCTGAAGTTACAGATATAACCACTGCTGTTACAGAAGGCGCCGATTCTCTTCTGCTTACAAAAGAAACAGCTTTAGGACAATTCCCCATTGAAACTATACGCACAGCTGTTCAAATCTCATCAAAGGCAACAGAATACTCTACACCCTTTCTCAACGAATCTCTACCTTCCACAGTTGTGGAAGTAGCAAACTATAGCAATTCCGAAGCAATATTTGTCATAACATATACAGGAACAAGTCTTCTTTTAATCTCCTCTTTAAAACCAAAACAGAAAATTTTTGCACTATCAAATTCTGACCGTGTGGAAAAACTCTCTGCTTTAACTTACAACACCATATACACTCATATATGCTCAAATTTTGAAAACACAGAAAATCTTGTCAAACATTGTAAAAAAATCATGAAAGAGTATAACATCAAAAGAGCTGTAATATTCTTCGGCCTCCCACTAGGAAAACCAATAAGGGCAAATACTATCTCCGTAATAGATATTGACGATAACTAAAAAGATTACCTGAAAAAGGGAGGTAAGCTAAGTGGAGAAGCTAAACATAATAGATATGCTTAAATTTGGAAATACAGAACTCAAACGCGAAGCCATAAAAAAAATCTCAACTATGAGCTCATACTCCGAAATTTTAGGAAAACTTTTCTTTCTCTTGAAAGAATCAAATGAAACAGTGCGATTTTGGGCCTTGCAAGCAATAAAAGTTATCAAAGGCGAAGCTACTAGTAGAAAACTGGAGGAGCTTTTATCAGATCCCTGCGAAGAGATACGCCGTGAAGCCACAATTGAGCTAGGTAATCGAAAGTGGACCGCACCTGCCAAAATTCTTCCCCTGCTTGCTGATACATCAGAAGCAGTAAGAGAAGCTGCCATTTACTCACTCAAGAACATGGATATAACTCCTAGCTTTGCTGAAAATGTTTACACTGCATCAAACCCATGGCTGATAAAAAACAACTTCATAGAAGTTCTGATAACAAAACATGAACTTGCCGAAGAAGTGGTGAATCGCCTTCTCCAAAAGAATGAAGAGGAAAAATTCTGGGCGGTAAGAATCGCTGCCCACACACTCGTAGACATCCCATCAAAAAAACTAGAAGAGCTGTTCTTCTCATTCCCAAAATTACGCATAGCAATTCTAGAATATATGGAAAAGAACGCAACTCCTACTGTCAAGATAATTGAAGCAGCTCTTCAAGACTCAGAGCAGATAAGAGAAGCTGCTGTTAAAGCAGCAAAGCTTTTAATCCCTGAAGAAGCAGCTAAACTAATATCTTTGTTTGATCATAAAAGTTGGATTGTTCGCAAAGCAACCTATGAAATTCTATCAGAAACTCTAGAAGCAAATATAGGAGTCCTAGAAGAGGAGATAGAAAACCCATCTTCTGAAGATAGATTTTTCTGGTGTCTTCAATTGTTTGCCAAGTTATCAGATGAGGCTACAGGTAAAATTCGCCATATCTTAGAAAACAAACCTGAATTTATCAAGGCATGTTTGGTTGCTCTTGGCAATATATCTACTCCCGACTCTGCCGACACAATGATAAAACTTATCTCAACAGTATCGGAAGACGAATTTAAAGTCTTAAGTAAATCCATTATCAAACAAAAACAACTAACCATACCTCGCCTAATCCCTTTACTCTCAAATCCCGTGTGGAAAGTGAGAAAAAGAGCCGCCTTTCTCCTAAAACAGGTAAAAGAACCGCAAACGTACGTTCCTCTACTTAATATCCTGACTTCTAAAGAAGCTTCAAAAGATGCAATATATTGGTCAAAAGAGATCTTAAAAGAAATGCCAGTTCCCGCTTCTCTTCTAGCAGAAAATTTAGAGAAAGCACCAACTCCTGCTAAACTTGCTCTACTTGAAGTAATTGCTTTCAAAAATGTTGATGTATCAAATCAAATTCTTCCATTGTTATTTGAGAAAACACCTGAACTTGTATCAGAAGCTATTAAAACCCTCGCGATCCTTCACTACTCCCCTCTACTCACTCATCTTTCAAAAATTCCTGAAGATCACTGGTTGATTCGTAAAGCTATAGTATTTGCTTTAGGAAGACTTGCAAGCAAAAACCAAGCAAAGTCCATACTAAAATATTTATCTGATGAAAGCCTTTCAGTAATAGTAGAAGCAATAGAAGCCGCTGCCAATCAATATTTAACCAGTGCCACTCCAAAAATGATAAAGTTATTTTCCCACCCCGACATAAGGATCAAAGAAGCTGTCATTAACTTTTTCCTAAAAACTCATTCATCTTCTACTCAATTCTTTGAAGTTCTAAGATCTACATTCTGGAATCTTCCCACAAAGCTGAAACTTAAAGCTCTTGATGCTCTAAAGCTTGATTCATCAACCCCCTTCTCTTTTGTTAAGTCAATAATAGAGAGTAAAGTTAACACTCAGTTAAAACTGAAAGCAATTGAACTACTGACTCCAACTCGTTCAAACATACAGTTTCTCACAGATCTGTCCTGTCATCAAAATCGCTTGATAGCTAACAAAGCAAGTAAACTCCTTGCAGAATACACAGAGGATGAAAAACCAACTTCATCCTGGCAACAACGTGTTATATCTCTTTACCGACTTGGTTTAGTCTTCCTAAAAGGTAAAAGAATACACGAAGCTCTTACTGCTTTTAAGCGAGTTATAAAGATGGATCCGGGGATGTATGAAGCTTACATTCAACTTGCTAAAATTTACAAAGATCAAAACAATTTACCAGAAGCAATGCGAATGCTTGCAATGGCCATAGAGATAGCTCCTGAAAAACCCGAAGCTTACTTCTTAGCAGCTATAATAAAGAAATTGGCTGGAGATACTAAAGCAGCTCTCACATACCTGAAAGATGCCCAAAAATACGATAAAGATGCTAAATTCAAGCGTATAATTGACTCTCTTCTTGTAAAATGGAAGTAACAAGTAAAGGCTTTTTATCTGGAGGTTGTTTCAAATGATAAATGAAAACTTGATGAATTCTTTTCCTGCACTAAAAAGGAGTCGTGCTGGAAAACGTCCGGTATACTTAGATAATGCATGTATGACTCTGCGCCCGATTCAAGTTATTAGAGCAATGGAGGAGTATTACACTCAGTTTCCAGCATGTGCATCCCGCAGTACCCACTGGTTTGCTGGAGAAGTTAACGAACGCGTAGAAGAGAGTTATAAACAAATAGCTAAGTTTACCGGTGCGAAAGAAAACGAGTTAGTATTTCTCAAAAATGCAACAGAAGCACTCAATTTAGTTGCCAACTCTATTCAAAAATTTACATCTGAAACCCGCAAAATAGTAGTAATAACAGATAAAGAACATTCTTCAAACACAATTCCGTGGTATAAACTCGAAGCAAAAGGAATAATAAAGTTGGTAATTTTAGAAACCAAAAGAGATGGCACGTTTGACTTTGAAAAATTTGTCGATTTTATGAAAAATTACGGAGACAAAGTCATTTTAGTAAGCACGGTGTGGGTATCCAATCTTGACTCTGTAAAATTTCCGATTGAAGAGATTATAGAGATTGCCAAAAAATACGGTGCTCTAACAATGATAGATGCAGCTCAAGCACTCCCTCACATACCGGTAAATTTTGAAAATTTAGGAGCAGATTTTATGGCCTTTTCTACTCACAAGATGGTAGGACCTGCTGGTGGCTTCTTGATAGTTAAAGAAGAATTGATGGAACAACTTGAACAACTCTCAACAGGTGGCGGAACAGTTGAGGATTTCAACACTAAACGCAATATCCAGTTTTTCAAAGGAAGAGCAAGATTAGAAGCAGGCCTACAAGATTATGCAGCCATAATAGGCTCTGCAGCTGCTGCTAATTTTCTCAAAGAAGTTGGCCTAAAAAACATTGAAGAGCACGAAAAAGAATTAACCGCTTATGCTCTTGAACTACTCGGAAAGATTGAAGATATTGGAATTCTCGGCCCAAAAGACCCAGAAAAAGCGTCTGGAATTGTAACATTTTACATTAAAAAACCAGCAGTGAGTGTTGAAGAGCGCGATGTGGGAGAAGCAATGTCAGACAAGTACAACGTTATGGTAAGAACAGGAAGGTTCTGCGTCTACAACTGGTTTAACGCAAAAGGCTTTCCTACATTTTTCACCCCAATTAGAGCTTCCTTTTACCTTTACAACACAAAAGAAGATGTTGAAGTACTGGCTGAAGCTGTAAAGGAAGCTGTGGATAAGGTAAAATGGATGCCTACAGTTGACGTCAACGGTTGGTAAGAAAATGTTCCAACCCAATAAAGGAGGAGAGTATAATGGAACTCAAAGATCTTCGCGACGAAGTAAAAAGACTTTTCAAAGAAATATTCTCAAGCGGTGTTCCTCCTCATATCGGAAAACTAGAAGGGGCTACTCACTCAATAGGAGCAGCTGCATGTCCGGATGGTACAGATAACGTTGCTTTTTACGCAATAGTTGAAAATGACGTTGTAGAAGATATAACTTACGAATGTGGAAACTGCGATCCTTACATGTTCGTAGCAGCAGACTCAATTGTAAAACTTTCAAAAGGTAAGACACTAGATGAAATCTCCAAAATAAGCGCAGAAGACGTGCTAAATTTTATAAACTGCCCCGATGAGATCCTGTATAATCACACTACAGAAGCACTTAAGATTTTGAAAAAGATGCTGGTTCTGGATCAACAAGGAGAAAGTAGGTGATATGTTGAGGAAATTAGTTGGATTTATATGGATCATATCATTCCTCTTTATTGGAAATCTAAAAGCAACTGCAACTTCTATCAATTTTCATCCTAAATACCTTGTAAAAGGTAGTTTTTTTATAAAATCTCCAGTGATAACCGATAAATTCGGGCAACTGCCAAATAATTTTTTCTATGCCTTCATCCCATCCTTAAAATTTTTAACATGTAACATCAATAGAATCTATCAATTATCTTCAGATGAACTGGCAATATATACTACATCACATCTTTACAAATATTCTGTTACCACTAAAAAACTCTCTGAAATAACAACTTCAAAAATAAAACATTTTTACAACTCCAAAATTATGATAGCCACTGCCACACTCCCGATAGCTGTCGAACCATTTATATATTTTAATTCAACTTTTCCAATAGCCTTTCCTTTAGAATTTGTCACCTTAAAATTCCCCAAGGACATTGTCATACTATCAAGTGAAACCTATGAAGTAGGAATTGTAAACAACAATTTAGTTATCTACAAAACACTATTTTTTCCACCCAAATTTGACGGCTCGTATACATTCACACAAGTGTCGAAAATAGTAGGCTACCATTTTAACCCTATAACCTTTGAATATACTACTTTCGAATCAACATATGAGATTACAAAATGTATTTCATCGTCTCCTGTTCTTCCAAACTTTTCCACGCTATCCGTAGACATTTCCAAATTGTTCAACTGGAAAAAAATCGAAAGGATCAAATTAATCTTCTTTGATAAAGATGATGTAATCAATCTTTCTACTATTAAAAATGATCTATTCTTTAAAATAGCAACTTTCAAGAAAAAAAACATCAGATTCTTAAATTCCACAATTGAAGTAATTTTTATCAATTCAAAAGATAAATTTGAAAAGCTTATAAGTGAAATCAAATCCAAAATTCCCATAACCATTATTTTTCCATGGCAAATTCAAATAACTACGTTTGATGAAAACGGAAAACGCCTATCAACACAAACTTTTCTCTTACAGCCATACTCTCAAATAAAGCTTAATCTGAAAGGCACTCCTTACATTGCCTCTATAAAGATAAAAGTGGCAAGTATCTTAAACATTAGCTTCTGGCTAAAAATGTAATTGAAAATCACAGCCAATTTGACTGGCTCTAATTTGATAGTTAAAATTTTAATGTGGTAGTTATCAAGAGATAGCAAATGCGGAGGGATGGCCGAATTGGCTAAGGCGCCGGACTTGAAATCCGGTGATGCCCGTTAAGGCGGGCTGTCTGGGTTCGAGTCCCAGTCCCTCCGCTTTATTTTACATGTTGTAGGTGGTTCTATGGATAAAATCTTAACCGCTTTAAAAGAAACTCTCTGGTTTATCCCATCTTCTCTTCTTGAAGGATTTGGCGCAGCTTTCATTCTTGGAGCCTTGATTAGAACATTTATCCCTGACTCTGCCGTAACAAAGTGGATGGGAAAAGGCGTCAAAAAAGCTGTTGCTTACGTAGTAAGTGCTATCTCCGGTATTGCTCTTACCATTTGCGCTTGCGGAGTTATTCCCCTATTCACCACTCTTTCAAGATACTCTGCAAGCATAGGTATAGCTTACACATTTTTATACGCTGCTCCAGCAGTCAATCCAATGGCTCTTGCTTTAACTTATCAATTGCTCGGCTGGAAAATAGCAACACTTAGACTACTTGCTGCATTTTTTATATCCATAGGACTTGGTCTTATAATTGAAAAGATATTTTCTCAACCTAAAAACTCCTCAAAACTTCAATACGACAATGTCAAAATTCCATGGCGTAAATTTGCTGTATTTGCTGAACTAACGCTGTTGTTGATGTTTGTGGGTCTTTCGAAAATAGAAGTAAAAAGCAAGTTTGTTTTATCGGCACTAATACTAATATCCATTCAAGCTTTAAGCTACACCTGGCTTGAAGCACATCAGAGAAATGAGTGGTGGAAAAGAACGTGGGGATTGACAAAACGCATAATCATTCCATTAAGTGTTGGAGTATTTTTGATCTTTCTATTCAAAAATTATGCAAGCGAAAAACTGCTTAGTGAATTTTTTGGTAAGACTACATGGAAATCCACATTTTTAGCTGCTTTGCTTGGAGCCCCACTTTACTTTGGCACTTGTGTAAGCATAGTATTTGTCAAAGGACTAATCGACATGGGAATGGCAACCGGACCTGCTGTAGCTCTTTTACTCTCTGGTCCAATTGTGAGCTTTCCAACAATCTCAGCTCTTATTCACATAGAAGGCTGGAAGAGGACTCTACTGTACACAGTTTTGGTAATAGTAACATCAGCAGTGGTTGGCTACATTGCGGGAGTGTGGATAGGAAACTAGTGGTGAGTGTTGTGAAAGATTCGCTGAGTTCTTGTAAATTTGCTTTGATCTATACGCTATTATTCACACTTCACACTTTATCACACAATTTAAAATATATTAAAGCAGAGAGGTTGCTTCTTCTACATCCAAAATTGCTTACCTACAACATTAACTTCTACTCTTCAAAAGAACTCAAGCTTTTAAAGACAGCTTTAACTCTGGTTCACAATGTTTTCAAATCACAAGCAAGCACTGAAATCAAAAAAAACATTTTAGAAGAGATAACTCAACTTACAAAAATGTACACAATCTCATCATTAATTCCTAAATCAACTTTAAGTATCGTACTAAAAGACATTCAAGAAGCTGTAAGTAAACTTTATCCATCTTCTTCTGTGATGATCACATGGCCCCCCTCATTAGCTTTTTCATTAACATCTCTAACTAGTATGGTGGTAAATCCATCGCTTAAAAAAGCAATTCTTGTCCGAGAAATTTTCGGAAAGCTTACATTCTCTGATTTGTACAATCTTTTTAAAATCAGCAACCTAAAATTTCCTAGAGTCATAAACGGAGAAGATGTAACGCTACCAGTATTAAAATATATATGGGCTAAATCTGGGCTGTCGTCTTCTACTTTTTCAAAGACAATAAAAAATCTTGAAAAAAAGCTTGAACCTTTTTAAAAAGGAGGATGCCACGTGAAAATCGTAACTTTGAATCTAATTATTTTCTTATTTTTCTATCTTCAGCCTGAACTTCAAGATTACAAAAAATTGAACTCATTATGGCATAAGATTTCAAACGCTCAATCCAAAATAGCCTCAATCTCGGAGCAAATAATTAACGCTAAAGGCGGAATTATTGCCGGTAAAAAAGTGGAAAATGAAGATGAATTCTGGAAAAAACTTAGCGAACTAAAATCTAAACGTCAAAAACTTGGAGAACAGGTAAAACTATGGCAAAAAGAAGCCTCTAGCTTAGAACTCAAATTAAAGCAAAATGTTAAAGCAAAATTGATTAAACTGGAAGAGATTGCCCATTCTAACAACTTCGTAGTAATCCACTCACCATTTTCTTTATACACTCCACAAACCGAAGAATTTATAAGGTTAACTGGCATCGATCCTGAGAAAGTCAAACAGTACGAATTTAAACTAAATGAAGCAATAAGTAAAATAATGTTTGGCAATATTAAACATCAAAATAAAAGAGGTGATCAAAATCGTTAAAAAATTCACTGCAGTTGTCGGTACTTTTTCTCCAATAGAAGTCAATTATTACACAGTTAAAAAATTTTTACAAATAGACGCTCCTGTTGTTGAAGTTCCCAATATTCTGTTGACACATGCTCACTTTGATCATATTGCAGGTCTTGACAAAGTTAATTTTTCAAACGAAACGCTATTCATTACCATACACAAACAAGAACTTCCTATACTGAAAGAATACAACTTATACTCCTTTTTTGTGGAGGAGTTCTCCTTATACGAAAAAGCTGAGTACAACCTTTTAAATGGAGAAGAGGGAGAATTCAAAATTAAAGTAAACTCATCATCACTTGCTATTTACTGGTTATTAACACCAGGTCACACTCCTGGAAGTGTAACATATGCACTCACAATTAACGGCATATTACACGTATTTACAGGAGATTTTTTGTTTGCAGAATCAATAGGGAGATGTGACCTTCCCATGTCAAATCCTGAAGCCATGAAATCCAGTCTTTCTCGTTTTAGTGGGTGGATAAAGCATTTAATGAAAATTCATTGTATATCACCTCAAAACACAATAATATACCCAGGCCATGGTGCCCGCGTAAGACTCTCCACCCTATTTAAAATCAACCCATTTTTAACCTAAGTGCCTACCCCTTGTTTAAGAAAGCCAATTACACCTTTGGCCATACTAACTTTGCCACAAATGTTCCAACTTCTTGAGAAAGCCTCTCTGCTATGGGATCACACTTAACTTTAAGTAAAAAGTAAACAGGACGCCTCACCATTCCCATCTTCATAAGCTCATCAATAGTTTCAAAATTTCCTTGTCCCTTACTTATAACAACATCAACTTCATAGAATTGCTTCCAAAATCCATCCGATGCATCCTTCCAAAGCCCCGAGTAACCACTCCCCGTAGTAATAACCTTTGCAACTCCGTTGAAATCAGAAAGATCATCATCCAACGTTATATCATTCAACACCGGCTCTCCTCTAACAGCATAAATTACATCACATCCTCTCTCTGTCAAAACCCCTGCCACAACAGAATCCGCCACATTTTCACCAGCATTGTCTCCTAATATCATCCACTTTTTACCACGTTTAAAATTCTCCATCAAGTAATCCTCATCTTGAATACCCACACGCTCCAAATCACTCATGATCTCATCAATATCAAACTCCAAGCTAACTCCATAATCTATGGCATTAGCAGAAGCTGAAAACTTCATAGCTAGCTTCAATCTCTCAAATGAATTACTTATGCCTTCTAAACGCTTTAAAAATTCAGCTTTTAACCCCTTCATCGCTTCAATACTCTTTTCCTTCAACTTTTTATAAGGATCTCTTTTTCCCAAATAATCTCCTGCCAGCTCGTATATTCGCTTGGCAATTACAGGAGGAGGCAGTTGTTCATCAACCTCTGCAATGTAACGTGCAACCTCTTTAGCAAACTTTATTCCCTTATCTTTATCAACTCCTAAGGTATCAACTATCATCTTAACTTGCTTCAAAAAACACGCAAAACAAGTAACTGACGGCTTCACAGCAAATCCCCCTTTCGTTTAGTGTTCGTGCTCAGTTCCTCTTTCATCATTTTTATGTTCATCGTGGTGATGACCATGCGGACCTACTCCTCCACTTTCTACTCTCTCCCTAATCATCTTCTTTCTTAATCTGTACAAAAACACCCACCTCTCAGTTCCTTTCCAAACAACTTTTCCATCATCTATGACAAATCCTCGTCCAAACGGATCTTTGGGATACTCTTTTAATATTCCAACCTCAACAAGCTCTGTTACAGAATCAGGATTCCTCCCATACAACTTTTTATAAGTTTTTACCGCCTGCTGTATCAAATTTTGAACCATCAACCTGGCAAAATGCTTAGCAAGAGAATTGGCTCTCTCTTTGTAATTCTCCTCTAAAGCTTTATCTATTGCTTTTTGAAAGTAATCCATGGCTTTCTTATAGTCACCTTTTAAGTACTCTTCTAAAAATGCGCTCAAGCTTATCAAACTTATTGAACAATCAGGATACTCCATCGCCTTCTTTGCAAACTTCAAAGTCCACTTCATATTTCCCGTATAAAGCCTCCCAGCCCAAGCCAACCACTCATAAGGTTTGGCAGTTCCTCTCAAGTAACCAGTAGCCTGTATTAGAATCGTTTTGCCCCACTTCTCGAACTCCAAATTTGTTGGAAGTATTAATCCCAAATAATAATACGCATCCTCTGAAAACGGATTTACATCAACTAAGTTTAAAGCAAAACTTTTAAGTTTCTTTACTATACCTTCAAGCGACTTCCTATCTACCTTCATATATGGA
>JAMOTN010000011.1 GCA_027062325.1 bacterium
GATTCAGATACAAGTTGGCAGAAGCTGTGTCGCGCATAGCACCTTATAAGAATGCTATAGGGGATAAGAGACGAGAAGATCAGTCTCATTGGAAGGAGTTTAAAGCGCTAAGGGAAAAGACTGAAAAAGCTTTTGAAAACAACTTTAATACTCCGGAAGTGATAGCTTCTATCAATGAGATATTAAAGCTTGCAATGAGAGTACTTGACTCTGATGGTAGGCCGGAAGATATTGACGCTTTCCTAGCATCGGTGTTTTGGTACGTAAAAGAAGTGAATGATATAGTAGAGATCATCCCAACGGAAGCCTTTGGCGGTAGGGAAGTTTTAACTGAAGAGCTTGTAAATTTGCTTGTTGATGTTAGAAATAAACTTAGGAAAAACAAACACTACGATGTTGCGGATTTTATAAGAGACGGACTGGCAAAGTTGGGAATTGCCTTGGAGGATGCGCCAAGTGGGACTAGATGGTATTTTAAAGTTTAAGCATTTTGCTTTAAAAAGTGATAATCAGGATTTTAAGGTTATGGCATGGATTGGAGATGCTGTTTGGAATTTAATGATTAAGGAGTATCTTTATAACTGCCGTTGTAAAATGAGTTTATTTAAAATGGATGAGTACGCTAAAATTATGACTTCTGCTGAATTTCAAAAAAAATTGTTTGATTTAGTGGAACAGATTACAGGCGGAGTTTTAAAAAAGGTCAGAAACAATTGGAAGAGGCGGTATAAGTTTGATAAAGAAGCCAGTGCTTTTGAAGTGTTGGTGGCGTATCTTTACTTTGAAGGAGCAACAGGAGAACTTGCATTTTTACTGAGGGAGGCTGTAAAACTTGCGGATTTGGGGAATAAATGCAGGACTTGAAATTTTAAAAGTTAAGTCTGAGAGGATTAAGTGGATTGCGTTATTGGATGATAATGGTAGGAGAGGGGAAATTTATAAATTAGCCTTGGAAAAAGGGATACCTGTTCAGTTTCGTAGCAAAAGGGAGTTGTGGCAACTTGCCCTTGAGCATGATGAACATCAGGGGGTTGTTGCAGACTGTCCGCGCTTGATAGATTATGTAAATTGGAAAGAGTTTGTAGAGGATGATTTTGTGGTTTTTCCCTACAAAATACAGGATCCGCACAATCTTGGAGCAATTGTTAGAACAGCTGTGTTTATGGGAGTTTTGAATTTTCTCTTGGTGAAGAAAGGAGGACTTAGTACGATTACAGGGGCTGTAGTTAAGGCTTCAAGTGGTGCTGCTGCTTATGCTAGATTTTGTAACTGGGCGAGTCCTCACATCGTTAAAAATTTGAAAGAAGAGGGTTTTAAAGTAGTAGCTTTTGATTTGGCAGGAGATGTGGATCTGGAGGAGTTTGTATGGCCTGATAAAACTCTTTTGATTTTGGGAAGTGAAGGAAGTGGATTTAAGTCTTCAAAATTTGGTAGGAATTTGATTGATCATATGGTTAAAATAAGAGGAAATTTTGAGTCTTTGAATGTTTCCAATACATTTGCTATTGCAATGTGGGATAGAAGGTTAAAAGTATCCAAGGGGGGGTATAAGTGATGAGGAGAATTCAAAGTTATTTCAGAAAGAAAGGCGGTGTGGGGATATTCATAGTCTTTGTTGTAATACTTGTAGGTATATTTGTTGGCTTTGCTTTTCTAGGAGGATATGAGATGAAGTGTAAAAGACAACTCACCGCTGATAAGGCACTTACTGGAGATAGTTTGAGGGACTTTTCTGGTTTTTCTGTAAAAAAGGAGAAGGAGGTTGTAGCTAAACTTCAGGATAGATGTCCTTTGATAAAGAAGAAGTATGTATATATATGGCCAGAGCCTGAGTATGTATGTCCTTATCATGGAATAGCAGCGGTTTCAATTGCTGGAGAATAGGGGGGGAGATTAGCATGAGGGTTATAGGCATAGTTTTAGACAGTGTTGGCATAGGGTGGCTTCCAGATGCTGTTCGTTATGGAGATGGTGGAGCAGATACTTTAAATCACGTGATAAAGTATGCAAAGTACCCTGTGAAGCTTGAAAATATGCGCCGACTTGGAATTGGAAATATAGAGGGAGTTTGGGCCTTGGATGCAGTGGCTCATCCAAAGGGAAGCTTTGCACGGCTTTTAGAACTTTCTGCAGGAAAGGATACTACGACTGGGCACTGGGAACTTATGGGATTGAAGTTGGACAGACCATTTCCAACGTATCCAGATGGATTCCCGCCGGAGATAATTGATGAATTCAAGAAGAGAATAGGAAGAGACATATTAGGAAATAAACCTGCAAGTGGTACGGAGATTATAAAAGAACTTGGAGAGGAGCACATAAGGACAGGTTATCCAATAGTGTACACTTCAGCGGACAGCGTTTTTCAAATAGCAGCGCATGAAGAGGTTGTACCGCTTGAAGAGCTCTATAAGTGGTGCGAGATAGCTCGTGAAATACTTCAGGGTGATCATGCAGTTGCACGCGTTATAGCGCGTCCATTCAGAGGAGATAATCCATCTAATTTCTGGAGAACTCCTAATAGACGTGATTTTTCATTACCTCCAACAGGACCTGTTGCAATGGACTACATGGAAGGAAAGGTGAGAAGAGTTGCTGTTGGTAAAATTTGGGATATATATGCTCATAAAGGATTTGATGAACATTACAAAACAAAGAGCAATGCTCATGGAATGGAAGTACTCATAGATTTAGTAAAACACCGCAAAGAAGATAATGAATTTATATTTGTAAACCTTGTTGACTTTGACATGAAGTATGGACACCGTAATAACGTTGAAGGGTATGCAAAAGCGCTTGAAGAGTTTGATAGGTATTTGGGACAACTTTTAGACTTGCTTGGAGAAGATGATGTTTTGTTTTTGACTGCTGATCACGGTTGTGATCCGACATTTCCTGGTACAGATCATACACGGGAGAGTGTCTTTTGGTTAGTTTATGGTATTTCTGTCAGGCAAGGGGTGGATTTGGGAGTTTTGCCCTCTTTTGGAGTTGTTGGAGCAACCGTATTGCAGATTTTCGGCTTAGAGGGAGAACTTTGTGCAGAAGGTGTGTGGGATCTTATAAGAGAGGTGTAGTGTAGTGCAACTTTCTCTAGAAGCTTTAGTAAGGCGACTAAAAACTCCTGGAGCGACGCTACTGGATAGGAAGGAAGCAGTTCGTGGAATGGGGCTTGTTCAGAATAAGGATGCCATTCCGCACTTAATGGAGGCTTTGCAAGAGGAGGAGTTGAAGGTTGAGGCAATTGAAGCGCTTGGAAAATATACTCGTGTTTCTGATGAGGCGTTTGATGCTGTGGTTTCTGAGTATTACACTGCTAAAGATCGTCAGGTTAAGGCAGCTATAATTCGTGTATTATCGGAATATGTTCCGATGCATAAGACCAAAGTTTTTGAAAAGCTTATAATAATGGAAGATGATCTTGAATTTAAGAAACAGCTGTACAATTTGAGCTTTAAATACTGTGACGAGAATACTTTACGTAAAATTTCAATGTCGATTTTAGATTCGGGCGATACGGAGATGAAGCTGAGCGCTATAAAGTTTCTATCTCGTTTCAATCTCCCTGAGATTATAGAAAAGATGTTTGATTTGACTGCGAGTGATGATTCAGAAGTAGCAAGTTATGCTTTGAGGATTTTAGAAGATGAATTTGGAGATGAGATACTCAATAAATTTATAGATAGGATAAGAAGTGCGAATCCTGATAAAAAAGTAAAGTTGGTGTATGTACTTGGTAATTTGACCACTCCCAAAGTGGTTGCAGTTTTAGCTAAAGTGTTGATAAGTACAAAAAATTTAAAACTTAGGATGGCAGCGTTGCAAGCTTTGAAAAAAGTTGCAAATAAGAGTATAGAAAAGTTGCTTTATAAAATGTTTGATGTTTTAACAGATGAGGAAAAAGCTGTAGTTGTTGAGATAGCTTCTGTTTTAAAGAGTAAACTTTTGAAAGAAAAAGTAATCTCTTTTGCAGAGAGCGTTATGGGGGTAGATGTTGATATAGCAAAGAGTATTGCAGAAGCAGGTTTTTTTAGCCAAAGTGATGTTAAAAGATATCTTCAAAGTGACAAACCTACGGTGAGATTTGCTGCAATACTTTCTTTGCCAAGTGCAGAATTTGATACTAGTGAGATAGAAAGTTTCATAGGAGAGCTTTTAGAGAAGGCTAAGTTGACGGCTGTAGAGAGGAAAGAGCTTTACTTTATAATAGGGAATTTTGGAATGAGAAATCTTTCGCATCTTTTAAGAAAACCGCTTGAGGCAGGAAGTGATGATGAAAAGATAGCTGCAATGATATCGATTTCAAGACTTGGATTGGAAGATATGAGGGAGATGGTTGAAAGAGAACTCAGGGAAAATGAAAATGAGAAAGTTCGTGCTACAGCAGTAAATACTTTGGCTGCAATTGGAAATGAAAATTCTGCCATGCTTTTGTTGAAAAGTTTGGAGGATGATGATGCCCGAGTTAGAGCAAATGCTGTTGAAGCTCTTGAGGAGCTTTTTAAAAAGGGTTACCTTTCTGAAAAAGTTCTTGTTGATAATCTCATAAAGATGCTTCACGACTCAAATAATCGTGTTAAGGCAAATGCTGCAATGGTTTTGTGGCGAGTTGGTGGAGTTGGCATATTGCGCGTTTTGGAAGATATGCTACTTACTTCTGAACACATGTGGCATAGAGCAAGTGCTGCTTTTGCTTTGGGAGAGACAAAGAGTATTTTAGCAATAGGTATATTGGAGAAGGCAGCTAAAGATCCGGATTCTCCAGTTAGGAGAAATGTTGCTAAGGCGTTGGGAAAGATTAAAGATCCAGCATGTATTGAAGTGTTGAAGATTTTGAAAGATGATCCTGCTTTGGATGTTTTGGTTGAGGTTGCAAATGCACTTGGAAATATTGGAGGTGTCCAGGCTTTTAATTTGCTAGTTCACCTTGCTTCCCATCCTGATGATAGGGTTTCTAGTGCAGCTATTGAAAATGCTGTTAAGGTGGCGAGTAAAGATTTTGTGGCCCCCGAAGTTATAAGGGATTTGTTCAATAGGTTGCCATTACTTGCTTTAAAACTTGTCGGAAAGTTCAAAGATAGAAGTTTTGTTGCCACTGTTAAAAAGTTTGAAAAGAGTGAGAATGCGCTTTTGGCATCTGTTGCTTCAGAAGTTTTGAAGGAACTAACCTGATTATTTAGTGTTTATAAGGAGTGGGTAAAGTGATTGGTTTTTTGAAAGAGAGGAGTAAAAAGTTTGAATTTTTTGAGTTTATTAATAAGATGGCATGGGAGAAGGCTATTCAGTTGGCTGAGGAGAATTCAGAGATTCTGAAAGATGAGGATGTTAGATTTAATTATGCTTGGGCTTTAGTAGAAATAGGGGAATTTTCGCAGGCTAAAAGAATCCTTGAAGAGATGAAAGAAGAGATGGATTACTCACCAGTTTATTGGATATTGTTAGCAAGGATATATTTAGAGGAAGAAAATGAGGCAGGATTTTGGGAGTCGGTGTCAAACGCTGAAAGGATTGATCCAACGCATCCTGTTTTGAGGTTTTTAATTGGTAAATATTATGCAAGACACGGCCAAATAGAGAGAGCTGCTGCCGAGTTTGAGTTTTTCACAAGTGAGTATGCAGGGTATAAAGATGCTTTAGTTTTGGCAGTTCTTGAATCTGTGATGAGAGACTTTGAGTATTTGAGAAATTTTATAGATGAGGTAAAGAATCGAGATAAAGTGAATGCGGAATAGAGTGAAAGAATAAAAGGTATATTAGGAGATTGTATGTATAACTGTAATCTTTAAGTTTCCAAAATGAGGTGTTCCCATGATGAAAAAAAAGATGCAGAGCTTAGATGTTATAGAGAAAGAAGTTGCTAGTTTTTTCAAAAGGCTAAAACCATATCCGAGATTTTACACGGAATCTGATGAAGAGTTAGTGAAGTTGAGTTTAAATCTTTTGAATATTCTAAAATTAGAGTTTGGACTTGCTAATTACTTTGATACATTTATTACTCCTGATGGATTGCCGTTTGTGTTTGTAACTTCTTTGAAATGGTATATGCCACATCGCGAATACTATCTGCGTTTAACTTCTTCTGGAACAAGCGGTCAAAAGACTGAAAACTATTGGAATAGGGAGAGCTTATATAGAATTGACTTTGTTGTGAGAAAAACTGCTGAAGAGTTAGGAATGGTTTCTAGTACTCCAACTGTATATTTTATATTTGGATATGATCCCAAAGAGGTTGGAGATTTGGGCACAGCTTGGAGCGATGAAAATTTAAAGCAATTGGCTCCTGAGCTTGAGAGCTTCTATTTGATAAGGAATGATAAGCTTTGCTGGGATGAGTTCATATCGGAATTTTACCGAGTTGTAGCTGATGGAGTTCCGGTGAGGCTTATAGGATTTCCTGCGTTACTTTGGGAGTTTTTAGTGCGTATTGAGTCAGTTAGTTTGAATCCGGAAAGTTTAATTTTAACGGGTGGGGGTTGGAAGAAAAGAGAGAGTGAGGCGGTCACGGAATTTGAATTTGTGGAGAAATGTAAAGAAAAGCTTGGGGTTGAGAGAGTTAGAATTAGGGATGTTTACGGTTTTACCGAGCATGGGCTTCCGTACTTCACGTGTGAATATGGTAATCACCATTTGCACGGATACTCTAAGATTTTTGTAAGAGATCTCCAAACTTTAAAAGTTCTTGATTATGGACAGCCTGGCCTCATGCACGTTGTATCCCCTTACAACACGACTACTCCAACCCAAAGTGTTTTGAACAATGATCTAGTTGCAGTATATCCAAATTGTCCATGTGGGCGCGGCGACTACTTCAAAATATTCGGGAGAGCTGGAAAAGTTAAACTGAAAATGTGTGCTCTCAAGGTTGATGAACTTTTGGAGAAGAACTAAATTTTGTGGTTAGTGAAGTGTTCAAATATTCAAGAGAGGTTAATGCATAAGAGGCAAAAGCTGCAAGGGTATTGGGAAATGTGCGAGAAATACCGGAGGGATAATTATGAAAACAAACTTTCACTGGATATGGGGCAGGATCAAGGAACAGTTTGAGTGGGACGAGTTGCTTTTAAGGAAAGATTGGATAGTTTCATATCCGCGGGCAAGATTGCTTGATGAGATAAAAATAACATTTTCGCTTTTCAAAAGCAAAGTGGAAGGAAACATTGAATTTTGGAAGAAAGTTACTTCTTTTAGTGCTCCTATGATAAATGTGGCACTTGATGAATTTGAAAGATGGCTTCAAGCGTTAGAGGAGGATTTGGCAGTTTTGAATTGTGAGTTCGAAAATTATTTATGGAAGCCTGCTGGATTGCTATTGCATGTTGGTGCGGGAAATGTGTTTATTGGTGCTTTAATGAGTTTAGTTCAGGGTCTGATCGTGGGGAACACCAACATAGTGAAGACGGCGAGTACGGATCCCCACACTTGCTTTGAATTTATTCGCCTTGCAGCTTCTCAAGGATTTGAATTTTCACGTTATGTGACGGTTTTGAGAGTATCGCGCGATCATCCAGTTCTTGAGTATTTAAAAAAGAATGTTGATTGCATCGCGGTATATGGTTCGGAAAATGCCATAAATTGGTGGAAAGATGGAACGTTGGCAAAAGTCAGGGATTATGGACCAAAATATGGCTTGGCAATAGTTGAGGAGAGTGTGGATTTAAAAGAAGCTGCCAGAAAGATTGCGTTAGATGTTAAGATGTGGGATCAGGCCTCGTGCTCAAGTATCCATACCTGCTTTTTTATTGGGAGTAGAAAAAAGCGTGAAGAGTTTGCTAAATTGCTTCTTGAGGCTATGCTTGAGTTTGAGAAGCGTTTTAATGTTTCTCAACAAGATGATGAATTTGTTGAGGTTTGGAGGGCGAGAAGTGATTGGGTATGGCAGGAATTTGGCAATGCTTATTTTTATAATGGTGCGTTTCCAACGGTTTTAACAAGTAATGATTGTGTATTTTTCAAGACTCAAATTTTAAATGGAGTAGTGTGTATAGCTGCTTTTAATGAGAGAAAGTTTAGCGAGATTTTAAAAAGTAATACTCATTACTTGCAGACAGTTGTGCTTGCTGTTTCTGATGAAAATAAAGTGAGGTGGCAGGATAAGATAGCAGGTTTTGGATTGCGTATAAAAGAAGCTGGAACTTCTTGGATGATAGAAAATGCTTCTCCACACGATGGGGCATTTACATTACATGAGTTTTCAAAGGCGGTTGAAGTGCCTGAAGTTTTGCTATTTGCTGTGGATAAGTCAGATGATAGATGGCGCAATAAGTGGATGTTGGATAAACTTAACGAGCTTTTGTGGCGGGTGAAGGAAAATCCGTGGGTCAGGAATAGGTTAAAGAGTGTGAAGCTTCCTCTTCGCAGTTTAGATGAATTTAAAGAAATTGAAGTGGCTTCTCCAGAGTTGTTTACGAAGGATTACTCAGATTATGTTAGAGAGGTTGCTCCAAAGTTTTCTAAAAACGGTTCGTTTTATCTGTTCTCCTCTGGAGGAACTACCTCACTTCCCAAAAAATTCTACTGGACACCTGAGGAATTTGAATATTCAACTTACTTTTTTGCCGAGGGTTTTTTGAGAGCGGGTTTTAATCCGGATCGTGATAGAATTGTTGCGAATCTCATGATGCCGGGGGGGTTATGGACAGCATTTTTAGCAGTTAATAGAGCTTTAGAAAAGCTTGGATGTCAAATTTTACCGATAGGAAGTGCTTTACCAAAGGAAGAGGTTGTCAAATTTTTAAAAGTTTACAAGCCTACGACAATATTTGCGACTCCTACAATGACAGAGCAACTTGTTGATGATTTGCCGCTTTCTGTGAGGAGAGTATTCTTTGCAGGGGAGAAGATGCCGTCCAATCTTTTGGAAAAATTAAGGGCACGCGGGGTATTTGTAGCAAGTTTTGGGTATGCAGCTGTTGATGTTGGGCCAATTGGATTTCAGAACGGAGATATTGATGAATTTAGCGTGTTTTCAGGTTACATTTATGCGGAAGTTGCAGAGGATGGACAGCTTGTGGTTACAAACTTGAACAGAGTTTTGCAGCCGGTTGTAAGATACAAAGTTGGTGATGTGGTAGAGATACTGGATCCGGGCGAAAAGTGGAGTAGTTTACGTTTTCGATTGAAGGGAAGAAGTGGTTTTATAAAAATTGCAGGATCCCTTTATCCATTTTACTACTTTGATGAGGCTGTAAGAAAAGCAGGAGGTGATGATTGGCAGGTAATTGTGGAAAAAAGTGAAGACAAGTATCTTGTAAAAGTTACGAGCGATGCGGATGAAAGTTTGGTTAGAAAAAATTTGTTAGAGTTGAGTTTTGATTTAAAGACAGATATAAGTTCTGGATTAGTTGATTTGATCGTTGTAAGGAGGAGTAAATCCAGTTTTGTTAAGGATTCTAGAACTGGAAAGGTGAAAAGAGTTATTTATAAAAATATAGAGTGAATAAAGTTTTTGATTAAAAATTGAGCAAGTTTTGAGCAAAGATATTGTGCGTTAGTACGGTTAATCTCTTGCCTTATGTCTTGTTTGGTTTTTATTATGAAAAAAATCTTTAGTTTTAGTAAAAGAACAACTAATTATGCATAATGTTAAGGAGGGATTTTTATGAAAAAGGTAGTTGTTATTGGTGGCGGACCTGCTGGTATAAGGTTTTCACGTCAAATTAAGGTTGCTTTGAAAGATAAGGTTGACGTTACCATGTTTATGCCAGAAAAAAACAGTGCGATATATTGTGCAATTCCCTATGCAATTGAAGGTTTGATTGAGCCTGAGAAAGTGGCAAAGTCTGATAGCTTAGTTACGGAAGTTGGAGTTAATCTGCATCACAAAAAGGTGACAAGTGTAGACTTTGGAAACAGGAAAGTTTACGATGATGAGGGGAAGGCTTATGAATACGATGAGCTCTTTATAGCAACAGGTAGTATTAATTTTGTGCCACCTATAGAAGGAGTAGATTTAGCAAATGTTATGACGGTGAAGTTTATAGAAGATATGGAAAAGATTTTGGAACGCATAGAGAATGGGGCTAAGAAGGCAGTGGTTGTTGGAGCGGGAGCTATTGGTAATGAGCTTGCAACTGCATTTGTAAGAAGAGGACTTGAAACTTACCTTGTTGAGATGAAGGACAGAGTTTTGCCGAACATGGTTGATTCTGATTTTGCAGATGATTTGAATGAGGAACATATTAAGAATGGTGTTAAGCTTTTATTGGAAGCTAAATTGGAAAGATTAGAGGGGAATAAGTGGGCAGAGAAGGTTTACATAAGGCTTAAAGATGGCTCAGAAAAAGTTATAGAGCTTTCAGAAGTTGACTTTGTTGTATTTGCAGTTGGAGTAAGGGCAAACGTAGAACTCTTTAAAGATTCTCCACTTATGATAGGAAGAGATGGAATAATTGTTGATTCAAGGATGAGAACCAATTTACCTGGAGTATGGGCAGCAGGAGATGTGTGCCAATATTACTCTTTAATAGATGGAGCACCTTTGGGAGGAAAACTTGCAACTAATGCTGTTCCGATGGCAAAAGTTGCTGCATTTAACTTCCTTGGAGTTCATGAGATAACTTACAAAGGTTTCTTAAATGCAGCAGCTAGCGTTGTTTATGAGACACGTGTTGCAGCAGTTGGATTTACTGAAGAAGTTGCTAAGATGAGAGGATATGATCCAGTGAGTGCAGTTGGGGAGGGACACACCAAGTTTCCAATTATGCCTGGAGTTCAAAAGGTAAAAGTAAAGCTTATTGCAGATAGGAATACCAAGCGCATAATTGGAGCTCAGTTTAAAGGACCTTATGCGATTGCAGAGTGGAATAACACTATGAGTGTATTTATACAAAACAAAGGAACAATATATGATGTATTTGACTTTAACTATACGGCTCAGCCACATCAGTCTGATTTTCCCGGAGTGGGTTGGCTTTCAGATACAGCAGCTCAGCTTATAAAGAAATTGCGCGCTAAGTAGAAATGGTTAGTGTGGTTGAGAGGTAGGAGTGTATGAGTCAGGTTGATGATGGTGAGGGGGCGGCGAGTAAAGAGCCGCCCTTTTGTATAGTAGCTTTAATTTATCTATATGCGGAGGGGGATGGAGAATATGAGAAAATGGATTCTCATGATAATTGGATGGGTGTGGGTACTTGAAACATTTTCAGCTAGTTCAGTAGAGGAAAAGTTGATGCAGTTGAAGCGGGTTAAAGCTATGTTGCATGCTAATTTGACACATAAAGAAAGGATTATCTTGGAAAAGATAAGGGGATCGGATGAGGTAAAAGTAAGAGATTCTTCTGAGGTGCGGAAGAGTTGTAGTAAAAATGACTCATTTAATAAGTCTGAAAAAAATCTTTCTATCCATAAGAAAGAAACTTTAAATGTTTCAAATTTTAAAAATTTATTAAATGAACTTTACGCTTCCAATCTTTTAATCCAAGCTTCAAAAAGATGGGTGAAAGCAGGAAAGTATGTAGCAGAAAAAGCACGAGCTTTAGAGTATCCGTTTATAAATTTTGAAATTCAATGGCAGCGCACTGATATAGTTCCACAAACTATGGGATTTAAGATGATGCAGGGAAATACTCCGCAGTCTATTTCGCAAATGCCAATGATGTTTAAGAAAAGCCCCTATTCAGATTTATCCTCTGCGATTGGTGTGTGGTTTTTAATTACCCAGTTTGGTAGAAAACATTACATGAAGATGATGGGACAGCATGAGTATGAGGCTAGGAAATATGATGCTCAGGATATTAAAGCACAAGCTATTTTGAAACTTGTGGAAGCCTACTTGGGAGCACTTCTTGCTAAAAAATATATAGGACTTTCTGAAAAGTATTTGAAAAATGCGAGAGAACATGAAAGAATTGCTGAGAATGCTTATAAACAAGGAATGGTTGTAAAATCTGATGTACTGCGTGCAAAAGTGTATGTGGCGACGGCAAAAGAGAAGTTGAATTTTTCGCGTAACAGTTTGAGAACGGTGTGTTATGCCATTTCAATGCTTCTTAACAAGAATGATGAGGGAGTGTGTTTTGTTATAAAGAAAAATCTCAGAGAGCTTAAATCTGCGAAGCTAGAAGACGTGTTTAAGTATTTCAAATTGAAGTATGAAAGTTTAGATGTTTCAAATAATCCCTCTTTAGTTGCTTTAAAAATGCGCCTTAATGCTTTGAAAAATCAATATAAAGAGATCAAATCTCGCAAAAGACCTCAGATTTACTTTGCAGGACAGCAGAGATGGGATGATTACGATTCGTTGGACGGAGAGGATTCTTGGTACGTTTCAATAGGGGCAAAATTTGATCTTTTTAAAGGTGG
>JAMOTN010000012.1 GCA_027062325.1 bacterium
TCGCATCCATTATACTGTACTCAGTGTGATTGTGAAGGTGAACAAACTCCATATTATCACTCTCCGATAAAACACTCCATTAAAAACTCATTCACCGTGAACCGTACATCTTACTCGGCCACCGCCAAGATATATGTATTCTCCACCTGAAGGACACTTGTACATGTCAGGCTTTCCCTTTAAATACTCGTCTTTTACCAATTTGTTCACATCTATTGGTCCAACTGGAAATTCTTCTAAGTGATCTATATTATACAGCTTTATTGCCTCTTCCAGTTCTTTTCTTATCTGGCGACAACTCTTTTTTCGCGCTTCTCTGAAGGAAGCAACTCTTTTCTCCTCAAAATACTTTTCCACAGGTTTTCCAGTCAACTCCTGAATCATTCGTGCTTTTTCCAATTCTTCCTCATACAAAATTTTAGCCCTTTTTAAGTAAAATTTACGTAACTTTTCGTAATCTCCACTCACCTTTACACTCTCTAAAACCTTCATAGCAAGCTCATAATCTCCAAGAATAAACTCCATAACCCCCAAGTAAAATTTGTAAATAGAACTCTTATCAGAAACCATCTTTAAACGCTCCAAAAGATTATCTGCAATTCTTTCAAATAGCAACACATCTCTATAACCACCTTGTCGATAAGTCATTTCAAACCATTTGAGTGCCTCATCAAACTCTCCAAGTTTCAAAAGTTCGAGTATTAATTTCAATCTCTCATCAACATTTGCCACTTTTATACGCTCCAAAATCCGCGTGGTTTTATTAACTTTATTTACCTTCTTTGACACAGTTCCGGGAACATCTTCTAAGTTTTCAACCTTCCAACCAACATAAATTCTATCCTTGGAAAATTTTACCGATATGTTATCCAAAAATGCTGCAAGACGCTGAATTTGGGCTATCTCAACAGTTGAAAGCTTATTCATATATAAAATAACCTTTCCCTGAGAGACTTTACCAACATTTTGCAACTTAAAGCACAGGTGTTCCACCATTTTATCGGGATAAACAGCCGACGCCCATACTAGTGCAACTCCCGGCTGTTCAATATTTGCATAAAGCACTGCTAATTTTTCGTACAAAATACGGTAATTTGGAAATATTTTAGCCAAATTTTCATATTCTGAAATTGCCTCGAGAAGTTTACCCTTATTTTCCAAATCCGAAGCTATAGCAAAATGCTCGACAAACATCTGCATATTATCAAGGTAAGCTAGGCTTTTGAGAGGTAGAATGAAAAATATAAACAACAAAACAATTGAAAATCCTTTTTTCTTCCAGCAGAAAAGCATCACTCCAATCACCTTTTAACACTTTCAATTAAATAAATTCATTCCCTATCAATTTTCGCAATTCTTCAATTATCTCTTTTAACATCTTATATGCTAGATCTTCATTTACAGCTTCCACCATAACGCGCAAAACCGGCTCGGTGCCAGATGGTCTTATAACACTCCGGCCCCCTTCAAACTCTCTATACTTTTCAACAACTTTCTTATAATCTTCGTAATTCACAAAATCCTTGCTTCTTACCCCAATATTCTCCACAGCTTGAGCATAAGGCTTGTAAAGAGCTGAAAAGTCCACCCCCCTAGCAACAAGATCTAAAAACACTGTAGCAGAAACCAATCCATCCCCTGTTTTAAACCCTTCAAACACTACATGTCCTGATGGCTCACTTCCCGCAGCTGCTCCCTCTTTCACCTCAGTTGCCAACCACCTATCTCCAACGGGAGTCACAATTACCTCAACTCCCGCCTCTCTCAACCTTTCAACCGCTCCCCAGTTAGTAAGAATGCTTACTGCAACTTTCTTATATCCGTACTCCAAAGCCGCTGCAACCAAAAGAGCTGTACCGTCAACAAACTCATCGTCAACCCAACCAACCATTCTGTCTGCATCACCATCAAACGCTATGCCAACCCTGGCTCCAACCTCCTTCATCTTCTTTTTAACAAATCCAGGATGAGTAGCACCACAGCCAGCATTAATTTCACCCATCTTAGCAACAAACTTTACACTATCTTCCATACCACGCATTCTAAAAAAGCTCGGTGCTACTGTAACAGCAGCACCACAAGCTACATCTACCACCACTTTACCCTCAAAAATTTTGTAGGGAGAAGTCCTATTCAGCAAAAACTCAACATACTCATCCTTTTTACCACGTCCAAAATCATGATGCCGCTTTTCTCTACTCCTAACAAGTTCTTTTAAATCCTGTTCAGATAACTCAGTCCTCATACTACTCATTATTTTCTCAAGTTCTCTTTCATCCTCAACCGGGATTTTTTCTCCATATCTTAAAACTTTTAATCCATTGTAAACGGATGGATTATGAGAAGCTGAAACTACAACTGAAACTCCATCCAACACCTGGGCAGCAGCTGTCGGTAAGATTCCTGCAAACTTTCCGCCAATTGCACGCACCAAAAATGGAGTAGAAGACCTAGTATCACCAATAACCCATATTTCCC
>JAMOTN010000013.1 GCA_027062325.1 bacterium
CTCTTCCATCTCTTCATTCTCCACCTTATCCAAGCATGGCACAAAAATCCCCCCACAATTTATCTACACTCACTCTTTTTAGATTCCCAAACAATCTCTCCATGCATCCACCTTTTACCGTATTCACCAATTCCATAAATTTTAGCAACAACAAACTCTCCAACTTTAGAAACCTTTTCTTTTAATTTTAGCGCTATGTAGTTACTAAGTATCACCCAATCGGTGGCTACAACCAATCCCATGAAACTTTTTCCCACTAAACTCTTTTTGTAAGACTCTAATTTTTTCTCCCTCAACTCCACTATTCTTCTCATGCGTTCTTTAACCACCCTATCAGGCACCACCGGTTTCAAAGTAGCTGCCTTTGTTCTCTCACGCGGCGAGTACCTGAATGGATGAAAATCGGAAAGTGGCATCCTTTCAATATCAGAAATCAACTTCTCAAAATCCTCATCAGTTTCTGTCGGAAAACCAACTATAAAATCTGCAGATAAAAAAATATCAGCAAATTTCTCACGTAGTTCATTCAAAAGCTCTAACTCCCTTGACAGTTCAGGTCTATTCATATCCCTCAAAACCTTAGGAGAAGTGTGCTGGAAAGCAAGGTGTACGTGCTTTGCCACCATTTTCTCTTCTAAAATTTCAAACAACCAGTCTTCCTGCTTCAAATCAAATGGCTCAAACGAAGATAACCTCACAAAAAATCCCAATTTAATCAAAGTTTTTACTAAATCAATTAATTTTTTCTCTCCATCTTGCCAACTCACCAATCTAGTTCCAGAAAGAATTAACTCTTTTACCCCGTTTTTACCATACCACTCAGCCAACCTCATCAAACTCTCAAAACTAGCGCTACGTTCCTTACCTCTTGCAAACGGAATGTAACAGTAAGTGCACCGCCTATTACAACCAAGTTGAATGATAAAAGGCATTCTAACCGGAAGCTCAGCAGAAAGTTTTAATGGTTGCGATACACTCAAATTCCAAAACAACTCCCCAACTTCTCTAGAATAGATAACCTTTTTTTCAAACTCCATACCTTCTAAAAGTTCTCCTTCCGAAACACAACCTGTCAAAACTACCAAATCTGCTCTACTTAACGCTTTTCTTAAAGTCCTTCTCACATCCGACATAGCCCTCTTAGTAACAGCACACGAAAATACAAATGCAACTGTCTCCTTTTCTCTCTCATTATCAATATCTTTTGCTTCATTTTCTTCAAGATTCTCCATACCAAAGCCATCTAGAACTACTTTCAAAATCTGCCAAGCTGCCCAATTTATCTTACATCCTGTCGAAAATATAAGATAATGAGTGTAACCTCTTTCTCGAATTAAAGCAAAGATATCGTTCAATCCAAATTTCTTCACTTACTTCACTCCTACACAAGAATTGTAATTTGAACAACCCCTATAACTAAACCAAGTGGTATCCCCAACAAAACTGCAACTTCTAACTCTTTTTCTACAGTCTCCATAACCAACTCCTCCAAACGCTGTTCATCAAATCTTTCAATTTTTTCCCTTACTACCAGTTCTATTTTGTCCCTCAATTTATCTACAACCTCTGCTTGACTTATGAAATTTAAGATCAATCTTTTCCCTTCATCGTTTCTTAAAAATTTAACACCCTTATCTAAAACCTTATCCATAAGTGAATCAACAGCAGCCTCTATTTTTTTCCACAGCTCATCATTATCTAAAAAATTCACAACGTAAGAATTGAACCTTTTCTTATCCGCCAGAAGAAGATCAATATAATACTCTGCATACCCCTTCATCTTTTCAAGCAAAACCTCATACCAGAGCTCGTAAAATCTCTCCTTCATCCACACCTGATCATCAAGCCTCTCAAAAACCAAGCGCGTAAAGAGTTTGCTCATCTCCTCTGCAATTTTTCCCCTTTGCTCATACAACTTCTCCGAAAACTTTTTCCCTATACTTATCACCGTATCACCGCTAACTACATAATCAATAACTTTATTAACTAGTAAATTTTTATTTTTTGTTAAAGACTCATATATTACCTTTTGATTCTCCCTTTTCTTCAAATATTTTAAAATTTCCTCACTTATACTATCTAAAAACTCATCATTAGTTAATGCATCCCTTATTTTATTCTCCATAGAAAACATATTCCAAACTTCCATTCCTAAAATTTTTATAACATCAGAAAGAATCCCCTCTTCTAAAACTCGATCCATTATTTTGTCACGTAAAGAGGTATAATCTAACCTTTTCATCAGATTCTTCAAACTTTTCTTGAATAAATTTTTAAACTCTCCCTCAAACTCCATAAGGAACTCCGCCACTTTCTCAAAATTCTCCCACTCGAACGAAGAGCAAACTAGGTCTCTCAAATGCTCTTTCAACTTTTCAGAACGTAATATCTTAATAATTAACCTTTCCAACTGATCTTTCTCAACTTGGGTC
>JAMOTN010000014.1 GCA_027062325.1 bacterium
AAGAAAAACTTTGAACTTACTCTCTGTTAAATGAACGTCCGCTTCCGTCAAAAGCTCAACTACGACCTCCAAAAAGTCGCGAACACTTGCAACGTGTAGTTTCCGCAAATCAAGGTAAAAAAACGTCTGCGTCTTAGCTAGGCGCTTCATCACTTCTTGCATAAGTGCAGTCTTGCCACAGTTCGCCTTGCCCGTCACTGCTAGGATCTTATTCGCCTCATGCTCCAAATACAGCCTCATCCAACCTATCTCGCGTTCACGCCCTATAAATACCATTAATTTTCACCTCACAAACAGCAGGAGTGATGAAGGGGGTGGCCGATAGACACCATTAAAACCACCTCATTTTAATTGTAGCAAATTTAGGGAGGTAAAACTGTGGTTATGATAACTAACAATCCTTGTTAGTTAGTCGGGTAAATTGTCAAGGGAAAGCTGGTGGGAGGCGAGTTAGTGGTTGGAATTGAGTGTGTAACTAGAGGGGAATTATAAAATAAGATAATTATGATAACTAACAATCGCTTTTGGTATCCTGTTAAACTTTTGGTGTCCTGTTAAACTTTTGGTGTCCTGTTAAACTTTTGGGGGCTGTTGAAAAGGATTAAAGTGGGGGAGTTGACCGCGCTTGCGCTGAAGTGAGTTTTGAGCAAACGCTGTAATGTGAACATAAAAAAAGGGGCAGGTTCCCCTGCCCCCTTTGTTGCCGCGATAGCGCGCTCAGAAGGATTAGTCATTATCAGTAATCTTTGCCTCAAACTTAAGTTGATAGTTTTTAGTATCCCAGATGTCATCTCCAGTTGTGTCATCAATCAAGTCCTTGGCACTTACCCCATCAGGATACATCTTAAGATCGGCAGTCTTTCCTGCAAGCTCATCATACCAGCTCATCGTTGCACCAACATAGAGTTTCATTGTGTCGTTGCTACCACCAGCAGCGGTGTCATCATTATCAATAGCATTAGCATCGGCAGCATTCTTCAACGCTACAAACTTATCTGCACCGTAGAAGAGGTAGAGCTTCTTGTCGGTGAACTGATGAACCTTCAAGTCAGTAAACAGCTCATAAAGATCAAGCTCAAGTCTTTCACTTTTCAGGTTATCTTCGTTCAACTCTATGGAGAGGATATTAGTGGCGTTTATATAAAGACCATTATTATCATTATCATTTACCCCAAACGCACTACTCAAATTAATGCCAGTGGCAGTTTCTTCCGTGGCGGTCGTATCATTTCCTTTAAGAACCTTCAAAGTGACTGTTGCATTTGTCAAATCTGCTTCAATTTTATCTCCATCTTTAACCTCTGCTGGAACCTTTATCTCTGCATACACTTTGTAGGATGCATCTGCGCTAGTTGCTCCGTTAAGATATATATCCTGCTTCAACAACAGTTTGAAGTAGAGATAACCTTTACTGAAGTTTTCAATGTTTTTGAATGTGTAGGCGATTTTCATCTTGCCATTTCCAAATACAGCTTGAGTTAAAGAATCCACATCTCCACCTGCTACTCCTATCTTATCAACATCTGCATTCTTTAGAATCCTGTTACTTGCATCGTAACTCAAGTCAAGTATACTATCATCTTTTGCAGCATCATCGTTATCATACTTAGTATCATAGCCTGCAGTATGAGTACCTGCACCTGTACCATCACTCAAATAAGCTACTACTGGCATGTTTGTATTTCCGTTATTCCTCAACGCAATTACTGGGACTGCGTTTTCTCCGCCGGACTGGATGTTGTAGTAGTTCTTCATAACTGCAAGGATATCACCATCCGGATTACCACCACTCCACACATCAGCATTTTCTTTTCCTTGAGCTTTGTAAACCAATTCTCTTAAGAGAAGGACTCTATCTTCATCTACATTTACATTAGGTTTAATTTTCCCCACAAACTGGTGGGCGTCTGCCATGAAGTCGGTGGTGCTGACAATCTTTCCTTTCAAAACATCGTCGCCCAAAGTCGCATTATTCATTGCCACCTGATATACCTTCTTTACGAAATCCTTAGCATTTGCATAGAGGCTATCAGTTGGAGTATTTCCATCCATGTATGCCACAACCATTTCGGTGAAGAGGTTCGTTACAACAGTGTTGTTCTCAATTTCAGAACCCTTAAGAATTGCCCTCAACGCATAATCTGCCTGAGGTACTCCCTTATCCAACTCATAAACGACAAACTTCACAAAGTCATCATCTGCTATTGACTCCCTTACAGAAACAGGTGCATTCTCAACACTTGTTACGTTATTAAAGGTTTTCTCTCCAATCTTTTTCCATCTGGCATCCGTGCTATCCCACTTGTAAACCTCTACTTTATAGTTCGTCCACACATCATCAACCGCACCAACATAGTAAGTTCCTGCGACATCATCATCGTCGTCACCGCAACCTGTCAAAAACATCGGCACCATTACAACAACACCAAGCATCAACAGCAAGCTCAACAACTTCTTCATAAGCCCGCTGCACCTCCTTTTACAATGTTTTGGAGGGCAACAGGTTGCCTCGTTACCCTGTCGCCCTTACTCATTGTGTATTATAGATGAGACATTGGCACGTGTCAACGCCACCGGTACCTTCAGCTTTACATGCGGCATTATACCACGTCCAAACGCCAAATCAGACGCACAAAACTCACGAGTACAATAATCTGCATACAATTCATCACCATCAAGATAAAAGCATGACAAAACACCAACTGATGCATCTTCCGGATACAACGCATCAACTCCCCAGCTGTCGCGCAGCTTCTTCTTCAAGCTAGACAAATTGGACGCAGCTACAGTCACTATCCACTCATCAGAAAAATAAAGAGTCGCCTTGATCTTCTTATCTTCATACTTCAAAGAAGCAGGCACTATGCTTCCTGAAAGAGAAGCCATCCATTTTTTTCCCAGAATAGTGGTCTTAGGAAGATGGTTTAAAAAGTTCTCGACAACATCCTTATTAAATTTTAAAAGCTCCAAGAAATAGTCAGAATTGGAAGCAGAATCTGAAAGTTTTTTCGTAGTAAACTTCACATTTCCTGCAAATTCATATACTTCTTTAATAGGACTTGCCGTCACAAGCAGCTGTTCACCACTTGAAAGTTTGACAAGTGTCAGATATGCCACCTCTCTCTCTCCTTCAGGCTCTTCCCATCTTTTCAAGCTACGCACAGAATAAGAGAGAAATTTGGCACGGTGCAGCTTAAAATCCAAATCCAGCGTTTTTTCTGCTTTTCTTCCCCATAAATCCTCTGCCAAAACATGAAGAGTGTAAGCTTTCTTCTCTATTACTGATGGGTAAACTTCCCATGTGTGGCTATCCAGCGATTTTGCAATGCAGGCACTTTTCTTAACAGTTTCTCTATCAACTAGATAAGCTGTCAGCATATGAAGAGGAACCGTTGATTTTACCTTAACTTGAAATGAATTACATCGTTCTAAAGAAAGCTCTAAACTTGCAGGAGGTGATGTGAGATTCACTGTGTAAATCACCTTATCCTTTTGATAAGTGGGCGCAATTGAGGAGTTAAGCTCTCCATAGAGATGATGTGATGGAAGGCGCACAACTACCCGTGTAAACTTTTCATCAAATGGCAGCTCATAAGGTGGATTAAGTGAAGGAGAAAGATGAGCCACCTGCTTTTTCTTGTAGTAGATATCTATTATGGGGGTTATGGAACCTATATTTTTCCCAATAGCAAGCTTTATGTACGTCTTTGGAGTGGCTTTGAATCCCTGTAAAAGGGATATGACACTCAAAATTATTCCAATCCAGAAAAACGCGCGGTGCGCTTGAATTTTAGAGCCGAACATCGATCCGAACATCAATCCTAACATCAATAATCACCTTCCAATGCGAAGTGCCTGCTGATACATGGATTTTATGGTGTTCATAACCGTGATGCCAGCCTCAAACGCCCGCGATGCATCTATCATGTCAACCATTTCACGCAACACGTTTACATTTGGATAATGCACATAGCCATTTTCATCAGCATCCGGATGCGATGGATCATAAACAAGGCGCCCCGGTGACGAATCCTCTGCAACTCCTACAACGCGCACTCCAGCTGCATCTTCTCCCATGATGCGATTGCGCCCAAAGCCGCGTCCAAATGGTCCCATTGAATCCATATCCCGCGCAGCAAATACGGGAATTTTGCGTCGGTAGGGTTTACCATCTGGACCGCGTGTCGTATTTGCATTCGCAATGTTATCAGCTATAACATCAATTCTGAATCGCTGAGCAGTCAGTCCGCTTGCTACTGTATCAAACGTACCCCAAAATGACATTCCCGGCATGGTGATCACCTCGCACCTCTTAGAACTGTGCGTATGCGAGAGATATGATCCGAATACATCTGAGTTATTGCCTGGTAGTAAAGAGCTGTTTTTTGAAGATTGGCAAGCTCAGTATCAAGGTCCACGTTGTTCCCATCATTGCGTGAAGTAGTCGTTGCCTCTACGAAGGGACGCGGTTTAATTGCCCAATCCGGACGGCGGCCTATGAAGAAGTGGCGCGGATCCGTGCGGCGTCCCACGAATTTGCGCTGATCGTTTTTGGCAAGCTCATCCACCCAAGCAACGTCTTTTCTCTTGTAGTTTGGAGTAGAGATGTTAGCTATGTTGTCAGAGATTGCAGATAGACGCCTTTCAGCCCAGTCCATTGCACGCTCTAAGAGTGCTTGATTAGCAAACATTGAAGACATACCACGAGATACTCCGAGCATGTGTTATCCCCCCTCATAGCTATCAATCGGCTGTAAGAGAAAATTTTTGAATGCTATCATTGAAATGAAAAGATGGTAGGTGAATCACATGAGAAGAGAAACTGCAGCGCATCCTGAAGAGATGGTCGAAAGGTTATTTTCAAAACTTCACTCTGAAGTTGCTCTAATGTGGCAGGAAAAGAATCTCGACAAAAAGCTTGAATACGTGCTAAAAAAGCTCGTTTCAATTCCTCAAGTGGCCGCAATAATCCTGTTCGGCTCAGTTGCAAGAGGTAAAGCTATTCCTACCTCAGACATCGATTTAGCTGTTCTCTTAAGTGAAGATGTGGAATTTGGAGAACTTAAAAAACTTGAAGTAGAAGTAGGAAGTCTTGCTGACAATGACATAGATCTGGCTTTGCTTCACAAACTCCCTTATTACATTCAAAGAAGTGTCTTCGAAGAAGGGATAGTCGTATTTTTAAGAGATGAAAGAGCAGATAAAATTCTCAAAAATGCCCTTTTTCACGCAATAAAAGGCTATATTGAAAATGAGAGAATGTATAAAATGGTGGCGCGTAGTTTGAGAAAAAAACTGATGGCAGAAGGGAGAGTGGGAGAAGATAAGAAATGGAGAAGATGAAAGGTTAAAAGGAGGTAATTGGAGATATGAGACTATACTCACAAGCGATAAGATTTTGGACGCACTTTAATCAAATAAAAAAATTGCTCAATGGCAATCTTGATGACTACTACGTTGCAACAGCTTTAGCGATGGAGTGTTTTCAAGCTGCAAATTCTCTCATCGATATTGCTACAAAACTCGTATCCGAAAATTCCCTGGGCTTTCCGCAAAACGCTGTAAACGCCTTTGAACTTCTCATGAAACACGGCCTAATCGAGAAGGAAGAGTTAGAAGCAGCAAAGCGAGCAATTTACTTGAGAAATCTTATCGCTCATGAATACCACGCAATTGAAAAGGAGGACTTGTTGGACTTATACAATGCCCTTGAAAGTTTACAAGCTTTTGTGAGGAGAGCTGAGATTAAAAATGGGGAAAGTTAAGGCTGAAATGGAGTAGTTTGCGAAGATGGTTAATTATCGGTTAATTTGCTATATTACTATTTGGAAGACACAGTTGGTGTAGGGGATTTGAAAATAACCTCATATTTTGGCAAAGGAGGGATAGAGATGAATCGCAAAAAGGTGGTGATTTTGGGCGCAGCAGGACGTGATTTTCACAATTTCAACGTATTTTTCAGAGATAATGAAGAGTGGGAAGTGGTAGCTTTCACAGCTACTCAAATTCCTGACATTGATGGAAGAAAATATCCTGCTGAGCTTGCTGGCAAGCTTTATCCAGAGGGCATTCCTATCATTTCCGAGGATGAGCTTGAAAAAATAATCAAGGAAAAGAGCGTTGATTTTGCAGTATTCGCTTACAGCGACGTAGCACACGAACATGTGATGCACCTTGCAAGCCGTGCAATGAAGGCTGGCGCATCCTTCATGCTCCTGGGTCCAGAGCACACCATGCTCAAATCCTCAAAGCCGGTCATATCAATCTGTGCAGTCAGAACCGGTTGCGGTAAGAGTCAAACTACAAGGCGTGTAGCAGAGCTTTTGACTAAAGCCGGCTTAAAGGTTGGAATTGTAAGGCACCCAATGCCTTATGGAGATTTGGTAGCTCAGCGTGTTCAGAGGTTCGCAAGTTATGAGGATCTTGATAAACACAACTGCACAATTGAGGAGAGAGAGGAATACGAACCGCACATTGATCGTGGTAATGTTGTGTACGCAGGTGTTGACTACGAAGCAATATTGCGTGAAGTTGAAAAGGAAGCAGATGTAGTAATATGGGATGGAGGAAACAATGACTTCCCATTCTTCAAGTCGGATCTTGAAATTGTCGTAGTAGATCCACATAGGCCAGGCCACGAGCTTGCCTACTTCCCCGGCGAGGTGAACTTTAGAAGAGCAGATGTTATCGTGATAAACAAGATCGACTCTGCATATCCAGAAGGAATTGAAGAGGTGCGCGAAAACATTTACGCGGTTAATCCTCAGGCTGTAGTCGTAGAAGCAGCAAGTCCTCTATTTGTAGATGAGCCGGAAAAGATCAAGGGCAAGCGTGTCGTAGTGGTTGAAGACGGTCCAACGGTAACTCATGGAGAGATGCCTTATGGGGCAGGATATGTTGCAGCACTCAAATACGGAGCAGCAGAAATTGTTGATCCAACTTCTCATCTTGTTGACACGATAGCTGAAACTTTTGAGAAATATCCCCATCTTTCAAATATTATCCCAGCAATGGGCTACTCTCCAAAGCAAGTTGCAGACCTTGAGGCAACTCTTAATGCCGTCGATGCAGATGTAATAGTCAGTGCAACACCAATTGATATAAGGCGCGTTGCAAAAAACTTGAATAAACCGGTTGTTCGCGTAAGATACGAACTTCAGGAGATCGGCACTCCGAATCTTGAAGGAGTAATTGAAGAGTTTATAAAAGAAAAGATTAGAAAGTAATTAACAAAATAATAAACAACACAATACTAGCTCAACATACTCAAATTGTTGAGGCTCATTTACATATCCAGCACAAGCTGTTTAAAGTAAAATTGTTAAGGAGGCGGTGCCTTGATTAGGTGCCGCCTTTTTTATACTATGAGTGGTGGCAAGTTTTAAGCAGGTAAGGAGGGATACATGTGTCTGGAACCAACAGCAAAAAGGTCGTAGTAGCTCTCGGAGGTAACGCTTTTCAAAATTCAAAGGAAGATAATTACTTTGTGCAACTTAGAAAAGCAGAAGAGACAGGAAAAATCATTGCTCAGCTTTCTAAAGAAGCAGATGTCATCGTAACACATGGAAACGGACCTCAAGTTGGTGAAGCGTTGTTGCGTGTTGCAGCAGCTGAAAAGGATGGAATAGATCCAATTCCACTTCATGCATGTGTTGCCAACACTCAGGCACGAATTGGTTTCTCACTTGAGCGGGGAATTAGACTTGCTCTTAAAAAAGAGGGCATTGAAAAGGAAGTTGCATGTGTCATCACTCAGGTTATCGTCGATGAAAACGACCCAGCGTTTTCCAATCCAAGCAAACCAATAGGTCCTTTCATGACAAAAGAAGAGGCAGAGAAAAAAGCAGCAGAGGAAGGTTGGTCGGTAGTTGAAGACGCAGGGCGCGGCTGGAGGCGAGTGGTTCCGTCCCCTAAGCCACTTAAAGTGGTCGAGCTTCCCGTTATAAAGAAGTTGCTTGAAGAGAAAACAGTAGTTATAGCAGCAGGTGGCGGTGGAATCCCCGTCAGAGAAAGTGATCTATCAGGACTTGAAGCTGTAATTGATAAAGATTTGGCATCAAGTTTGCTGGCTAGAAATATTGGTGCAGACATGCTCATAATTGCAACGGCTGTTGAGAAAGTGTGCCTCAACTTTGGAAAACCCAATGAGAAAAAGCTAGATCGAGTAAGTGTAAAGGAGTTAAAAAAGTATGCTGAAGAAGGACATTTTAAACCAGGTAGTATGCTTCCCAAAGTTCAGGCTTGTATAGAGTTTGTTGAAGCAACGGGTAATATAGCAGTCATCACCCACCTCAATAAGCTTGCAGGAGCTGTGGGAAATCCAGAGATTGGCACAGTAATTGTCCCCTAGTTATAAAATTACACTGTTAAAGGAGGGATATTTATGGCTGTAAACATGAAAGGAAGAGATTTCTTAAGCATCATGGACATAACTCTTGAGGAGATGGAGGCAATATTTGACTTGACAAGGCGTCTGAAACAGGAGCGTCTTGCAGGAATAAGGCACGATCACATTTTAGCAGGTAGAAAGTTGGCGATGATTTTTGAGAAGCCATCTACCAGAACGCGCGTATCGTTTGAAGTTGGAGCATATGAGCTGGGGATGTATCCGTTATACCTTTCTGCACGCGACTTGCAACTTGGAAGGGGTGAAACAATTGGAGACACCGCTCGTGTTCTTGAAAGATACGTTGACGGAATAATGGCCCGTGTTTTCGAACATGAGAAGCTTGTAGAACTAGCAAACAACGCAGAAATTCCAGTCATAAATGGGCTTTCTGACACTTTCCATCCATGCCAAATAATGGCGGATCTTTACACAGTCTTGGAGAAGAAAGGACGTCTTACAGGCCTTAATATGGTATTTGTTGGAGACGGTGCAAACAATATAGCGCACTCTCTGCTTGTTGGATGCACAAAGGTTGGAATGAATATAACAATTGCAACTCCTGAAGGCTATGACCCCGATGCAAAAATAGTTGAGTATGCTAAAGGACAAGCTGCTCGTATGCACTGTGAAGTAAAAATTGCACGCGATCCTTATGAAGCAGTGAAAGATGCAGACGTTATTTATACTGATGTATGGGTAAGCATGGGAGATGAAGCAGAAGCAGAAAAGAGAAAGAGAGACTTCGCAAACTACCAAGTGAACACAAAGCTGCTTTCCGAAGCAAAAGAGGATGTAATTGTTCTTCATTGTCTTCCTGCACATCGCGGAGAAGAGATAACCGATGAAGTCATGGATGGTCCACATTCTGTGGTATTTGATGAAGCAGAGAATAGATTACACGTTCAAAAAGCAATAATGGCAATGCTTATAAGATAGCTAACTATCTGCAATTAATAAAAATAAAAAGGGGGGAGGCTTATGAAAGTTGTATTTAAAAATTTTGTAAGAAGGGTGTGCCTTCCCCCCATTTTCTTCATTTTCATCATCGCTTTCACATTTATTTTTCTGGAAATTCCAGTGCACGCTTCAACTCTATTTGATAAAGCTCAAAAATTTGAAGAAGCCGGTAATTTACAGCAAGCGCTCAAGTACTACTTGATGGATGCAGATGCAACTAGAAATTTGGAGGCTGCAAAAAGAGCTGCTGTTTTGCTTCACAAATTTGGGCGTGATAACGAGGCAATAGCTCTAGCAAGGAAGTTTTCCACTGCCCGCGACACTCTTGAAGAGACAGCTATTGCTGAAAATAATCTTACCTTCCTAAAGAAGCTTGATAACACGATTGGTTTATCAGAAGCTGGTCGTCAAGCTCTTAAGCAGCTTGAAATTGAGGAAGAGCACAGGGAAGTGATAAAAAATTTAAAGGGTGTTGAGAAACTTTGGCGAAAACGCAACTTTCTCGACACAATTGCAATTCTAACTAAAGAAGCAAAAAACGCAAAGTTTGAAAATAACTCTGAGATTCTGCACGAAGCTCTAGTGGTTAACTTCGTGCTTCTGAACTTCTGGGATAACGTTTTAAATGAAAAGGAAAACGTAAGAGACGAAAATTTCTTGAAGATGCTAGATATGGTACAAGAGCTATACGATGGGCATAGTAAATTTCAACCTAAAAAATTCTTTGAACTCGCTGAGAAGCTCGAGTGGTCGATGCCTGTGAGGTGGCTTACCAACTATGTAATTAAGCTATTGTTCAGCAAAGGAGATCTAGATAATCTCATCGAACTCTTGAATGCATCTCTTAAAACTTCCTACACACCTATTCTTCAAAAGAGCCTTTTAAACCTTGCAATTCTTTATCACAAATTAGGGGATGATGCAAAAGCTGCTCAGTATTTCTACCAGATTACACCTGAACTGCTGCCAGAAGATAGCATCGCTGTTTACAATAAGATGAAAAAGATGTTTCCACAGTAGGCATAAGTAGCGTCACATTTCATACAATCACCCCCTCTATAGACAATGAGGCAACATAAAGCCTGTGCAAACTCAAACCGGGGGGGGTGATTATTATGAGCTTCATCACAGCCATTATTGTTGAGTTGCTCGAAATCTCCATTGGCTTACTTGGAATAGTTATAAGAATCCTTACACTCATAATTTCAATGCTGGTTTAATAACAAAGTTATAACTAGCTGAAAAATTCAACACAAACAAAAAGCCTGCTGCAGAAGCTTTCTTGCCCCCACAGCAGGCTGGATAAAGTAGTAAGCTACAATTCACATTTAAGCTTTAAAGATTACTGTATAGTGTCCCATATACTTCTAAGAGTAGCTCCGCCAACCAATTGTGCTCTTATTCCACCATCTCTTCCTTCGGTATCAGTAGCATAATTATTAGTATTCCAACCCAAATCGAATTTTATCTTATCATCTTCACTCCAGCTTGCTTTTGCAACTAACATGACAAAGTATTTAGTTGCTCCACTCTTTGTTGGAAACTTGACAGCCTCCGGAGTAAGGTATCCCTTCCTGACAAGAACCTTCAAGAAAGCAGTATCCGAAGAATTCCAAGCACCAGGTTTAACCTCTTCAGAAGAACCACTGTAATCTCCATCACTATTCCAATCCACTTTCCAATCAGTTGTTCCATTTGTCTCACAAGGATACTTCCACTCAACCAATCTTACTGCTGTCATAATCATACCGTAGTTTGAAGCAAATGTAGAAAATCTTGCATCCTCAATTGCACTCTGCCCTTTACTGAAAATGTTTGGAGCAACAACTGCTACCAACACCACCAAAATAGCGATAACAAGCAACAATTCAAGAAGTGTAAAACCTCTCCTCCTCATACAACACACCTCCATTCTGGATTTTAATTTATTTTCCTCCCATTAATTCTTCAAATCAATTATTTAATTAGCTTACCTACCTTATTTTTTATTATAACACAATAAAAACCTGCCACCTTCCAAAACATTTTAATTCAGCACTCCTTAGATGCAGCACCCCAAACGTTGTAATAAATCGCCAAGTATTGTAAAATAGATAACACAGATTGCGGCATTAAACAATAATCAAAGGAGTGATAGAGATGGCACGTGTATGCGAAATCTGTGGTAAGAAGCCGGGCTACGGTTACAAAGTTTCTCACTCCAACAAGCACTCTAAAAGACGTTGGATCCCAAATTTACAGCGTGTCAAAGCTATTGTGGATGGCAAAGTGAAGAGAATCCGTGTCTGCACCAAATGTTTAAAAGCCGGAAAGGTAAAAAGGGCAGTCTAAAATGCACGTAGGGGTTCACAAATTTTTTTATTTGTTCTTTGTTTTTTAATCAGAGGGGCACTTCAAAGGTGTCCCTTTTTTTTGTTGAGGTGATTACTATGAAAGGTAAAGTTGCTAAATTTTTACGGGAACTCACAGTTGGCCTTGTCGCTGTTTTACTTTTATCATCATCTTCTTTGGCTTTCGAAGTAGAGTTTCCTCAACCTAACATTGTAATCACAGACTATCCATTCAAGTTCAAAATCAAGATGAATGATAATGATGTGCCACTCACCGTGAAGATCTACGATAGCAAAGGAAAAATTTTATTCTCAGAAACAGAAACCTTCTCTTTTGTCGAGATGCCAATAGGCAACCTTTCCTACCACAAAGACAAATTAATTCTTCACATCACAAATAGGAACGGAAAATCCACTAAAATTCCTTTCTACTTTCATCCGGATGCCGTAATAAACGCAGACTTAAAAGAAAGATGTGCAACTACCAAAGAAGCATTGAATATAGCTGTTATCAACACAAAAAAAGCGTATCTAATCACAGAAAATCAGGTTACCTCTTTTAAAGATAAAATTTCCCTACCTCTCAAAATCGGTGTAAACAGAGTTAGCGTAGTAGCATTTGGTAAAAACGGAAAAGTCAAAACGACGCTTTTCACAATAGTGCGTCTCACTCCTGAAATGATTAAGAAAGCAGGCAATATAAAACGCGGTGCTGTTGAAAACCTCATAAAAGCTAGGGTGGGAGAGATAATAGTACTTCCTACTTTTACATCGCGCAGCATGTTCCCAGGCTTTATAAGATTTAAAGAGGAGGAAGCACGCGCAAACTTCGCAGTATTTGAATATCTACCTTTAGACTACACTTATTGCCACGTGTTGATTCCCCAAAAAAGAGGCACCTATACCGTGCAAATATGGGCAAAAGTGGCAAACCCGTTCTTTGAAACCCGCGGCAAAGACTCTCTTCTTGCTACCGTAAAAATTACAGTTGAGTAGTCACACTCGCACAAAACCGGTTAACATCAATTCAAAGAAAGGGGGAAAAATCATGTTTACTCCCCTTGCAAAATCGCTAACTAAAGTCTCGCAGGTATGGGTATCAACTTACGATGCATTAACTGCTAGAATTTGCGAAGAGGCAGGAGTTGACGTAATTCTAGTTGGAGATTCAGTAGCAAATGTATATCTTGGCTTTAGCTCTACCGTTCAGATTTCACTCGAGGCAATGAAGATATTTACAGGAGCTGTATCTCGTTCTGTATCCATTCCTGTGGTGGCAGACATTCCGTTTGAGAGCACACACTCTCTCGATTCAATAAAACGCGCAGCAGTGGGACTCATTAAAGAGGGAGCTAGCGCTGTAAAACTTGAAATTCCATCAAAAGAAGCTGTCGATTGGATAATGTCCGTGGCAGAACTTGGCATCGAAGTCGTAGCTCACATTGGACTTACTCCCCAAACCTTTATGAAAATCGGAGGCTATAAGAAGCGTGGCAAAGAAAAAAGCGATGCACAGTATCTAATTAAACTTGCAAAGCTTTGTGAAAATGCCGGGGCAAGCTGCCTTGTATTGGAAATGGTCAAGCCAGAAGTTGCCGGCGAAATCACTGAATCCCTTTCTATTCCAACAATAGGCATAGGCAGTGGCTCAAATACCACAGGACAGGTGTTGGTCTTTGCAGACTTAGTGGGTTTAAATCCTGATGCACCACCTTTCGTAAAAAAATTTGCTAATTGCTATCAGGAAGCTCTTTCAGGCTGTAAAGCATTTGTGGAAACTGTGAAGGAAGGTAAGGGAGAAGCAAAAGTAACTAAAATAGCCGATTAAATTATTGGTATAATAAGGTAGGTAATTTGTTAAATTCAAGGAGGGGTGACCTTCTTTTACACGTTTAGTGTGAGGGGTTAGGTATGAAAATATCAAAAGTTTTACTTCTTTTTATCACAGTGGCAGCTGCACTATTTTTATCAGCATGTGCTGGAGGGGACGAAAATACTGGCGTAATAATAAACGGAGTTTCTGCTGCTGAAACTTCCCAAGAGGTTGGACTTGAAGTAACATTTACCGTTGATTTCACAGAGATAAATACCAAAGTTGCTAAAGTAGTATGGGATTTTGATGATGGAGCAACAGCAGAAGGAACGACTGTCTCACATACCTTCTGTGCAGGAACTTTTTTTCCAAAAGTATTCGTTTACGACGAAGATGGGCGTGTTTACTTTGCCAACGCGAAGAGTGTGAAAGTTCCAGCAAAGCTTCTCCTACTAGTTTATATGGGAGCAGACACATCAAATATGACTCCACAAGTTCCAAAAGACTTAGCTGAGATGGAAAACGCAGATCCTTTTCCAAAAGATGTGGCTGTAGTTTGCTTTGTGGACACAATTCAAACAGACGGAGTGCGATACTATCAAGTTCTTCCAAAATACTTAAAGACTCTGCAGACTTTGCCTGAGCAAAACAGCGGATCCATATTAACTTTCAAAAACTTTCTCGAGTGGGCAAAGCAGAATTTTTCGTTTGAACGTGTCATGATCGTTTTATGGGATCATGGAACCGGTTGGTATCCCTACACACGTTCCTCTCCATTCACAAGAGCAATTGTATTTGACGACTATTCTCACAGTGCACTCGAGTTATCTGAAGTTGCAGAAGCAATTTCAGATGTATTCACTAAAGTTGATGTCCTTGGATTTGACGCATGTCTAATGGGCTTGATAGAAACAGGCAGTGTCTTTAAAAGTGTCGCCTCATATGTAGTAGCAAGTGAGCTTGAAGAGCCCCTTACCGGATGGAATTATGAACTGTTCTTAGAAAAGATCGCCAACCTTGAAAAGAGTGCTTATCAGGTAGCAAAAGCAGCAGTTGATGCTTACAAAGAAACTTACTCTACATACACTCTTATGGACTGTTCCTTAGCAGTCTATGATATGTCTTACTGGGCTAATTTGGAACACCAAGTTTCAAATTGGGCTTCAAAGTTAGCTCAGCTTTATTCTGATGATTTTGACAATCGTGTAATGAATCCCTTCTCAGAAGATTCTCCAACCTACAACGTTAGTGTTAGCTCTCCATCGCTTTACTACTTTGATCTTGAGGGACTGGCTCGCATATGGGTTGACGCCACAAATACAGCAGGGGCAACTTCCCCCGACATCACTAATGCCGTTCCTTACAGGTGGACATCCGATACTCATAACTGGTGCGGAGTTGGAATAACCGTTCCTGCAACAGATGAAGTAACAACATGGTGCACATATTTTGAAGATGTCATGCCGGGTTGGGCCTCTTTGATAAAGAGAATAAGGGGAATAACAGAGTAGTATTTTTGTCTCCCTAAACATATACAATGACACTAAAAGTAAAAGGAGGTTTTCAAAATGCCCGAATTACTAGAAGTAAAAAAGGGCACTCACCTTTTTAAGCTTTGGGAAGAAAACTTCAAAGATAAGGAGATCGTTGCCTTTAAAACAGAAGACGGTAAATTGTTTGATATTCGTGATACAGTTGAAGAGGACTTGAAACTTATTCCTGTAAAACTTTCTTCTCCTGAAGGAATAGAGATAATGAGACACACAACTGCTCATATCCTTGCTCAAGCTGTCAAGAGATTACTAGGAAATGACACAAAATTGGGAATAGGTCCTGTTATCGAAAACGGTTTTTACTACGATATAGACTGCACGTTGTCCGAAGAAGAACTTGACAAAGTTGAAGCCGAGATGAACAGGATAATTGAGGAAAACATACCAATAGAAAAAAAGTGGCTTTCTCGCGATGAAGCAATAGAGTTGTTTGCTTCTCTTGGAGAAACTTACAAAATAGAGCTTATAAAAGAAATTGAAGAGCCAATAGTAACCATTTACACACAGGCGGAATTCACAGATCTGTGTCGTGGTCCCCATCTTCCCTCAACTGGATGGATCAAAGCTTTCAAGCTTACGAGCATAGCTGGAGCTTACTGGCGCGGAGTCGAAACAAACCCAATGCTCACAAGAATTTATGGAGTTGCATTCTACGACAAAAAGCAACTCAAAAAGTACTTGAAGATGCTGGAAGAAGCCAAAAAGCGCGATCATAGAAACTTAAATCGAGCTCTGGACCTCTATTTAACTTCTCCAGAAGTCGGAGCTGGTTTAATAATTTGGAAACCAAATGGTGCAACTGTCCGCCTCCTAATAGAGGAGATAGAGAGAAAAGCACATCTAAAACGTGGTTACAAACCCATAATATCTCCACATCTTATGAAGGAGACTCTTTGGCATACCTCAGGACACATCGAATACTACCGTGAAAACATGTATTTCACTGAAATTGAAGGTGCAAAGTACGCAGTTAAGCCGATGAACTGCCCGGCACACATACTTGTCTATAAATCTCACATACGCTCCTACAGAAATCTTCCAATCCGCTACTTTGAGCACGGAACAGTTTACAGATATGAAAGGAGTGGTACAATTCACGGCTTAACGCGTGTAAGAGGCTTTACTCAAGATGACGCACACATATTTTGCACCGAAGAACAGTTAAAAGATGAAATAATAGGTGTATTTGATCTAATAAAGCGCTTTTTAAAACTGTTTGAATTTGATTACTCTGTTGAATTGAGCACTCGTCCAGAAAAGTACATCGGAACAAAAGAAGTATGGGACAGAGCCGAATCTATTTTAAAAGAAGCATTGGAGGAAGCTGGATTAGAATATGAAGTTGCAGAGGGGGAGGGTGCTTTTTACGGTCCAAAAATCGACTTCCACCTGCACGATGCTCTTGGAAGAAAATGGCAAGGCCCAACCATTCAGGTTGACTTCAACCTAGCAGAGCGCTTTGACCTCACATACATAGCTCCTGATGGATCAAAGAAGCGTCCTGTCATGGTACACAGAACCGTTTTGGGAAGTATGGAGCGCTTCATAGGTGTTCTGACGGAGCACTGGGCTGGCTGGTTTCCCGTATGGCTTGCTCCTATTCAAGCAGTAATCATACCTATCACTGAAAACGAAGTGGAATATGCTCAAAAAATTGAGTCGGAACTTCTTTCACACGATATGCGTGTGTTTGTAGATGACTCAGAAAACACGATGAATTACAAAATTAAAGCTGCAACAAAAGCCAAGATTCCCGTGTCAATAATAATAGGAGCCAAAGAACGAGAAGCTGGCAAGATATCTATCCGCTGGCATGACGGCAAGAGAGAGAATATGATAGAGGTTGAAGAATTCATTAAAGCAAACCACAAAACTGTAGATGAAATAGTAACGATGATTCTCTCCGATGAGTGGATCAAGTGAGCGGAAAGTAAATGAAACTGTGAAAAACTTAAATCAAAAGGCTAGTAATCATAATAAAAGTAACTATAATAAGAGCAGAGATACAATACAATCAGAGCAGAAAAAACAGGAAGTGCTAGTAGGAGATTTGAGCACAAAGTTCAGGCTACATCAGCAATGTCATCATTTACAAAAACTTTTGACAGTAGAAAGGCTCCTTCCTGCTCCACTTGCTGAGTACTCATCTTTTCCATTAAGAGAGGCACTGCGTTTATTTGGTTCAGTTGTCACATGGATTCCACTTGTACATATTCGAAGTCTTCCCTATTGGATAAAAGATTGGCAGAACCTGTTAAGAATTTATCCAGAGAAAAATTGTATTCTTCAAATTCACGGTCGTGCTGAGGATTTCAGGGAATTCCATAAGCACTTATCATACATTGAAGATCTTGTTAAAAGTTTCCCAAATACTGTAATTGCTCTAGATATAAACGCTGGATGTCCCATGCCAAAGATTGCTGGTAAAGGATCAGGGGCTGGTCTATTAAGGAATCTTAATGAGCTTGAAGAGGTCGTCAAAATAGTCATGGACAACACCTCGCTTCCCGTTACTGTAAAGTGTCGCATAGGATTTGAAAATTGGCAGTTTGATAAAATCGCTGAAATTTTAATCAAAACAAGACCCGCAATGGTATGTGTACATACACGTCTTGCAGTCGAAAAGTACTCGGGCAGTGCATCAAGAAGGTGGCACCTTGTAAAGACATACTTCAAAGCAATGAAAAAAGAGGGGATTGTTACCTGCATTAATGGCGATATAACCGATACTGCAACTTTCCTAAGGGCTCTTGCCGAAGCTGGATCAGACTTAGCTGCTGTAGGACGAGCTCAAATTTCAACACCTGCTGCCATTGCCCAAATTTCAGGGCGCCTTCCAAATAAGCTACCAATATGGTTTGAAGCTGCGTCTTTGGTGCTATTTTTAATACTCACGGTAAACTATTTTGTACGCACCGAAAGTAGTCGCAATGAGAAAGTCACTAACACACAGCGAGCACTTTCATTCTTCAAACGTTTTGTGTGGAGCGCCTTCAAAGGAGCACGCGGAGTTAAGGGATTTAGAAGGGAACTTGCAAAGCTTGATTGGTCTAAAATTTCCTATCTCATCGAATTAATCTTTTCCTTTGTAAAAACTAATTACGGACAAGAAGAGTATAATAGGATGATAGAATACTTAAGTAAAGTTACCCGTGAATTTACATAAAAGCAGCAGTCACGTTGCACATTCGAAAGGAGGTTTAAACTTGAGGATAAAAACTTTTTTGCGTTCGAACTTTTTCGAAAACCTTAAGTTGATGTGGACAGTTGGAATCCAAACGAGTATAACATACGTTGGTTTCTCAATCGCGCGCACATTTCAAACCGCTCTTTATGGCACAAAAAGTACAACCGACATGGCTGCTTTTGGAATTGCACTTATGCTGCTTGATTTACCCTGGACAGTAGTAGGAGGCTATTCGTGGATATATCTTTCACTAATTGCTCGCAGTAAAAATGAAGAGGAGAGGAGACTATTCACTCACGCAAGCTGGGTTTTTTTTGCATTTTTTTATGTTATCACACTGATCATCTACCAAAAGTTTGCCATGCCCATCGCTATGTTTTTCACCGCCTATCATGAGGACGTGGCAATCAGAGTTGCAGAATATATGAAGCTCACAAGCTGGTTCTTTTTTATCCCATTTTTTGCATACCCTGTTGCCATGATTTTAAGAAATGACAACAGAGCATACATTCCCATGTTTACATCACTTGCTGACAATGTAGTTGACCTAGTAGTAACCTGGCTCCTTCTCAAAAAATTTGAGGGAATAGTTCCTTCTGCATACTCTATTATCACCACATTTTTAGTGGTGCACGGTCCAGTTTACTTTACGTGGGCCTTGAAATACAATTTATTCAAGAAGTTTCGCTTAAGCTTATCCCATCTAAAAACCTTTCTCAAGCTTGGAACTCCACACGCTCTTGAAGCTACAGCGGGTTTAATTGCCTTCATGATATTTTCAAAGTTCATAGGTTCAATTTCAGAAAAAGCACTTGCCGCAAATGCCATCGCCTCACAAATAACGGGATTTGCTTACAGTTTAGGAGGAGGAATATGCCTCGGTGCAATAGCTGCAACGGGGAAGACTATAGGCTCTGGAAATGCAGTTCGCGGTAGAATTTTTGCTAATCTAGCCGTTGCTTCATCAATCGCTTTTGGAATAATTCTGGGATTGCCTTTCATGCTGTTTCCACAAAAGATAGCCACTCTTTTTAGTAAAGATATGGAAGTTGTGAGACTAGCCGTGCCTGTTTTAAAAATGTTTGGAATAATTTTCGCAATTGATATTTCCTCTTATCTTCTATCGAGCATAATACAAGCCGGAGGAGACACTCTATTTTCAATGCTGGTCACAATGTCGCTGAATTACGGTGTCTGGCTACCTCTTGCCTACTTTTCAGCTCTTCATAAAAGCTTTGCAGGGTGCTGGTTAGCCCTATTTATAGCCATGACAGCTGCATACATGATATTCAGAATAAGAATAGACTCTATGAAGTGGGTGAAAAAATTGAACGACTAACTACTTTTCCTGATCTACCTTTCCACCCTTCTTAACTTGATAATAGTAAACCAACACACCAACAACCATCGCTGTTGATATTCCATAAAACATTATTGACTTACCATCACTCCATGTTACCAAGTGCTCTGTAAACGTTATTGCAAGCATCAATATTACCAAACTAGTAAGATTTGCCTTCAAATCATCTATGGACTTGATTTGCAACCACTCTGGAACACTCATCTTACCAATAAACAATTCGTAAAGTGTAATTGAAAACAGATAAAACACAACGGCTTGAAGAATTATATCCAAAACCGAAAGGAAACTTGCCGATATTATTGATACAGAAACCGGCTGACTACCCGAAAATGTCATTTTGCCAATGCTGTAAACCACTTGAAACAGCCGGCACGTTCCTATCAAAACCAAGGCTAAGAAGCCTATAAACAGGGTAAAGCACGCTATGAAAACGACGTATCTTCCCTTCTCAAGCACTCTTTTAAGATTTCTAAAGCGCACGAAAAAGCCCCCTTAAAATTCCCACTTTTTTTAATTTTAACTTAAAAGAACTTCATAATCCAAAACTTTTTCGTGTAAACTATTGAAGTGTGGAGTAAAACTTATTTAAGGAGGTGCAGGTTATGCAGTTAGTCTGGTCCGTGTTAGCTGTGGGGTTGATCAGCATTATTTACGTAATTTTTGTGACTAAGTGGGTTAAATCAATTCCCGAAGGAAATGACAGAATGAAAGAAATCGCCCAGATGATAAGGCGTGGGGCTATGTCCTTTTTGCGCCGCGAGTATTTGACGCTTGTCTGGTTCATAGTAATCGTATTCTTAATTCTAGGATTCGCTCTGAGCTGGAAAACAGCAGTCGCTTTTATCTGTGGTGCTGCTTCTTCAATGCTTGCAGGATTTATCGGAATGCTTGGTGCAACTCTTTCAAACGTCAGAACCGCTCACAAAGCTCAAGAAGGGGAGCCTGCTGCTCTCCAAACTGCTTTCTTTGGAGGCAGTATAATGGGATTTGCTGTTGCATCCCTTGGTATCGTTGGATTAAGCATAGGTATATTGTTGCTTAAATCCCACGCAGCAAGCGTTATGACTGAGATTCTATCTGGATTTGCAATGGGAGCTTCCTCTATCGCTCTTTTTGCTCGTGTCGGTGGTGGAATTTACACTAAAGCTGCTGACGTTGGAGCAGATCTTGTTGGTAAGGTAGAAGCTGGAATTCCAGAAGATGATCCAAGAAATCCAGCTGTCATCGCAGACAACGTCGGTGACAATGTTGGAGACGTAGCAGGAATGGGAGCCGACTTGTTTGAGTCGTTTGTAAGTTCAATTGTTGCAACCATGGCAATTGCTGCCGTGGGAAAACTTGGAGCAGATAAGGGACTATTTCACTCTTACTTATACCTTCCAATATTTTTAGCAGGCATTGGAACCTTCAGCTCACTTATTGGAGCTTTCTTGATGTTAATTTTCAAAAATAAAGAGCCACAACTTGCTTTGCGCATCACAACCGGCGTTACAGGATTTCTGTTTATCGTTCTTTCATTCTTTGCAGTTAAATTTTTAAAGCTTCCAATGGCAATATTCTGGACAGTGCTCTCCGGTATATTGGCAGGACTTTTAATCGGATGGATCACGGAATACTACACATCAGGTAAACCAATAGTTGAAATAGCAGAAGCTGCACAAACTGGAGCTGCCACTAATCTAATTGCTGGATTATCTGTGGGTATGAGAAGCACATTTTTGCCAATATTTGTAATAGCCGTTGCAATGCTATTAGCTCACAAACTTGCAGGACTTTACGGAGTTGCCTTGACTGCAGTTGGAATGCTTGGAACAATTGGAATAACTATGTCAGTAGATGCATATGGCCCAATTGCAGATAACGCCGGCGGTATCGCTGAAATGTCCGAACTTGGAGAAAATATCAGAAAGATTACTGACAAACTTGACGCTCTTGGAAACACTACTGCTGCAATTGGTAAAGGCTTTGCTATTGGTTCTGCAGCTATGACAGCTCTAGCCCTATTTAGTGCATACTCTGAAAAAATTACCCCCATCTTCAAAAAAGTTATTGGGGGAGATTTCACCGTCATATTAACCGATCCTACAACAGTCATCGGTTTATTCCTTGGAGGAACATTGCCATTCCTGTTTGCAGCTCTCACCATGGATGCCGTTGGCAAAGCAGCAGAGAAGATAATTGAAGAAGTGAGAAGGCAGTGGAGAGAAATTCCCGGCTTGAAAGAGGGGACAGCAAAACCTGAACCTGAGAAGTGCGTTGATATAAGCACAAAGGCAGCTCTAAAAGAAATGATTATTCCTGGCCTGATAGCAGTTATAACTCCACCACTTGTTGGATTCACTCTCGGGCCAAAAGCAGTAGCTGGGCTACTTGCAGGCGCTCTTATAGCAGGAGTTCTTCTGGCCATCATGATGGCGAATGCTGGCGGGGCTTGGGATAATGCTAAGAAGTTCATAGAGGCCGGAAACTTTGGAGGTAAGGGCAGTGATACTCACAAGGCAGCAGTTGTTGGAGATACTGTTGGAGACCCATTCAAAGACACATCAGGGCCATCCATGAATATCCTCATAAAGCTCATGTCCATTGTTTCCCTCGTATTTGCACCAATCATACCAAAGATCTATAAGTCTATGGCTAATATTCCAGCCAAAGAACTAATTCCATTTGTGGCAATATTGATTCTTCTGGCATTTGTATCCACAAAGCGCTCACACGCACCTCAGAAAGAAGACAAGTAAACCAAACTCAACTTAGTTTCGCGAGAATGTAACTGTCGTGTATAATATGAGGGCAGGGGTAGTTAGTTATTCCCTGCCCTTAATTAATTTCAAACTATCAGGGAGGATAACGTGATGAAAAAAAGGGGCTTAACCCTTACAGAGATAATATTTGCTATCTCATTACTTGGAATTCTTCTTCTCATAATTGTTCCAAGTTACGGTCGCATAAGACAAAGAGTTGAGCTCAAGGCATGTGTCACAAATATGCGTATGATTTTAGGAGCCGCTCAACTTTACATACTTGAAAACCCCGAAGAAGAGCACGTAACTGTGGATAAGCTTGTAAAAGCTGGTCTTCTTCCGCAAGTTCCAGTATGCCCCTCACTAAAATCACCAAAGGGCGGATATTATGAAATAGTTGATGAACCTAATAGGCCCTTAGACGTTATATGTATTCATCTCCACGGCAAGGGACATGGTTCCCTAAGACAAATAATCGCAGGATCCGAAAGTGAAGGTAGCAAGTAAGAGCAATGAAATTTGTTGACTTTTTCTGCGGTGCCGGTGGCTTCTCTTTGGGATTTATAATGGCAGGTTTCGAACCTGTGATCTCATTTGAGATAAACTTTAACGTTTGTCGCACATACTCGAAAAATATCGGAAATCATGTAGTTTGCATGGATGTTGCTTCCATATCCAGCTCCCTCTTAACACGTCTAAAGGGAAAAATTGATGTTGTCATTGCCTCCCCTCCCTGTGAAGGATTTACACCGCTAAATCCAAAGCGAGTAAAAGATCCAGTACAGCGTTTTTTCGATGATCCTTTAGCAAATCTATCTCTTAAAACCTTTGAGATAATAAAAATTTTAGAACCCAAGTATTTTGTTATAGAAAACGTACCCGATATGGCTCAAGGAAAAGCTAAACATTTTATACGATCTGTACTATCAGAAAAATACGGAGAAATCTACTTTAATATTCTGGATGCTCAGCGCTTTAAAGTTCCTTCATACCGCAAAAGGCTTTTTATATCCAACATAATGCTATTTGCCCCCCAACGATTCAAACTGATATCTGTAGGCGAAGTTTTGAACTTTCCAGAACCAGATCTTACTCACACTATAAAAAATCATCTGTTTATTCCACCTCCTCGCAAAGCAAAACTAAATCGATCATGGGGCAAAGCATCCACCTTTTTCAAAGGTAGCGGTAAAGTCTTCAAAGATCTAATTCGCCTTGATCCTAGACGGCCTGCACCCACTGTAAGAGGAAGTGCTCGCTTTATACATCCACTACGTGATCGCCTGCTATCCCCACGTGAGCAAGCTACTCTAAATAGCTGGCCAGTTTCATATGAATTTACAGGCTCCGTAACTGAACAATACAATATGATAGGAGAGGCAGTTCCTCCATTGGTAGCATATGATATAGCCAAGCAAATTTTAAAACATTATGATAAAATGCAAGGCTCAAAATAACGGATAAAGGAGTGAGTGAGTTGATAAAGACACTGGTACTCGCAAATCTTTCTAATCAAACAAAGCTTTTAGAAGCACTGCAAGTTGCAAAATTTTTTGGTATTGAGAATGTAATTCTAATAAAGCCAGCTGGAACTGTTGCACAGTATGGATTAGCCCTAGCATACAAAGAATTCGGTCCCCAACTAAAAATCGCAGTTTTACCAGAAATTGAAGACATTTTTTCATTCCTGAATATCAACAAAGAAAATTGTATAGGGCTTGTCTTAGAAGGAACTACTGGAGAAATACCAAAGCTACCAGAACACATTGAAACTCTAATACTATCATTTGCGTATCCACAAAATCCAAAACTATTCGAAAACTTAGGCATAAATCACATACAGATAAATGAGAAGCTCCCAGAAGTTGTAAACTTGGCTCTAATTTTTGCCCGCGAATGAGGTGACATTATGCTAGAGATAAAATGTCCTGCAAAGATAAATTATATATTAGAAATTTCAGGTAAATCATCAGACGATTTTCATATTATCAAAACCCTTGCCATTAAAGTAGATCTAGTAGATACAGTTTATATTGAAGAAGCCAAATTTGGTTTGGAATTTTCATCCAATGTATCACTTCCTGTCAACAACTCAATTGTCAAAACCGTATATATGCTGGTCGAAAAAGGATACATTCCACACTCAAACTTCAAGATTCATCTACAAAAGAGAATCCCTCTTGCATCCGGTCTAGGATCTGCTTCTTCTACAGCTGTTGAGGTAGCCAAGGCTCTCTGCAAACACTTTGCATCTCATACACCAAAACTCGAGGAACTTGTCGAAACAGCAGGTTCTGATGCTGCAATATTTTACCTTGATTCAACTGCCGTAATTGTAAAGCAGTTTTCAAAGTTCAAGTTTGAAATAAACTCTTTAGAGATCTCTCTTATCAAGAAACTTCCACAGCAATTGTTTTTATTTTTTCTGCCTTCTTTTAAAAATAAAACTAAAAATATGTATTCAAAGCTTACTCCAGAAATATTCTCGGATAAATTTGAAGAACTGCTCACAAATTTACAGCCCTTTAACACATTTGAAGCAGTATTTCCCTACAAAACTTTTCTAAACACACAAAACTTACATCTATCTGGAGCTGGCCCAACTCTATTCTCAACCGAACAACTAGAAGGAGGATTGCCAGTTCAAATATGGAGATAGAAAGGTTTATTCCACTTTTGATGGACCCAGACACCAAAACTCGCCAAGAAGCAATATACACTGTTGCAAAACAGGCACATATTTCCGACCTGAGAGCCATTCTTGCATACATAGTGCAAACTCCCAATCAAATCCTAGAAGACTCTTTCACCAGAGTGATACACTTCTTACAACCCTCGCTTGCAATCCGCCTTTTCAACGAAGCCATATCAATGTATAGTAATGACATAAAAACTTTAAGGCGAGTTGCTGAAATATTTCTCAGAGCCAAAAATGAACGCTTAAGCAATTCCATGGTTGAATCTCTTTTCTTATCAAGGGATATCACCTTAAAAAATATACTCTCTGCTGTGTTCGAGGAGAACATAACCCTCGTTCTGTATTCAATCTTGAACTTTTTCATCTCAAGAACTCCATCAGCTACACAAATCCAAGAAGCAGTCACTCTGTTAAGCAATGCATCACTGATCGAGAAGATAAAAACCTTCATCCATCAAGAGGATCCTATCCTAAAAATTTTTTCTCTCCGCTTCTTAAGAACTTTTCCATTCATCGAATTAAAAGACGAAGTGGCCGCTCTTTTAACTCACTCAAACATTACGATAGCCGTTGAAGCCTTAAAAACATTGCGTTCTTATCCTCCAAAGTTGACAGCACCTCTGATAATAAAACTGGCTGTGTTCTCCAATAAAGAGATTCAACAGGTTGTACTTGAGTTTATAGAAGAGAATATGCCCAACCCTCAGATTGAAGAGGAAATCAAAAAACTCATAGAATCTTCGACCGATCAAAATCTTGAAACGTTAATTCCAATAATAAAAGTCACCTCATCTCCTATTATTTTCAAGGAGTTTATCAAACGAGTTGTCAACTCCAAATTGGAAATAGAGCATCTCATAAAGATATTAAACACTATCAAAAACACATTACTTGCAATAGAAAAATACGAACTTGAAGAGATGAAAGAAGTAGTAGCTCTATTTGAACCTCTCATAATTCACCCGAACAAAGAAGTACAGACAATTGCCTTTGCTATACTAAAGTTATGGGAAGCAGAGGGAATATTTAAGATACTTGAAACTGTTTATAAACACAAAGAGTACTCTTACGAAACAAAACTTGAGATTGCCAAATCTGTCTTATTCTCAGTCACCCAAACGGAGTACAAACAACTTATTAATAGAGTATTAAGTCAGCCGAGCGAAGATTTTATATCCTTCTTTTTAGAAGCTTCCGAGGACCTTGTCAAAACCTCCACTTATGTTTCAGAAATTCTTGTTAACATATTACCACAAGTAAAAGGTGAGGTTGCCAAAAAACTCACACACCTCCTCACTCAAACTGAAGCAGATAAAGAAAATATCAAAACAACCTACTGGCAGGAAGCGAGAAGCCCCAATCCTGATGCAAGAATCAAAGCAGCAGAGGTGTTATCAGTATTTATAAACGACGAAGATGTCCTATCCCTGTTTTCAAAACTCATCAAGGATCCAGAACCGGCTGTTAGAAAACGCGTCATAGAGCTTCTAGGTACTGTGCAACGTCAAGAAGCAGCAAGTCTTATACTTCAAAGTTTGAATGATGCCAACAGAGAAGTTGTCTTAGCTTCAATAAGAGCACTCGCTAACTTTCCAAATCCAAACGTCTTCACTTCTCTTTCAAAATTTCTCACTTCAACCGATAGTAATCTGAGTATGGAAGCAGCAAAAAGTCTCGTTAAAATAATCATCAAAGCAGCAAAGCTCGCAAGCAATTGGTTTCCTTTCGAGGTAAAAAATGAAGTTCTCAACAAAGTTATGGAGATATACAACGAAGAAGACATTCCAAAGTACTTATCAATTCTTCAATCACTTCCAAAACCATTCAATCGTCAAATATTTAACCTCATTACTACTGGTAAGGAAAATCTGCAACATCTATTTTCTCAAGTCTTCTCCTCATCTCAAGAAACAGCTGTTCAATGCATCCAAACTATATTTTACTGGTCCCCACCCGTAGTTAGAGAAAATACTATAAAGCTCCTTTTGAGTGTAAAAAATTATAGAGATAAGTATTTATCATACTTTTCAAACAAAAAACACTTCATATACTCTCTCGTTCCCGGTATAACCAATCCGCATATTATGGAAGATTTCATAGCTTTACTGCTTGATTTTCAAGATAGTATGGCTTCTCAAGTAATAAAAGCAAAGTTGTCTTCACAATTCGAGAATGATATTATATGGGCACTAGAAGTTCTACGTTTGTATCCACATCCAGAATTTTTAAGTAAGCTTGAAGAACTTGCGAATCATCCAAAAGAAGAGGTTCGTCTAGAAGTTGCTAAAACTGCTAAAATTTTTGGCGATAAAGGTAAACCAATACTGGAGAAACTTGCTTCCGATTCAAGCGATCTAGTACGCCTAGAGGTGAAGAAGAAATGAGCCTCTTTACATATCTATTTGAACAGATAAAACTGTTCACATTAACATTTGGTTCAAGTTGGATACACTATCTGATAATGGGAATAGTCATACTGATAAACCTTGTATTACTAATCATGTACTTCCGAAGCGCTCAACCTAAAGATACATTTTCAGCTTTAGAAGTCATAAATTTTATAAGCGATATATCAGGATTGACAGACTTTGAAAGAGACATCCTCATAAAAGTAGCAGAAGAGCAAAAATTTTTCCCAATTTATGAAGTATTTATATCACTTGCAAAGTTTGAAGAGGTAGAGCCCTATTTGATATTTGAATTAACTAATTATCTTGATCAACTATCAGCCATGAAATTAGTAGCATCCATAAAAGACAGATTATTCTTTCGACCAGTACTTGTTCAGGAAGTAGGCGCTCAACTTTTTAAAGAGTTTTACAATAGAACACTTGGACTGCAATAAATACTCACAGCATCTCAAATTTTTGTAAAATAGTAGTGTATTACGCAAAAGGAGTGAAATCAAATGCTAAATAAAGTAATGCTTATAGGAAATTTAGGGGCAGATCCAACGATAAGGTACAGGCCAAGTGGAGATCCTGTCGTCACTTTTAACCTTGCCACAACATCAAAGTACAAGGGACAAAACGGCGAGGTCAAAGAGGTAACCGATTGGCACAGAATTGTGCTTTTTGGAAGATTAGCATCTGTTTACTCCGAACTACTGAGAAAAGGAATGAGAGTTTACATAGAAGGCAGGATAAGAACCCGCAGTTGGGTCGGTAGCGACGGCCAAAAACGTTTCACAACAGAGATAGTCGCAAAGCAACTTTTAATCCTATCTCCAAAGAAGCAATTTGCGGGAAGAGACGAATTTTCTGACGCTGGAGTAGAAGAGACGTTTAGCGAGGAACCTCTTAATGACTCTTTTGAAACAGATTCATTTAACGATTTTGAGGATGTAAGTTTCGACGATTTTTTGAGCGACTGATCTTACCCATTCTACGTGGGAAGAGTGTAGTAACATGATAGTAAAAAAACAACAATCTACTGAGAAGTATGAAAAACTCATAAACTCATCTCCTGAGTTAGCTTGGCTTGAAATCAGAAAAGCACTTTACAAAGCTTTAAATGACGAAGAGACAGATCAAGAGTTTATTCAAAATTTGAAAGAGCTACTCAAAAATCTCGATGAAAAGTTAAAACCGAAAAAACTTAAAATAGCCAAGAAGGTAAAAGAAGCTTCTATAGAGGACTTTATTGAACTCATAAACAATCATAACTTTTTTGTTAGATTATACTCATCTTTATTCGCCGCAAAGTTTCAGAAGTTTCAATTTGCATCGGCCATAGAGGATCGCCTCAAAAAAGAGTTTAACCCGTTTGTTCAAGCAACGCTAATATCCTCTCTTGCTAAACTCAATTACAAAGCTGCTATCCCAACAATAAAAGAATTTTTAAAAAGCCCTGATGAACGTGTGCGTTCCAACGCTTATGAAGCTTTATTCTCCTTTGGAATAACTCCTGATGAAATAAAAAAAGAAGAAGAAAGAGTAATAACAAGGGTTACTTATAAAGTAGCAGATGTCAATTTAGAACCAACTAAACCAATTGATGAAAAAAACACTATATTAAAACTTCTTGCAGCCTTATCTGTAATCATCTTTATAATAGCAACCATAGGAATAATAAAAATGAAGACAAAATCAAAAAAAATATCAAATGAATTAAAATCCATCTCAGAAGAATTGGCACAACTTTCAAAAGAAAAAAAACAAACTCCTCCCACTACCTTTTCAAAACTCAAGCCCACTACTTATAAAGCACAACCTAAACTTAAAAAAAATACTCTCTCCAACAAAGAAAAACTAAAAATCATCTACACATTTTTGAACAAATCTCATCCATTCCTAAATATTCTCACCATATCACAACTTTCCGATCAACGTCTCCCATTTTCAATAATCTTTCCAAAATTTTCGCAAAACGTAGAGATAGTAAGTAATCAAGTTTTTTGCAAATTAATAACCAAAGGCCTCAATCACGTTTTTTTACCATCCATAATTCGAATTAAAGCAAACGTATATAAGGATCTTTCCTGTAAAATAACTTCGAAAACTCCCAAACCCCTTCAAAAAGCAACTAGTTTAAGAAAGAATTGCGAACAAATAGAAAAGCTTTTCTTTGCTGGAAAAGTTGAGGAGGCAGAAGTTGAACTCGAAAAAATTCTAAAGAAGGGAATCTATCCCACACCAATCTCATCCATAGTCAAAGCTTACATTGACACTGGCGGAGATAAGAACCTCGTAAACAAAGCCTTAAACAACTTCTCAAGTTTTTGGAATGCTGAGATTGCCTCTTCTTATGGATTAAAGCCGGAGCTATTTGAAAATTTGAAGCTCGCCCTTATCGCAAACACTCCTCTTCCAAAACTCCCCAAAAAAGACCCGTATATACCCATAAAAGCAGAATATATGATCAAAAATGGAAGTTATGAACTGGCTCTCAAACTTTTGAAAAATTCTAAGCTAAAAGAAGCTCGTGCACTTGAAATAATAGCCGAAGCAAAGTTGCTCCTTAAGTCCTTCAAAACCACTCTTACTCTGCCCAGACAAAAAGCCCATCAAAATTTCAGCCACGTTGAAGTTGAAATTTCTAAACTTAACAATAAAATTAAACACTTTTTCAAGAAATATCCATTATTTCTTGGATTCCAAAGCTTCTTAGCAGGAGGCAGCCTCTGCTTTCCAAACCTCTGAGTAGGAAAAACTTAGTAGGAGGAAAAATCAATGTTTTTAGAAACACATAATAAAGGCAAAGAACCATCATTCATAAATACAGGCAATAAAAAATCAAGCATTGTAGCTCGCCTTTCAAACATTATCGAAAACATTAAAATTTTATTACCAATCATACTATCTTCTTTAAAAAAAATTTGGCAAAGTATCAATATTCACCTTGTACTTGCAACACCTCATATAGATAAACTCTTCTGGATAGTAACTCTTCCAAACGTCTCACTTTTGCATACAACTCGCTCAGATTTGAAGGCAAAGCTTACTGTGAAAACAAATTTATTCAGAGTTTTAAAACTTGTGCTTTCCATTCTTTTAATATTTTGGAAAAACAGGAGGGATATCTATGAAATTCTTAGACGGCAAAGAGGTAACGTGGAGAGCACTGCTTTTAGCAATCGTAATGGCAATAGTATTCGGAGCTGCTAACGTCTACCTTGCTTTAAAAGTTGGAATGACTGTGAGCGCTTCAATCCCCGCAGCATGCATATCCATGGCTATTTTTGCCACAGTTATGAGTAAAACTTCTATTCTGGAAAACAATATGGTCCAAACAGTAGCCTCCGCAGGGGAAAGTCTTGCAGCAGGAGTTGCATTCACGGTTCCTGCTCTTCTTTTGATGGGGGGAGAGTTCAACTGGTTTTCAACTTTTATGCTTGCCTTAGCAGGAGGTTTTTTAGGAGTTTTGTTCATGGTTCCTCTAAGAAAGCTCTTGATTGAAGACGAAGATAAAAATCTCCCTTATCCCGAGGGCAGAGCTTGTGCATCTGTTCTTCAAGCTCCAAGCAAAGGTATGGGAGCTGTTTGGAAAGTTCTAGCAGGAATTATCATAGGAATTGTGGTAAAGCTCTTGGTTGACGGTGGTTTTGGACTCATAAACGAATTTCCAATGTGGAAGCTGCCATTTGGTAAGGGTTTCGTTGTCTCTTTTGATGTATTGCCAGCTTTGGTTGCGGTAGGTTTTATCATAGGCTTTAGAATATCTGCCATGATGTTGGCTGGAGCTGCCCTTGGCTGGTGGGTGATAATTCCTTTATTTGCAGCTGCTCCTGAAATATTCTCAAAGATCGGAGTGAAAGTTGTTGGCGAGATCAAAGACATATTCGTCGTTCAGAAAAATATTCTTCGCTACATAGGAGCCGGTGCAGTCGCTGCAAGCGGTATCCTAGGAGTGATAAAAACATTACCTGCAATTATATCTTCAATTAGAAAAGCTATATCAGGTGGTTTTACTGGCTCAAAGAGAGATTTATCACTCAAAGTAGTTGGACTAATAGCCTCTCTGATAGCTCTTTCAATCGCACTATTTCCTGAACTTTATGGCATAAAAGTTCAAATGTGGATATCCATTCTGATAGCTGCATTCGTAGTCATCCTGTCATTTTTATTCGTTGCTGTATCTTCTCGAATTGTAGGACTTGTCGGCTCATCTTCTAATCCAATATCTGGTATGACAATTGCAACTCTTGTTATCACCTCCCTAGTATTTGTCAAAGTTGGTATAAAAGAACCAGTAACCGTCATGCTCATTGGAGCTTTTGTATGCATTGCAATGGCAATAGCAGGTGACACTTCCCAAGATTTAAAAACAGGTTATCTGGTTGGAGCAACTCCATTCAGGCAGCAGATAGGAGAGCTAATAGGAGTATTGGCTTCTTCTTTGTTTGTAGGATTTTCTCTTTACATGCTCTACAAAGCATACGGCTTTGGAAGTAAGCAGCTCTCTGCTCCGCAGGCCGTTACAATGAAGCTTTTAGTAGAAGGATTGGTAACAGGAAACGCTCCTTATCAACTTTTGATAATAGGAGTCTTTGTAGCATTGATGTTTGAACTCCTCGGAATGTCTGCACTTCCAATAGCAATTGGCCTTTACCTTCCTCTTGAGCTTTCCATGAGCGTCATGGTAGGTGGATTAGCACGTTGGATATTTGACAACTACATTAAAGGAGATCTGGAAGACTCAACCTTAATAGCATCAGGACTAATAGCAGGTGAAGCACTCACTGGCATAATTTTAGCTGTCCTTGCAATTTCTGGAATATCCCTTGAAGTGGCCAAAAAACTTCCGGATACTGTATCTCTCATTGTTCTCGTGACCATTGCTCTTATAATAATGTTTCCCAACCTCATAGTTCCTTCTAATAAAGACTCATCTCCACAAATCAAGGAGTGATATTAATGAAGCTAATAATTTTCACACTGCTACTTATCACAGGTCCACTTCTACTACTAGGATGTGTTACAAATAGAGAAAAAGGATTCGTATCAGATAACAAAGTGATCATTCCAGCAAGGGAAGGGGTTATAATAGTTGTTGATGGGATAAATAGAGACTGTGTATTTAAAGTTGACGGTGGTAAGGTATTTATGCACTGTAAATTCAAAAATCCGCCGTACGAAGCTTCAGTTCTAGTTCCCTCAAAATACGTGAACCTTCATTATATTATGAAACTTGAGGATGTTAATACTCTTATAGCTTCTTTGAAAAAAGAGCACAAAATTATCAAGGAAGGTGGTACAGGTGTATTCGATAAGTGAAGTAAAATCGTTACTTGAAAAAGACTCCATAGAAAGTATCGAAATGTTGGTCGAACTTTTAAATAATTCAGCTAATATTGAAGAAACATTTGAGAGATGGAGTGAATTCAGCATAGACGAAAAGTTAAAACTTTGTAAAGTGATGGAAAAAGTTCAAAGCATTCCCATACTCGCAGCTAAAATTGCGAAAGCTGAAGATGACTTAAAGGTTAAAGCATCTCTTGTAAAGATTCTTTACAAGGTTGGAGATGAAGCCGTAATTGAAATTCTGGCAGAATTTTTAAAGCATCCTGATCGTAGAATTCGTGCCAATGCAGTAGAAGCACTCGGAATAATGAACTCCAGAAAAATCAAAGATTTGCTTATGCCATATTTAGAAGATCCAGACAATCGTGTGAGAGCAAACACTGCTGTTGCACTATGGAAATTTCCTGAAATTCGTGAAAAAGTCAAGCAGGCTTTTGAAGAGATGCTTCGTAATGAAAACAAGTGGATGAAAGCCAGTGCTTTCTATGCTTTTGGGGAAATTGGAATAAGAGAATTCTTGGAGCAGCTGGTAAATGATCTATACAATAGCGATGAAGACCTTGCAAAGAACGCCTTTTTAGCATTGGTAAGCTACTCAGAAAAGGTCGAAGAAGAGTTATAAACGTGTTAAAATAGGAATAAGCGCAAATCTTAAAACTTCAAAGGGGGGCAGAACTATGCCTAAGAGAAAGAGATGGACAAAAGAGGAAGAGCAATGGCTCAAAGAAAACTATCAGAAATTTAGCAATAAAGAATTAGCTGAAAAATTTGGAGTATCTGAAACTTCCATACAAAAAAAGCTTGCAAGTTTAGGGCTCACTCGTCAGCAGCAGAAAAAGTGGACTAAGGAAGACGAAGAGTTTTTAAAAGAAAACTATGAGAGTATGTCCATAGAAGAGCTTGCTAAAAAATTCAACGTAACTCCGCTTGCCGTTAAGAAAAAGCTGGCCCGTCTTGGACTCAGTAAGCGTTCGAAAAAAAGAACTAGCGAGCAAACAGAAGTCATAAAAGTTAAAATGAGTACAGAAGCTTTAACTGCAGAAGTGGATGAAACAACAACTTCTTCTCCTTCTACGTCCATTGAGTACAAACCAAACTTATCATACGAAGTAGGCAATATCATATATCACCCCGTCTGGCAAGAAAAGGGAGAAGTCATTGGAAAAACAACAACTGCCGGTGGGCACAGTGCCATAATTGTTAGATTTGAAACATTAGGCGAGAAAAAATTAGTTGAGAGGTGGAGAAAGAGATAAAAATTGAAGATAATTGATAGATACATTATTAAGTTACTGATTCCATATTTCATTGTTGGTTTTATATCATTTTCTATTCTTGTAGGGCTGGAACCATTGGTGAAGGCCCTCTATTATTTTTTTAAGTCAAAAGTGGATCTTTACACAGCCTTAAAATTTTTCATGTTTAAAACAACTGATGGAATGTTTTATGCATTTCCTCTATCAATGCTCCTTGCCTCTCTTCTTCTATTCTCACGTCTTTCTCAAACTGGCGAGTATATAGCCATTGTAAGTAGCGGAGTCCCATTCAAGAGAGTTGCTGCTCCTGTAGTCATATTCTCCATTCTTATCTCTCTCATAGCAGGTTATTTCATCGCAAAAGTTGTCCCACCATCTCTTAACAAAGCAAAGCAAATAGAAAACAAAAAAATAAAAGGAATACTGTACGATGAATACGTTTTCAACCTTTTTCTTCGCAATTCAACTAACGAGATAGTGTACATCAGGCGTTTTTCTATGCGGACAAATGATGGAGATGACTTTATGCTCGTTAAGTTGAAAAATCACATGCTTGTGACGAAGATTTGTGCTAAAAAAGCTTCTTATGTGGGAAGTGGTATATGGCAGCTGAAGAGGGTGTTCATATATAAGTATCGCCCTGGAAAGCTGAGGGAGATCAGCACTCTTACTATGCCAACAATGGAGCTTAATCTCTCAATAAAGCTTAAAGAGTTCAAGAGTCTCAAAAAACGCCTAAGATACCTCACAAATTCTGAAATTTTAGCTAAAATTAAACTTATAAGAGAGAGGGGCTTGGGCTTAGCTCTTGATCTATTAACAGAGTATTATTCACGTTTCGCTCTTGCAGCCTCTCCTCTCATATTTGCACTTTTAGGGGTTGCTCTTGGCATAACAAATAAACGCTCTTCAGCAGGAGTTAGTTTTGGAATGTGTCTATTTATCATGTTTACATATTATGTTGCAAATTCAATATTTAAAACTTTTGGAAAGGAGGGAGTAATACCACCACTTCTAGCAGCTTGGGCTGCAAACTTTGTGTTTATATCAATCATCACTTATCTGCATTCAAAAGTCACAACTTAAAAAGGGAGGAATGAACTATGGAGTACCATGTAAAGGATTTATCTCTCGCTGAACTTGGTAAGAAAAGAATACTCTGGGCAGATAACCAGATGCCCGTATTGAAAAAGATTAGAGAGCGTTTTGAAAAAGAGAAACCGCTTAAAGGTGTAAAGATAGCAGCCTGTTTGCACGTCACCACTGAGACTGCAAATCTTATGAGAACACTCAAAGCAGGGGGAGCAGAGATTAGATTGTGTGCCTCCAACCCTTTAAGTACACAAGACGATGTCGCAGCAAGCTTGGTAGCTGACTTTGATATACCAGTATTTGCAATAAAAGGAGAAGACAATGACACTTATTATCAGCACATAGATGCAGTCTTAGAATTCAACCCGGACATAACAATTGACGATGGAGCAGATCTCATAAGTACACTTCACAAAAAGTACCCTGAAAAGATCGAAAACGTGATTGGTGGAATGGAGGAAACTACAACTGGTGTGATAAGACTTCGCGCTATGCACAAAGATGGAGTTTTAAAATACCCTGTGATTGCAGTTAATGATGCCAAAACAAAGCATATGTTTGACAATCGCTATGGAACTGGACAAAGCACAATCGATGGCATATTGAGAGCTACAAATATTCTTCTTGCCGGTAAAATCTTCGTAGTAGCAGGTTACGGTTGGTGTGGAAAAGGTGTGGCATCACGTGCTCGCGGAATGGGAGCCCACGTTATCGTAACAGAAGTCGATCCTATAAAAGCTCTCGAGGCCAACTTAGATGGATTCATGGTCATGCCTATGAAAGAAGCAGCAAAAATCGGAGATTTATTCTGTACAGTCACAGGGGATGTGGAGGTTATAAGAGCAGAGCATTTCGAAGTTATGAAAGATGGAGCCATCGTTTGCAACTCAGGTCACTTTAACGTTGAAATCGATATTCCCGCCCTTGAAGAGATGGCTAAAGAAGTTAACAGAGAAGTCAGACCATTTGTCGATGAATACATAATGCCGGATGGAAGGCGTATATATCTACTTGCTGAAGGTCGTCTCGTCAACTTATCCGCTGCCGAAGGACATCCCGCTGTTGTCATGGATATGAGCTTTGCAAATCAAGCTTTAAGTGCAGAATATTTTGTTAAAAACAAAGGTAATATTGAACTAGGTGTATTCAAAGTTCCAGAAGAGATAGACGTCGAAGTAGCAAAATTGAAGTTGGAAGTCATGGGAATCAAGATAGACAAACTCACTTCTAAACAAATAGAGTACCTTTCAAGCTGGCAACATGGAACTTAATTGGCAGAATCAATTACCATCAATACAGCCCTATAACTTTCGATTTTGCCGAAAAGTATTGACTATAAATTGTTGATACAATAAAATTTTTTCGAAGGGGGCGATAAAGATGAGAATAAAGTGGTTAGGTCATTCAGCTTTTTTAATAGAGGGATCAAAAAAAATCATCATTGATCCATTCATAACCGGCAACCCAAAAGCTCCGGTAAAAGCAGAGGATATTAAAGCAGATATTGTTCTTGTTACACACGATCATGGCGATCATCTTGGAGACGCATACGATATAACCAAGAAAAATAACGCCGTGCTTGTTTCAATATTTGAAATTACTCAAGATGCAGCAAGTAAAGGTGTTGAGAAAACTGAAGGTGGAAATATCGGTGGAACCATTGAAATAGATGGAGTAAAGATTCACTTCACAGCAGCTGCTCACTCCTCAGAAGGATTAGGAGATCCTGTTGGATTCATTATTGAAATGGATGGTAAAACAATCTATCACGCTGGTGATACAGGATTGTTTTCAGATATGGCACTGTATGGGGAATTTTTCAATATAGATGTAGCACTTTTGCCAATTGGAGACAGATTTACCATGGGGCCAAAATCTGCTGCTAAAGCTGCAAAAATGCTCAAAGCTAAAAAGGTAATCCCTATGCACTGGGGAACATTTCCACTTCTTCCGGGAGATCCTGCTGAGTTTGCAAAACTTGCAGAATGCGAAGTTGTAATTTTACAACCCGGCGAAAGTGTCGAAATATAATATTAGGTAGAAAAATTCAGCTTAAGAAGGGGTTTGATGTGGTATTGAAACTCACAAAAATAGAGCAGTTGAAGCCGGGCGTGCGCTTAGCGCGCCCGGTTGTTAAAGATGGTAAAATCCTGTTCGAGCGCAACACCGTCCTAAAGCTTGAGCACATAGATATGTTAAAAAAATGGAAAATTCCGTATGTGCTTGTTGATGAACCTTTAAAAGTAGCAGATGAAGCTCCAAAAGAGGATGTAACGTGGGAACTTCCTTTTGAAGGAGAAGAGGCCCCTAAGCCCGTCATTCTCAATGAAGAAGAGCTTAAAAATTGGGAACCTCCAATATCGGAACCGGACTTTTCAAAACCTGTCGAACCAAAGATAGGATACGTTAAAGTTCCGCGCCCTGCAGGGCCTGCCCAGCAAGTCTTTTTAGAATCATATAGACAGGGACTTCAACTGGTCAAAAATTCCTTTCAAAAGCTGAGAGCCGGAGAATCCCCAAGTGTTGAAATTCTGCAACGCTGGGTATCCCAAAAGTTTGACGAGTTTCTTGAAAATCCACTGGTTGCCCTTCAAACTAAGGAGTTCACGCCCGACAACTACCTGCTTTCCCACTCCATAAACGTCTGCATTTTAACCGTTATGATTGGCTTTAAATTAGGATGGGACGCAGACAAAATTGTAGAAGCAGGAATCGCAGCACTTCTGCACGACGTTGGCATGGTTAAAGTTGAAAATCAAATCTGGAATAAACCCGGTGATCTCTCACAAAAAGATATTTTTCTTATTAGAAAACATCCCATATATGGAATGGATGCAATAATAGAAGCAAGACTTGATGAAATTTTTGGTTGGGTTGCTTATCAACATCATGAACGATTAGATGGCTCCGGATATCCTAAAGGACGCGAGGGAATATTCTCAACTCTGGAATATTCAAGGGTTGTGGCTGTCGCTGACACCTTTGAAGCACTAACGAGCCCTCGTAATTGGCGTCAACCACTTCCTCTAGAACGCGTTGCATCTTATCTAATTTCAAACAAGGATATGTTATTTGATCCAAAACCAGTGGACGCTTTAATAGATTCTTTGGATGATTTAAATCTTATTGACAAAGCCTCAATAGAAGCAAGTACCTCTGCAAGCATATTGATGCTTGTCACAGATGACTTCGTAAGAAGAAAGATCTCCTACATACTGGGTGGTGTAGGTTATTATGTAATGGAAACGCAAACCATTGACCAGATGACTCAACTTTTAGAAACCAATCCAAATATGATAATAATTGAACATACTAAGTATGGAGCGTATTCCTCTTTGGAAATAGCAAGGATGCTCCGTGTCCACAAATCCTTTCCACCAAATAGACCCATTATTCTCTTAGTCACTGGCAAAATTTCAAAAGAAGAGGTAGTATCAGCAATCAAAAACGGTGTCAGCTGGATTCTAGTCTATCCTCTTCCAGAAGATGTGTTCATCAAAAAAGTTGACGAAGTATTCGAGAAATTTTTTAGAAACCCTAAGTAGTCTCTAAGCTTTTTCGTATGGTAAAATTCTATTGGAAACCCTGCAATGTATTACAGGAGGGATCAGATGTTAAAATTCATTTTAATTCCGAAGGGAGCAGGAGAGTACTTTGTAGCCGATAAACCAGTGGACATAACCCTTGACTGGAAATACATAAGTGGTATGCCATTTACACTTGCCGAGCGCTTCAAAGCATCTTCAACATCTCCAGAAGACATAATACAGGCAATTGTTCGCTTTGTAGACTCAAAAAACGTTCTAATGCTAAGCTTTGAAGAGCTTGTAAAACTGGATCAGCTAAACAACTTTGAAAATTTCACCGAAAAATTGCTAGATGCAATTGATAAAGTATCAAATTGCTTCATCGTATCTACCACAATTAACCAAACAAAAGAATGGCTAAAAGAAAGAGGTATCTCGTGGATCGAATACTCCAAAATGCCTCCTGCAGCATTTCTTGCAGCTTTGAAAAAGTACAATCTTGAGTTTCATCCAATTGAAAGTGCAAAGCTATACGAACTTTCCTTCCACCGCTACATATATGCAATAGCTTTTATAGACGAATTCAAGAGATCTTCAAGGAGACTTGATTGGACTCAAAACGAAATCGAATGGGTCATTTTATCCAAACTTTCAGGATTTTTAGAGTATCTGTTTGACTGGTCACTTTCACGTTGTAGAGGAGATCTATCTTTGCGTTCCATACTAGGACTTCTTGCATCTGCAGGTCCCCTTAGAACCAAAGACATAGCTGAAAAATTAGAAAGAAATCCGGGGCAGATTAGTGGCTATATGCAGCATCTTAAAAACTCCGACTTAATTAGGGTAGAAAATAGATTTTACCAAATAACCGATCCTCTCTTTGCATGGTGGATAGCCTATAAGTTCGGAACAAAGCTAGATGTAAATCAAGTAAAATTAAACTTTTCTAAAAGAATGGCTCTAATAAACTTTATCAAATCGAGCACTGATATTCCACGCGCTCTTAAGATGGCAGAGCACATAGGCCCCATGCTTGTAAATCTTGGCAATTCTTTACTATTTCTTGACGTTGCCTTCGCCCTTAGAACAACCACCGATCTAGTAGCCTTTTCTTTTGAAGTAACTGAACCAATTGTAACTAAAGTTTGGAACAGAAAACTGTCAATTTTCCCAGTTGATAAAAATTTTTCTCACCAAACCCTCTCAACTCAAAATACAGCCACCAAACCTTCACAAAACTTAAAATTTACCTTACAATTTTAGCTTTATTAAGATTATTTCGTGCCTTTGGAGAACCGTATTTTCTCTTTAAAGCTTTCATTGCATACTTTAGCTCGTATGAAGCTATTGGCAGTCCTGCTTCTATCCTCACCAAAATTGAGTGATAAATACTCTCCATAGGAATTAATCTTCTAGTTACAATTTCACGCCACGTATAGTTCTTATAAGCTTTTAAGTATTTTCCACTATTGTATCCAGCAATAGCTTTAGCAATTATTGCAAAATCGCTCTTGTCTTTAGAGTTTTTAGCCATGTATTGAATACATGCATTGAGCTCAGCAGCTCCAGCAATCAAATTCGCCATAGAATTTTTAATTGGTGAATACGGTAATTTAAGCTTTTTTTGCCAGTATTTTGCAGTTTGGGGCATCAATTGAGCAAAGCCACGTGCACCAACTCCACTTTTAGCATATGGATTACCACCGCTTTCAACAACAATCAAGCCTTTAAGCAGTTTTTCTGAGCCAACTCCAAATCCTTTCAGAATATATGAAGAAGTTTCAAGCTGCCTGCTGGCAACTTTTATTGCACCCATCCTTTCCGCATCTTTCAAACTTCTCCACTTATGAGCTTGTGCATAAAGTTTTGAAACATCAACATGCAAAGTAGAAGTAGGAATGCTAAATCCTGGGGCTGCTAAACCAACTGAAAGATTAACTACAACATCTTTACTAGTCGTCACCTCAGAAGGTCGCAATTCATTCACTTCACGTTCAAAATCTCGCCGCATCTCACTTTGCTGAATATCAAAGATTATGTAAGAAGCCTCTCTACTAGCTAAATCAAAATCAACATCACTTGCTAAAGCAAATTCATAAAGATTTGTGAAGTATTCAGTCAATAATAACTCCAAAACCTCTCTTGGAGCACCATTTGCAACTGCAAGATTGTAAGCTTCGCGAGCAAGCAAAGCCTTTTCAAACAAGCTCCTCACATAATCCTCGTAGGTACTTTCTAAGTGCAAATCTGAAGATTGGGGGGGTAATATGTAAACCGCATCCATTCCCACCATACCTTGCCCTGGCTTCAATTCCACTTCTGGATTCTTGTAACGAGCTATTGCTCTATCAACTGCACTGACATGAGAAGTTATTTCAAATGTTGAGTTTTTAAGAACAGGTGAATAAGTCTTCTCAATACGAACAAAATTTTTATCCTCATTCACTTTAACTTCATGAGAAAACTCATCCTTAAAACTTACTTCTTTCAGTTGATCAAGATACTTTTTAGCCTCAGCATAATTTCGGGATTGCAAAGCTTTCAAATAAAGCTTATAGAGGCGGCTGCTATCAGAAGCAGCCGCCCCACTCAAAGTAAAGCTCATAATCCCTATAATCAGCCAAGCAATAATTCTCATACTCAATTCACCCTGCAAAACAGATTATTCTCCAATCATCTCCCTTACTTCTTTAACTGTATCCACTGCATTCTTCTGCCCTGCTAACCAAAGGATGACATTTTTTGCAAGTTGAGGATGATCAAAGTCATCCCAGTTGTCGTGAAGGTGATTTCCCGGCGCTCCTTTTCCATCATCAAACGGAGACGAATCGCCAATTGCCACAAACCTTCCCTTTCCATAAGTTCCATAAACCACGTATGGCTTTTCACCCTTCTTATTAAACTTGAAGTAAATTGCTGCTTTTGCAATCTTTGGATCTGTAATCTCAATCCAAGTTGCTCCCCAACCGCCAACTGCCTTCACACCTTTAGTAATAGGACAATTTACTATTGGTCCTCTATTTGGAGCCTGGCTAACTGTCTTCTTCGCAAAGTAGAAGCCAAGTTCAGGAACAAATACGTTAAATATCTTTACTGCATCCCAACCGTCGTGATCTCTGTCTGCCCCAGCGTGATCACCTATGAAAAAGACCCCACCACCGTTCTTTATATATTTAAGTATTGCTTTTACCTCATCATCTCTGAAACGTCTATTTGGCTCGGGAATAACAAATGCAACATAGTTCTTCAATAACTCATAGGTTATAGGTCCATCTGCCTTTTCATGAGATTCGACCTTGAAACCAAGGGACTTAACCACATCAGCAAACTCAGAATAACCACCGTAAATTGTCCAATCGGCATTTCCTGCGGTTTGAGCATGCGCATTGTCAAACAACACTTTTGGCAACTCTTTTCCAGCCATCGAAATACCAAATCCAACAACTGCAAACAGAAACACCAGCACCATAGAGAGTCTAAACAAACTACCCACTCCCCTCATTTCAAAACACCTCCTACACTCCATACTTCCTTCTCCTACCTTCTATTGTAAGAAGATATAGGCAAAAAGTTTCTACTCACAATAATTAACACTACTCAGACAACATATTCATGATTTTTTCAACATTTCCTTTTGGATCATCTTCCCCAGCCAACCACCTTACAACATTTTCTGCAAGTTGTGGGTGATCATATGTTTGCCATCCATCGTGCAAGTGATTTCCAGGAGCACCCGTTCCATCATCAAATGGAGAAGAGTCTCCAATCGCTGCAAACCTTCCTTTTCCATAAGTTCCGGTTATAACATATGGCTTCTTCCCCTGCTTTTTAAATTTAAAGAATATCCACGCTTTAACTCTCTTCGAATCCTTAATCTCAAGCCAAGTTGCCCCCCATGCTCCAACTCTGTAAACACCTCTAGTTATAAAACCTTCCACTCGTCCACCAGCAACTGGAGCCTGCGACACCCACTTTTTAGCAAAGTAGAAACCGAGCTTTGGAGCAAACACGTTGAATATCTTGGGAGAATCCCACCCATCGTGATTCCTATCAGAACCGGTATGATCACCTATCAGGAACACTCCGCCGCCGTTTTCAATAAATTTCAAAATTGCATCAACCTCAGCATCTTTGAACGGACTATTTGGCTCCGGCAATACCAAAACCTTGTAATTCTTCAAAAGTTCGTAAGTCAATAAACCATCACTCTTTTCATGAGATTCCACAATAAAACCAACACTTCTCAATCTGTCTGCAAAGTCAGAATAAGCTCCATAAATCGTCCAATCAGCATTTCCAGCAGTTTCTGCATGTGCATTGTCAAATAACACCTTAACAGCTGGCCTAATAGAATTTGCTGCACCAGTAAAAGCTACAAACATCACCAAGATAAGAAGCACTACCCACTCCCTACTCCTCATCAATATCCCCTCCTCTCAAAGCAAATAAGCTCCTAAATTTTATTGTAATGGAAAAATAGGCAACTAGTGCCAACAAAGCCTCCGGTATCGTATAACTTGCATTATATGAAAGAGACCAAATCCATAAATTTTTGCCGGCAGGAGCAAAATCTTTGAAAAATATAACTCCTGAAAGGGTATGCAAAAACAACTTAACACTGAATGCTCCCAATATTACCAGCCCCTGAGCTATTTTTGACCTCTTCACAACCCTGGTGAGATTCAATTTTATCATTATTAGACTCATCTGTGCAAGTGGGTAATCGAGTAAAAATTGAACAACTCCTCTGTAATAAGGTTCCATAGCAAAAACTATGAAGCTGTAGATAACTGCAAACAAAAAACTTCCCTTAACATCCAAGATAATATAAGCAGTAACCACAAATACAACGGATAAATTAACACTCCCCCCCTGCGGCATTCTGAAAATTTCAAAGCGCCTTGAAGCTGCAGCCAAAGCCAAAAGAAGAGCAACGAGGGCTATCTTTTTAAAATAACTTTTTTCCCATGCTACACCTTTCAACTTATCTCACCACTGCCAGTAAAAACTTTTACCATCAAGAGCAACAGATTTAGGTATCAATCGTCTTCTATCTTCCTCTGGTTTTTTACACCTTATATCATAGATACCACTTTTAGGAGTTGGAAAAGCCAAGAATTTTTCCATGGGATAAGTTGGGAATACATAACGATTTTCCTCACTGGACCAGACTGGAGAGCATATAACCACCCATCCGTATATATCTTTTGTAAAAGGATTTATAGGAGGAGAGTGTCTCAAATAAGGCCTTTTCAAATAAGGATCAAAAAATAAATCCTGCCACGAAACCGGATAAAAACCATGATCACGGTAGTACCTATCTATGGCATCACGCGTTGTTATCAAAACTTCTTTTAACATCTCCTCTTTTTCACGAAGATATACCACTTTAGCAAGAGGCATCGCCAACATTGCAAGTATTGCAAGCATCACCATCGCTGCCATTAGCTCAACTAATGTGAACGCTCGTAATTTTTCCAAACTCAACCTACCAAACATCTCTATCCCCACCAAATTGCATAAAACGTATCACCAATCGCAATACAAAGTGCCATCGAGAGCAACATCCTCTCGCGGATACCTAACATCCCAGATTCCAGATTCATTTGGAACTTTGTGAATTACTTCATACGTTGTACCATCGTAGAACTTCAAACCTATCATAAAAAACCTTTTATAAGGCAATCCCGGATACTTAATAGTCTGCTCACTTGCAGGAAGATAGGCAGAGTTATCGTAAACTCCAGAAGATATAACCCACCAATCGTAAGGATCCGGAGTAAAAGGATTTATCGGAGGAGCCTCTCTATAATAAGCCACTCCCTTGTAATACCTGAGTTGCGACCATCTTACTGGATAAAAACCGTTATCTATGTAAAAGTAATCTATTCCCTGTCTCAAATCGTGTAGGGTCTGCCTTAAAACCTTTTCCTTATTGCGAATTATCATCATCTCAAAGGTTGGTAGGCTTAAATAAGCCAGTATTCCCATAACCGTTATAACAACCATTAACTCTATTAAAGTAAATGCAAATTTTTCTTTTAAAAATTTTCCGAGCATTCTTTCATCTCCAATGAATCTTTTCTATTTTGATTTTATCAAACTTAAAACAGTCGATTCCAGCACCTCAGGAGTTGCAGAGAATATGCATTCGCTATCAGATTTTTTACAAACTTTTGAAAAGCACTTTTTAGGATACTTAGAACATTTAGTCCTCAAAATCTTGAAATCAGTGAAAGAATAAAAAAAGTATGCGTCAAAAGAATTTTCTATAAGCAATATCGGAAACGGAAATTTATAAAACCTAGTCTTTCTTGCAAACAAACAATCCGTCATAACAACACAATCCGGATCAAATTCTAACACTTTACTCACATCATCTCTTTCAGCAAAAGTTAAAAATTGAATCTCAATCCCCTTTTCTTGCAACTTTTCTTTCAACAATTTTTTGTAATGAGTAGGATAAGAAGCTGTAGCCCAATCTATGCTATCTATAAACAGGACTTTTTTTAAACTGTTCCCCTCTTTCAAAAGCATCTTTTTATCAAGGTAATCTTTACCAATAAACTTCCTAAACTCATCTACTCTACTGAAAAATCTTATCCCCTCTTTAGCTAACTCTTTTTTCAAAGCCTCAAATATGTTTTGATAATCTTTTTTGAAGACATTTATAGAAACTCCAACTTTTAAACCAATTTTATGCAATATCTTCTCCAAAGTAGCGTAAGGATAGAAATCTAACACATGAATCCTAATGTCTTCTCCATTTAAATCGTCCAGCAAATTCTCCCTCTCTTTTTCAACACTAGAATTTACAATTCTCTCCCAAAACTTCAATTCTTCAGATTCTGGATAGAATCTTATTGAATCTATGACATCCAAAAAGTTTTCCAAGTGACGCTTATCTTTTTCAATCTCTTCAAAAAAATTATCAAGAAGTAAGTATTCCTTTGAGTTAAAATTTTCAGCACTTTTTAAAACATCCAACATCTGCCATTTGGTAAATAACATCTCAGCCAAACCACTGGAAGCAATAACACTTACAGACTTCGAAAAGCAATTAACGAGGTAAATTTTTCTAAGATTTTCAAACAAATTTGGAAGAGGTGGCACCACAAAGCAGAATATCACATTAGCCTTCTGGGCAATCTCTTCAAAGCTTTTAACGTGCTCTATGTAAACCTTTTCTTCCCAATTTACCTGTAGAATATCCGCTTCATCCGCATAGGCTATAACCTTAAATCGAGAATACTTACTCTTCAACAGAGGCCAGCAAACTTTGACAAAAAACTTCAAATCCTCATATTTGGGTAAATAAAGTCCCACAATTGGACGCGCTTCTTGCCAACCTATTTTAGCCTTTCTAAATTCGTAAAATCCCAATCGCACACTCAACTGCCTAAAAGGATATTTAGTACTCAAGAATATGGTCTTATGAGGTAAAACAGCACCAACAAATCTTGTAGAACTGACATCAACTTTTTCAAGATGAAGTTCATCTCTCAACTTGTAAAGTCTTAAAAAAGCACGTAATTCATTCCTATCCTCTTCTTTCAAGCATTCATTTAAAACAAAATTAAAACGATGGGAAAACTTCAATCTCAAATATCTAACTATCCCGCTGTTTTGTAGACTTTTTTCAATCAATACAACAGGCTTTGTCCACATAGGACTAAACCATCACTCCAAAGAAAATTTCACACTCAAACAACTACTCCACCCCAAAAACTCTTCTCAAATAAAGTCCTAATGGATCTGAGAAGTCAAGTTTCAAAATATCCTCACTTGAATTCGTATTTATCCACTTCAATAAAGCATTCTCAACGCTAGCGGTAAACCTATCTTTAGCCTGAGTTCTATAAAACTTCATATAAAATTCAGGTAGCAAGAGAGTCTCATAAGTAGTATTCCACCATTCTATCAAAGCCTCCTTTTGAAATTGAGACAACCACATCCAACTCATCTTTTTACCCATCAAATTCTCAACTTCCTCAAGTTTTTCAAAAGAATCCACAAATAGTATAATTTCAGAGCTACGTTCTTTAACCAGCAAGTCGTAAACTTCCTCGTACATGTCAGCATTTATACAAGCTCTTATATAATAAGCTTTCATCTTATCCTTCAAGTTAAGCTCCTTCAAAGTTTTTACCACTAAACGTGGCTTAGACTCAACAAAATCCCATATAAGAGAATTCTGATGATTTAAAAGAGCAACTATAAATGCCCTTCTATTATCATCATTTAAAAGTGCCATAAAAAACTCCTTTTTCCATCCTGAAAGAAGCTCTATAAATTTTTCCTTATTTTCTGGAGATAAGCTATTAAAAACTCTCAAAAGATATGAAGGAGGATACATAGCTATCTTATTCTTTAACCAATCAAACTTTCCAGCTTCGAACAGCAAGGCTAAATAACGGTAACTTCCAACAGCTCCAAATTTTTCAAGAACTCGTATCGCCTCATCGTATTCACCTTTTTCCTCCAAATAACTCACGTAATCCTCGAAATTATTGATACTTAAATTTTTTCTCATACAATCTTCGTTTTGAGAGTAGTAGCAATAGTAAAAGAGAGCATCTCCTTTTAAACCCTTAGGCGGTAATCCAGCCTTATAAAAAATATACGCAACATCTTTTGGAGCTCCCTGAACATAGGAAGAAGTTTCATTAAAATGTTTTTTTAAATATTTTTCCACAAAATTCCAATCGTAGCTTGCTATCTTAATCAAATCAGAAACCGTTAGCTTAGCATCCTTTAGCCACAACCTAGCTTCCTGAGTTGCCCCTATTTTATAACATATAACAGCAGCATCAACAGAAACTCTAGAAACTTCTATCTTCTCCTTTGAAAACTCTGTAACCAAACGTTTATAAACCTCTAGAGCCGCTCGTGGATCAAATTCTGAAAGTCTTCGAGCATATTTTAATCCAACATTTGGATCATTTGTTATAAGCCACTTTTGATAAAGTTCTGTAAGCTCACTTTCTCCAATCCCCGCTGCATAACCCCAAATATAAAAGCATAAACAGATTAAAATTATTAAGATCAGCTTATTAAACTTCATGTTCATTACCCACCAATATATCACTTTGAACATTTAGAAGGTATTAAAAGTTTTTGTCCAACCTCTATCCTATCATCTCTCAACCCATTTGCTCTTTTAATACAACGCCAATCTACACCAAATTTCTTACTAATTCTAAAAAGCGTATCACCTTTTTTAACAACATACCAGCGCTTTTGAATTTTAGGTGATGGGGAAGTAGTCTTGAGACTAGTTTTTCGATATTGGCTGACACGAGAAACTTTTAACGAATCAGAAACTTCACCCTCTATTGCTCTTTTCCCTGTAACATTTTTACTCAATACATACCATTTACGAGTCTTTTTTAGAGTCTGAACTGTCCTATCTTCAAAAGCATACTCTTTTTTCATCTCTTTAATAGTTTCAAATATAGCCATCGCAAGTTGCATTTTATAAAACCTATCAAATAGCAACTTTCTATCTTCTGTATTCGTTATAAAACCAATCTCTAACAAAACCGAAGGCTTTACAAGATTCGTTAGAACTGTTAACAGCGCACTCTTAACTTTTCTAACAATAAGCCCCCTTTTTTTCAATTTCATAAACAATTTTGATGCAAATTGAGCACTTTTTCTTATGAACTCCTTTTTCTTCAAATCTATTACCAAACCCTCTGGTTCACCAATAACTCCAAGAGTATCCTGCATATTCTCACGGGCAACAAGCTGAACATCCAACCAATCCTTGGAAGGTTCAGGCGATAAATAAAATATCTCTATTCCACGAACTTTTTTATCTCTGCATGAATTTACATGTATGCTTAAGAAAAAATCAGGACGCGCTTGCCAAACAAGTTCTACTCTCTCCCGCAATGATAAATAGTAATCATCACTCCTCGTTAATACCACCCCAATTCCATTTTTCTTCAAGTAAGAAGCTATATACTTAGCCACATCTAAAACTACATCTTTCTCTTTTATTCCCTTCCAAACAACTCCCGGATCCTTACCACCGTGACCTGGATCCAACATTACTACCGTCTTTCCTGCTTCCTTGTAGCGCCTCACAACCTCTGCAATCGCCCTAGCGTAGGCCATGAAGCTGCGTGTGAAGAATACTACTTCCAAAGTTTTCTTATCCTTGGACATAAGGACACGAGTATAAACCGTATCTGAAAATTGAAAGACTGTAAAGTTTGTGAAGACTTTTACTTCAGGTAACTCGTAATTTGGAAGCATTCTGGTCTTATTTACAATCTTTTCTATCTTTTCTGGAATACGCAAAATAAACGTTTTACTCCCTTTTTCAAAAAAGTAAGACTTAACAGGTTTGTCAAATCTTATAACAAAAATCCAAGATGAATAGCCGGCAAGCCAGCGGGCAGTTGCCGCTGTAACCTGCCGGCCACCTATGAGTACCAGTAATCCTAAAAATAATAAGAACAACTTCCTCCTAAAAAGGATCACCCTTACTCTTCACCACACCTTTTCAAAAGCTGATGCCACTTCCTATCAACATCTTCCTGAATTTGACGCAATAATTCATCCTTATCTTCTCTCTTGAATATGTGGGAGAAGCGTCCTTGCAATTTTAACCACTCTTCAACGGGCTTCTTTTCACGTGGTTTATAAAGAAGCCTCCACTCTCCGTTATCTACCTCATACATTGGCCAAACACAAGTTTCAACCGCAAGGCGTGATATCTCTATTCCCAAGGATGGATCAAATTTCCAACCTGTTGTACAAGGCATATATACGTTTATGAACGAAGGACCATCTGCTTCAAGAGCTTTCTCAACCGCTTTTATAAGCTGATTTGGATAACCAAGAGCAACTTGCGCTACATACGGAATATCATGAGCTGCTACTATTGAAGTCAAATCTTTCCTCATCTGAGGCTTTCCTGGAATCTTCTTACCTGCAGGAGATGTAGTCGTAGCCGCCCAACGAGGCGTAGCTCCACTCCTTTGAATTCCCGTATTCATGTAAGCATCATTATTGTAACAGACATACAAAAACCTATGCCCACGCTCGAGTGCTCCAGAGAGAGACTGCAACCCTATGTCATAAGTTCCTCCATCTCCACCAAACGCTATAAAGCGAATTTCCTTATCAACCTTTCCTTTTTCTTTGAGAGCACGGTAAGCAGCCTCAGCACCAGAAATTGTGGCAGCAGCATTTTCAAACGCATTGTGAATAAATGGAACAGTCCATGCAGTATCCGGATATATGGTAGTCGCAACTTCCAAACATCCAGTTGCAGCACCAACAACAACATGATACTTATTGAGAGCTGTGAGGAGGACCTGGCGCACAATAGTTCCCGCCGTACATCCAGCGCATAACCTGTGTCCGCTCGCCAAACCCTCTTTTGCCTTGCTCAAATCCCTTATAGTAGTCATGATTTTTCCCCCCTTTACACCAAACCTCAAGATTATTCTCTTACATTGAGCATTTCAAAGTGCCCGTGTCTTCCTTCCTTAGCAACATCAATCGCATGCTTTATGTTATCAGTAGTAATATCCCTTCCTCCAAGTCCGTAAATAAATGAAGATACAGGCGTATCGCTTGCGGTAGCTCCCGCCAAGTAAAGAGCAGACTGAATCTCTATCGAAAGAGGACCTGCCTGAGCCCCAAAGCTCATAGCCCTGTCAAGAACCGCAACTTTTTTACCCTTCAAAATTTCTGCTATTTCAGCAGCAGGGAATGGACGGAACAAACGAGGTTTCAATAAACCAACTTTTTCTCCCTTACTGCGAAGTTCATCAATTACAGCCTTAGTAGTTCCAGCAGCAGAGTTCATCACAACAACCACAACCTCTGCATCATCTGTCATGTAAGCCTCAAACAAACCATACTTACGGCCAAACTTCTTGCCAAATTCCTCTCCAATTTTTAACACAACATCTTTTGCCTTCGGCATATCAACTATCTGCTGTGCCTTGTGCTCAAAATAGTAGTCAAATAGATCAAGTGGACCAACAGTTATAGGGTTATCCACATCCAATATGCTGTAAGCAGGTTTGTATTCTCCTATGAACTCGCGAACCTCTTTATCCTCAAGAACATCCAACACTTCTACAGAGTGAGAGGTAATAAATCCATCTTGACAAACCATTACAGGAAAGCGAGCTTCTTCTGCGATTCTCACTGCTTGAATCAAGTTATCGTAAGTCTCCTGAGCACTTTCTGAATAAATCTGAATCCATCCAGAATCACGCGCTCCCATACTATCCGAATGATCACAATGTATGTTGATTGGTGCAGATAGAGCACGATTAACAACAGTCATAACTATGGGAAGCCTCAAAGAAGCTGCAATGTAGAGAATCTCCCACATAAGAGCCAATCCATTCGCACTCGTAGCAGTCATAGTGCGAGCTCCAGAAGCAGCTGCTCCAACAACTGCGCTCATTGCAGAGTGCTCACTCTCAACAGTGACAAATACAGTATCAACCTCACCGTTATGCACGTACTGAGAAAATGTCTGAACAATTTGTGTTTGCGGAGTTATAGGATAAGCTGCCACCACATCAGGATTTATCTGCTTCATTGCGAGGGCAGCAGCATCATTTCCAGTTATAGCAACTCTCATCTTTTTCCCCTCCTTTACCCGTTTTGCACGTGTTTACTATTCTTTTTCAGGAACAAGCTCCAAAGCCTTATTTCCTTTCTTCCCTGGGCACTCATGAACACATATTCCACAACCTTTACAGTAGTCGTAATTTATTCCTTTCATCTTACCATCCTCTATAATTATTGCGGAATCAGGACAGTACCACCAACAAAAAAGGCAGTTTATACAGTTTTCCTCGTGAAATATTGGTTTCATTGAACGCCAACTTCCAGTCTTATTTTGAATAGAAGTTGGAGCGTTAAGAATTAAACCTGCATCAGGTATCTCTTTATATCCCTTTAAACTCATCTCTTTGACACCTCCTCATAAGCTCTATCCATAGCCTTCAAGTTAGCCTCTATCTTAGGAATGCCAAACTCACGTGCAGCCTCCTTTACTACATCAAGCTCTACAACCTCAAGTGCCTTTACAACTGCTGCAAGCATTGGCATATTTGTAATTTCTCTCCCCAGCTCATCCATAGCAATCCTTGAAGCATCAACAGTCCAAAGCTGAATGTCATCTCTTCCAAGAAGCTTTTTTAACTTATCCACATCATCCTGCCAGTTTACTATGACAACTCCCCCATTCTTCAATCCCTCTGTGACGTTAACAGCCGTTACCAAAGTTGGATCTATCACTACAACAACATCTGGCTCATAAACCTGAGAGTGAATCACTATGGGCTTGTCATCTATCCTATCAAAAGCTTTAACAGGAGCACCTCTTCTCTCTGGTCCATACTCAGGAAAAGCCTGAACATACTTCCCAGCTTTAACAATTGCTTTTGCCAACACTTTAGCCGCAGTGACCGCTCCCTGTCCACCACGACCGTGCCATCTGATCTCTAACACAACTTATCCCCCCTTTACCACGATAAAACTCACTTACGCCCAAAACCGAACTTCATTCGGCAAGTAGTCTTCTTTTCAATCTCCTTTTTATAGTATTTTACTTTATAAACTCCACTTCTTGTAGCAACGTAAACCTCGTTTGAAGAGGCAACCTCAATATCAATAATTCTTTCCCTTATTCTATCAAACCTCTTGACCCACTTCTTGCCATCAAACATACAAAGTCCTTTAGAAGTACCTATCCAAACGCGGCCAGCATCATCACTAGCAACGTCTGTAGTCCAACCAGTAGGTAGCGGACTATTCCCCTCAACATTCCGATAACTCAACTTTCCTG
>JAMOTN010000015.1 GCA_027062325.1 bacterium
AGGTAACGCATCTACTAAGGCTTTCAAGGTATAGACAACTGTCTTTGTTTTTCCTGTTCCAAATGGTCCGTGAACTAGCAGAATACGTGGGCAAGAACCTGCATAAAATTCAACTGCTTTTTTCACAACTTTTCGCTGAGAAGGATTTAAATCATTTAAAAATGAGCGGTTAAGCTCTACTACTCCACACCCTACATCTTCAACTACAGCAACATTCTCTTTCTTCCCTAACAAAATATCTTCAAGAAAATAAGAGCTACTGAAAAACCTTTCTAGAGCACTTAACATTCTTTTGAAGGTAACATCGTTAGAGTACAAATCAACGCGCCATTTCTTTGCCCTGACACTTCGAATATCTTGAGAAAAAACAATCTGTAGAAAACGCTTCCCCTTTTTAATACACGTCCCCTCTATTCCAAATCGTAAAGGATCCTTACCTATTGGTGTAACAAGCACCACATCAGAAGGAGATATGTCAGTTTTAAATTCATACGGCAAACCAAACTGGAAGACGTATTCTCCATAAAAGTTCTTTCCCATATACTTAGCATTCATATCAAGTAAAGTTTTCCCAATTTTTTGGCGAAATTTAGGAGGGAATTTCCTTATCTCATACTCACTCTGAATTCTTTGCTCTTCCATTTCAAACCTAACCAATCGTGAAAAATAATCAACATATTCTTTTTTATCACTAAAGCTCTCTTTCATCCTCACACACCCCGCAATTGGAAAGAATAGAAACAAAAATCAGAAACAGATTATAATAAAGCAAGTTCTCTCAAAAAGAATTTAAAGTTCCCCATACCAACTCTTCAAATCCTTGCGCCACTCACATGCTTTTTTAAGATAACACTCTGGACACAATCCCGTTTTTACATATACCTCATAAGCTCCAAAATCTTCCCGCAACAACCCAATTGGAATTGTCTTCATGCACTTTTCACACATAACTAGCTTCATATCCAATTCGTTTAAGAAAGGCACATCTAACTCTGAAAGTTTACGAACAATCTCTACAAATTCATCGTGAGTCAACACTTCTTTATTTCTAATGGAATCAAGTAATCTTTTTACTTTGTGTTCAACCATCAAAGCTCTTACCCAATTGAAAGCTCCCACTAACAAAGTTGCCGCCACCAAAAACGGTATCAATCTGACAATCGCAGTTATCAAAAACACCCCTAGAAAAACAGAAAGAACCACTCCCACTGTTGCAACTGCCACAACTGACAAAAACAGAAAACCAATAAATCTAAGTATTGGGTGAACTCCTCTTCCATTCACCTTACATCACCCTGTTTTCAATCCTCATCACGCTGAGTAACCCTCATAACCTCTTCAATCGTAGTCGTCCCCTCAACAACTTTTAAAAGCCCATCCTCACGTAGAGTCAACATGCCTTTTTGGCGTGCATAAAGCTTTATCTTAGTTGCAGGCACTTTATCAACGATCATCTCTCTTATCTTCTCATCTGGAATCAATAGCTCATTTATACACGTCCTTCCAAGATACCCCGTTCCCTTACAAATCTCACAACCACGCCCCCTGTAAAAAGTCAAGCTCGAAACATCAACATTTGGCGGAAGTACAGTTTTTATCTGCTCAAGCATCTTAGGACTAAGCTTCACCTCTTCCTTACAATGTGGACAAACCTTCCTAACAAGACGTTGAGCCATTATAGCAACAACACTCGAGGCTACTAAAAACGGCTCAACACCCATATCGATCAAGCGCGTCACAGCACTAGCCGCATCATTTGTGTGCAAAGTTGAAAAAACGAGGTGCCCTGTTAAAGCTGCACGAATCGCAATTTCAGCTGTCTCATAATCTCTTATCTCTCCAACCATTATTACATCCGGATCCTGACGCAGTATAGAGCGCAATCCACTTGCAAAATTATACCCTGCTTTAGGATTAACTTGAGATTGATTCACAAGAGGTATCTTGTACTCCACAGGATCCTCAATAGTAACAATATTCTTGTCTATGCTATTTATCTTTTGCAAAGCAGCATAAAGAGTTGTTGACTTTCCAGAACCAGTAGGACCTGTCACCAATATTATTCCATTAGGATACCGTATCACCTTATTAAATCTTTCAAGGACTGTAGGAGTAAATCCCAAATCCTCAAGTTTCATCACCATTTTACTTTTATCAAGAATTCTTATAACAACTTTTTCCCCATCAACCGTGGGAAAAGTAGAGACACGTAGATCTATCTTTCTACCATCAAGCTCATACATTATTCTTCCATCTTGAGGAACACGCTTTTCAGCAATATCAATATCAGACATTATCTTTATACGCGACACAACCGGAGCTTCTAAGTTTTTAGAGAGAGAAAGCACTTCATGTAAAACTCCATCTAATCTGTAGCGAACACGCAGTACTTTTTCATCTGGTTCAATATGAATATCACTTGCCTCATCTTTTATCGCATTCTTTATTATCCGATCCACCAGTTGAACAATTGGCGCATCATTCACCTCATAATCTTTGTTATCCAATTTAACCCCTAATATTGAAGACCTGCTACCCTCCTCTTTATAAGAAGCTCTATCCCCTGAAGATGCATAATATTTATTTATGGCTCTTTCCAATTCAGAAATAGTGGTCACCAACGGCTTTACTATACATCCCGTCATATCCTCAACTGTCTCTTTAACAAAAGTGTCAAACGGATCAACCATTGCAAGATTAAGTGTGTTGCCAACACGCATTAATGGAAAAACTTTGTATTTTCTACAAAAATCCTCCGATAACAACTTTAAAACATCCTCATCCACCATCCAATTGTCAAGTTTTGCATGATTCACTCCCAATTTATCTTCCAAAAAACGGATCAAATCAGACTGTGAAACGAATCCATTTTTTACAAGAATGTATCCCAAACTTTCTCCGGTCTTTTTCTGCAAAGCCAACGCCTTCTTCAAGGTTCCTTCATCTATCAATCCATATTTCACAAGCGCTGCTCCAAACTTGAGCCTCTCAGTTACCATTAACATCACCAATCCTCATTGTAATGGTAGTGAAACATATCTCCTAAAAAAGCATCTATGAAGTTAGCCCGGTTAAAACAAAATCTTTTGGCCATAAGAACCGCTTCATTCAAAATTTTCTCAGGTATATCCGGAGCAAAGTATATGAGCTCGCCAAGTCCCACTCTCAAAATTGCCAAAGTAACAGTATCCGGCACCTCTTTTTCCGCTTGTTTCATAAAAAAGCGAATTTGTCTATCAATTTCCGACAAATTGTCAAATATCACTGTATACAAACGTATAAACTTATCCTTTGCCTCTTCTGGATACTCTTCAAAATCTCCCCCTAAAACCTCATCAACCGCAAAATCCTCCTCTACAAAGCTTTCTAAAATGTAATCAGACAAAACATCCATCTCTCCAAATCCCAGTCCCAATTTATCCCTCCATATTTCCAACCAAGAATAAGCCATCACACAGAGTATTCGCGCTAAGTGTGAATAACTGTAAGGCATCCTCTTATCTGCCATAACTCTCCCCCTTTCAAAACTGCAATCACAAAGCAGAAAAGTAAATCAAACGCTACTCTGATAACTGTAAAGTCTCTTGATGCACACTCGGCTTCTCTGAGTATCCCTTGTCCTCGTAATATTTTAAATTCTCCCTGTACTTGCCAAGTTTAAAGTCAACAAAAGCCTTCCACGGGAAAAACAGCAAACTCTGTGCTGGAATTCCCTTCCTTCCAATGTCGCGCCACGAAGGTTCCAACTCCATTACCTTTGAAAGCATAGTTAAAACTTCCGTTTTCAAAGAAGTTTCAGCATTTTGTAATTTAACCAAAAACTCCTCTAAGCATTGAGCCATAGTTGAAAATACATCTCGTACTAAATTTGGCAGATTCGCATCTTCGGATAACTTTTTGTAAAAAATCACACTTTTTTGCAAATACTTTTCCACATCAAGTCTGGGCTGTTTTTCAAACTCCTTAAATACAGAAGCGTAAAGCTTCAAACTCTGCTCAACTTTAGAAAGCAATTTGGGATCACTGAAAAACTTAAAATTTTTCACTAAGTTATTCATAATCTTTTTCCTAGAATCTAAAGCCTCATCTACAAACTTAAAGTCCTCAATTCGAAAGGTTATTAAATCAGGGGATAACCCAGTAATTTTTTTAGAGTTGTATTTCAAAACTTTGACTTGAGTTTCTATTTCATACAAACTCCCCAATGCTTGAGAAAAAAACAAGTTGGGGTTAGAAACTATATAACTGCTGTAATCTTGCCATTTTTGATACTCATTAATCCAATCTGATGCAATATTTGGCGACACTTGCCCAGTAAAAAGCAAACTTGCAAAAAAGCTTATAACTATGAAAAGCTGCATTAAAACCACCTCTTGAAGAATGATTTCTTCCTACTTTTTTTCCTTCCCTGAGTAGCAAAAGTAGATATATTTTTTAAAACATTGGCAAGTTCATCCGCTTTATCTTTCATTCCATACTCTTTTGCCCTATCCAAGAGAAACGAAACGTAAGTTTTAGCAACTCCTATCGGCATTACTTTCAAATTTTGATCAAGCTGCTCTATTGCAGCAACCAAACGTTTTTTGAAATCTGCAACTTTATTTTTATATGCATTGTAAAGTTCAAGATACTTCAAAAAGTACGAAGGCTGTTTAAAAACCTCTTCAAACTTTTTAGACTTTGTAGAAAAATATTGAGAATAGCGCATTTTTATAGCCAATTTATCAATATTTTCTATCTCTTTTAAATACTCTCCCCCTATACTTGAATAAGCGCACCTTAACAACCATACACCCTCCTGATTGAAAAATCCAAGTGGAATATCAGGACTTCTAAATGAAAGAAGATCCGAGGCTACCCTTTCCCACGAACCTGCAAAAGCCTCAAACAAAGCTTTAACCTCTTTAACACCATTGTTAAACGCCAGTTCTCCCGTTCCATTCTCTATCCTTGACATTTGCTCTAAAAAATATGCCACATCTCCAACAACAGCCGCAGCTCTAAGCTGTAAAATCACTACATCTGCCAAGTTAAACGGATAAGATGCGTATTTGAAGTTTATAGGATTCACCGCAGTCCCCGGAAAAGTCCACCCTTTATCAAGCTTTTTCAAAACCTTTTTAAAAGTTCTATCTATTTCAAAACGCAATTCCTTTTCAAAAGCAGCAAGCGAGTTCTTTAAATCAGCATAATTCTTATAATAACCTGCCTCCAGAGAAAGCTCTCTAACCAACAACTTGATGAATTTTTCATCAAGCTCTGCACCTATCTCCTTGGAATACTTAAGAGCTGCCCTAAACGCTTCACGTATTTTTCTCTTTGAAACATCTCCATGCATGTACATCCAACCAAGAAGTGCCTGACAAAACGAGTAATAAGCAGCAGCCTTCCTCCTAACTGTTCCCCCACTTTTGAAGTATATCTTCAAAAGTTTTGAACTCCAGTTCGTAAGCTGCCCCTCATCAAACATTATTAGAGAGTTCTCCATCTCTGTCTTAACTTGCCAAAGCTTTTGCTCTTCACTAATAGCTAAAATACTCTCCCCCTTTTCCTTACCAACACCACATCCTGTAAGAAAAATACTGGACAAAATCCCAACCAGCACAACAATTAACCATACAAATCTCATCTCAATAATATCAGACCAAAGAATCCGCATCTCTCTTTATCCTCACCGCCTTTTTGCGAGCTGCAGAAAGGGCTCCCGTCTTTAAATCCTGCTTATCCCTAAACCTTATCATACCAGTCTCTATAAGCTTATTCAAAAGTCTATCAATTCTCGCATACCTGTACTTGTCTTCCTCCCCTTTAAATCCAAGCTCCACAAATTTGTTCTCTTCTATGAAGAAGAAAAACTGCACAACTGGTGGATAACCTTCTGGAGCATCCCTGTTTTTGTCAAGGTACAGGTTAACTATATCAATCTTTGGAACATTTTCTGGATCTTTTCCCATCTCACGCGCTTTTATTCGCAGTTGGTTCTCAAGCTCTGCTGTATCCTCCCAATCCTTTGCAAGAATCATAGCAACGTCCAAGTCGTACTCTATATCCCCTGATCCTTTTGTATGATACATAGTAGGCCTTCCTTTACCCGGTCCCGAATCCAATTCACATCCTTCACGAGTTAAAGAAGATATGACAACTATTGGACAATTCAACTCTATCGTAAGCCTCTTTATATCCGTCGATATCTCCTCAATTTTGAAACGCTCTGTGGAATACTCTTTAGGATACGGCATCTTCTGGAGGTAATCTAGGAATATGACAATGTCATCCGTACCATGAATTTCCATCGCATTGTATGCGTAAGCCTTTATTCTGTCAACCGTATCTTTTTTGGATCCCTCCATTATATAGAAGTAATCCATATACTCCTCCATCTTTTTCCAACCTGCTGCAAACCTTTCCATAAGCTCCGGATTCTTGGTTATGTCTTTTCTGCGCAAAGTATCTGGATTTATTCTACTCTCTTTTGCCAAAATACGATAAGTTAACGTTTTTCGCGTTTGCTCCCATGAAAAAAACAACACTGGTATCTTCTCATTGCGAGCAACCGTAGTTGCCAATTCCAAAGTAAGGGAAGTCTTTCCACGACGAGGTGCTCCCGCAATCGCATAGAAAAAGCCTTTTCTCAAGCCAGAAAGGGCTAAATTTAGATCGTTGTAAGGCTGGAGAGAATAACCAAGCGTTTCAATCTCCCCCGTCTTTGCCCTTTCCTCTATTTCTTTTGCAATTTCTATGAGTTCTGACTTTATTAACTTTATAGACTGTCCAGTGTGAGCCTTCTGAATTTCTCTTAAGTCGCGAACAAGTATGTTTACAAACTCAAGAACTGGAGTATTGGTATTCTCTTTTCCATCGATATAATCGTCAATTTTTCTTCTAACAAGTTTTAGTCTCTCTATGCTCGCTCTTTCCCTTAAACGTGCAAGATACTCCATCATGCTACCAAGCTGAACTGGCGGCTGATGCACTATTAAGTCAAGCACTTCCTCAATCTCGGGAGTCAACTCATTTTGTCGCTTTAAAAAATCCTGCACTAAAAATCTGTCCCAACTCTTTCCCTGTTTGTAGAAATAAACAAGTAGTTCCGCTATTTTACGAGTTGCAGGATGATAAAGCATATCCGGAGAAAAACCCTCATTCAGCATCTTTCCCAAAACAAACTTATCTTTGAATATTCCTGTCAAAAACGTTATATCAAGCTCTCCGTATTTTTTTAGAAGTTGAGCCTCTCTTGAGGTTGAAGTAGTAACTGTAGGAGAAGAAGTTATAGCTTCTTGCAAAAAAGCTTTTCCTTTGAATCCACCACCTGCAGCCGCAAAGCTTTTAAATTTTTCAAATGCACAATCTGCACATATACTTGTCATCCAATTATCAGGTAGCTCTTTCCCACAAACTTCACATCTTTTAGGCATAAAAAACACCTCTTCAAAACCTTTTAAACTTACACACCTATTCCAAAATTTCTATAACCTCAAGTCCACTCAACTCACTCTTGGCTCCTTCTAAAAATTCAAGAAGCTCATTTTTTAAGCCTGAAGTAGTCGATAACTTGAGTCGTGCTTCAAAAGAATCAAGACATGTGCACACTGCTAAATTATCCGCCGCCTTTATCATCTCATCAAAAAAACCAACTTCTGCTCTATCAAGATGTACTATAACCTCGACTGGCAAAGTAACTTCTCTTGCCAAGAACATCACTCCTAATTAAAATTTGCCGACAAACTTTTAACATAGTTATTGAGCCTTTTCAAAACCCTTTCCTTCCCAAGCCAGTACACAACCTCTGTAATGTTTGGTCCATCTGCCAAGTTGGTAGCCACTAATCTAAAAGGTTTGTACAAGTTTTTACCCTTGCAGCCCTGTTTTATTGCCAACTTAAAAGTAGCTTTTATGGATTCCATACTCCATTCGCAACCTTGTAAATTTTCAACTAAAGCATACAAAACCTCACAAAATTTACTCCAATTATCACAAAACTTAATTCTATCTTCATCTGAAATTACTTTATCCTCTAAAACTTCAAGCAAAATCTTTACCAATTCATAAAAATTGGCAGCATTTTCTCTGAAAAGATACGCCAAATTCAAAACGTTACCCTTTTCCGAAACGAAATATTTAGACAACCTATTAACAACACCTTTCACATTTTCCAAAAGATTTTCTACATCTTCGGTATACGCCTTCTCCTTCTTTACATAAGCAATCCAATTTTCAAATTCCCTTACAAACTCCTCAAAACCCAACTCCTTCATGTGAACAGAGTTTATATATCTCAATTTATCAAGATCAAAACGAGCAGGCGAAGTATTTAAACGCTCTACTGTAAATCTATTCACAAGCTCTTCAACTTTGAAAATTTCCTTCTCTTCAGGATGCGACCATCCCATGAGTGCAAGCCAATTCACAACTGACTGAGGAAGGTACCCTGCAACATGCAATTCAACAACTGTGGCACCCCCCTCTCGCTTTGAAAGTTTTTTACCTTCTTTATTCAATATCAGTGGAATATGGGCAAATTCTGGAACATCAAAACTTAAAGCTTTATAAAGCAATATCTGCTTAGGTGTATTTGGCACGTGATCTTCTCCACGCAGAACAAAATTTATCCCCATTGTAGCATCGTCCACAACAACGCAATAATTATATGTATAGCTACCATCACCTCTTCTAACCACAAAATCCTCAAGATTTGCAGTGTTGTAAACAACCTCTCCCTTTACAAAATCACGCCACTTAACATCCTCATTTTCAGGAACTGCAAAACGCCATGCAGCCCTTTGACCATCTCTTAAGCGTTGTTCTCTCTCTTCTCTTGAAAGTTTTCTACATGTTCCCGGGTATTTATAAGGCTCTCCTTTTTCACGAGCTTTTTTTCTAGCTTCTTCAAGCTTCTGGGGATCACAAAAACACGGATAAATTTTTTCTTCACTTTTCAACTTTTCAAAGTATTCACCGTAAAAATCTGCCCTATCAGACTGCCTATAAAGCTCATCCCACATCAACCCCAACCACTCAAGCTGTTTTTTTATATCCTCCTCAAAGTATTCGCGACTTCTTTCAGGATCCGTATCTTCTATTCTCAAAACGAACTTTCCACCCTTTGAACGCGCATGCAACCAGTTAAATAGAGCAGTTCTAGCCCCTCCAACGTGCAAGTATCCCGTAGGAGAGGGAGCAAATCTAACCTTTAACATTACACTTCACCTCTAACCTAAGCTTTCTCATCTGAAGGTCCTATAACAGCAAATCCCATAAAAAGTTGCATTGGTGAATTAGCAAGTGCGTGTCCACAACGTCCAAAAGCAGCAACGCAAATTCTTCCATGTCCTCTTACCACAGAAACCTTAAATCCACCACCAAGTCCAGGATTTACCGCTGCAAGCTGTAAATAAACATCTCGTACAGCATTCGATATAGCTATCTTTTCATTTGAATCTTCCTTTATAACACCGCGCGCAATAGCTGCCACAATTGCACTTTCTCTCATCTTTATTGGAAGCTGTTCAGCCGTAGCTCCTACTTGAGTTATAGCAGCTTTATAACCCTCCTCTCGGCACTTTTCCAACCAATGCTCCTCTTTGCTCCTATCCGTACTCATAGCAAGGTATATAGCTGCTCTTTCTGGAGTAAGCTCCGGATATTTTCCTTCAAATACGGCATCTTCAACTAATTCTTTAGGGGTTATAATCCCCACAACCTTTCCCTTTTCAAGAACAGGGATATAAGAAAGCCGATTAATTGTCATAAGCTTTGCAGCCTCTTTAACTTCTTCTTCTCCTTCAATCCCCAAAAATTTCTTATTCATAATCTTAGCAACAGGAGCATTATCATCATTTTCCTTAAGGAGATCAGTAGGATCAATAATACCAACTATCTCCCCTTCATCTTCAACCATGATACACTCAGGCTGATGTAAAAGCATTATTCTCTTAGCCTTTGCCACAGGCTCGTCTGCACTCATCTTAAAAAGAGTGGTTCTCATTACCTCCTTTACCTTCATCTCCTTCACCTCCTAAAACTTCAACCAAAACAGCAAAGTAAACTTTTCCCACCTCTGTCGGGGTTACATTTGTTATTTTAACACGAACGCGTTTCTCCAAAATATCTCTTTTAAAAGGTATCACCACCATATTTCCAAACTCAGTATAAGCCACATATTGGTCCTTTTCGCGCCCACGCTTTACCGGAATCACTTCAACCACATCCCCAACTTTTAAATCTTCCGTTATATTCAACTCAGTCAAATCGATAACATCTACTTTTAAACTGCGAGCCATTCCAGCTACAGCTCTGTCAGCTGTAACAACTCGCCCTTCTAAAGCTTTGGCAACTTCTATTAGCTGCACATCAACTTCATCAGACTTTGTATAATTTAAAGGATCAACCTCGATAACATCCATATCTTTTATTATCTTTAAAGCATTTAAAACAGCCTTTCTCTTAGAAGGCAGCTCTGAAAGGAGCGCTAATTCTCGTAGCACTGTATTGAGAAGCACGATCTTTCCTTCTAAAACTTTAAAGGAAAGAAGTACCTCAAACTTTTTGGATAACAAAGCGCTCGTGTCAACAACTTTTGGCGGTACCACTTCCCATAAATTCGAAATTCCCTCCTTGAATAGCACAAATCCAACCCACCCAATAAACACTGCTCCCAAAAATGGCAAAAATAAAGCTAGAATTTCCAGACTTTTTTGAAACCACTCAACGTCACTATACTCACCAGCAATATTCTTTAACCAACCGGAAACAGGCATGAAAAATAAATACCCAACTATAGCAGATAAAACCACCACGGCAAAACTCCTAAGTATTACAACAGGTGGATTCCTTCTAAAGTACTTAACAAAAGTTTCCATAAAATACCTAGTCAAAATTGAAGAAAGCAACCAAAAAGTTGCTCCAAATAAGAAAACAACAGAATATATATTAGCCTCCATCCAGCTGTAGGCTGGTGCTATCTCCCATCCCACAAAACAGCCAACAATAGTGGACACCATAACTATAAAGTTCCTGAAAATCTCCATAAACTCACTCCCGCAAGAACCTATACTGAATTACTTTATCTCCATCAATAACCCTTTTCCAAAATTTTTAACATGGTAAAATCGTCAAACTCAAGACTATTTTTTTTATCAACCTCAACATTTTTCAATTCAATCCCAAAGAAACCCTCAAAAAACCCAACCCAATCTCCCAAAGCATTCTTATCTATTGCCTCTCTTAAAAGTGAAGCAGCATCTA
>JAMOTN010000016.1 GCA_027062325.1 bacterium
TAATAATTGAAAAGAACAACAGATCATTCGAGTTTTATGTCAAGTCTATAACCCCTTTCAAAAAGAATTACATAGTATCCTTATTCCCTAAAAAAGACAGAAACTTTTGGGAGTTATTGAGAAAATCCAAAGTTTTGTGTGAAATCCCCGAAGAGGAACGTGCAAAAGTTAATCCTTTAAGTCTTCTCATAGGCAGAAATGTAACCATATTAGATGATTCATCTCAAACAGAAAGCGGTACCCTAAAAGACATAATATTACTTCCAGCCGGATGGTATGCTATTATAAAAACCCAAAATCGCGAAATACTAATACCGTTTGTTGAGGAGTGGTGGGACATATCAACCGATACCATAACCGTTAAGCCTCCAAAAGGATGGGATGAGCTGTGACTCTTAACAAAGAGCTACCAGATCCTCGCATTTTTTTTTACGTAATAACCTTATTCCCCGAATTCATAGAGAAGTACTTTGAGTTTGGAGTGTTAGGACGTGGACATAGTGAAGGCTATTTTAGAGTTAAGGCAATAAACTTACGCGAGTTCGGAGTTGGACGTTCCCGGGAAGTTGACGATTACCCTTTTGGTGGGGGCGGTGGAATGATTTTGAAACCGGAGCCAATCGCTGCAGCTATAAGATCAATAGATGGGTGGAACCAGGGAGATTCTGTAATCCTTGTAACTTCAGCTGCTGGCCGTCAATTTGATCAAAGTTTTGCCCATGAGCTTCTGAATTATAACAGAGTAATAATAGTAAGTGGACGTTATGAAGGAATAGATGAGAGAATAATAGAAATTTTCAAAGCCAAAGAGGTATCTATTGGCCCCTACACATTAAGTAGCGGAGATATTCCAGCTCTTGCAGTAATTGACGCAACAGCGCGCCTCATCGAAGGAGTAGTCGGCAACTACAATACAGTAGTTGATGATTCCCATGAGACAGAGTTATTAGGTTTTCCGCACTACACGCGCCCTGTTGAATTCGAGGGGGTGAAAATTCCGGAAATTTTAAGAAGCGGTAACCACAAATTCATCACTCTTTGGAGAAAAGCAAAATCACTTTTGAAAACTTGGAACAATAAACCAAACTTTACTCCTTCTTTCGAGTGCAAAAAACTCATAAAGCAAATCCTATCTACAAAAGAAGTATGCTATTATCTAACCGAGTCAGAGATAAAAATACTAAAGAAAATGCTGAATGAAAATAAATAGAGGAGGCCAAACAACAAGATGGTTTCAAATCCAACTAAAAAATCATCCAAGAGTTCACTCAATCAGAAGAAACCTTTATTCGCCATAGCCCTTCTTCACTATCCTGTTTACAATAAAAATCACGATGTTACCGCAAGTGCTATCACATTACTTGACATACACGACTCATCTAGAGTTGCAAGAACATACGATCTCCCAGCAGTTTTCATAGTAACACCCGTAGAAAGCCAACAGCGCATAGCCAAACGCACTCTCGGCTACTGGACAAAAGGATATGGAAAAATTTACAACCCGGACAGGCATGAAGCTCTAAGTCTGGTACATGTTACTAAAGACTTAAAGGAAGCTCAAAATCTTTTAAAAGAACATTTAGACCTTTCTTATACACCACCCATAATTGCAACCTCTGCTAGAAAAGTGGATGGTGCCAACTTCATCACCTTTAACAAGTTAAAAAAAACTGATAAAGTTTTTATTCTAGCCTTTGGAACAGCTTGGGGGTTAACAGACGAATTCATACAAACTTGCGACTATCTGCTTGAACCAATCAAATTTGGAGATTACAATCATCTCTCGGTTCGTGCTGCAATAGCGATAATCGTTGATCGTTTAAGATCCTAAATGCTATCCAACCAACCTTGACAATGTAAGCTCTCTGCTTTTAAACTTTTATTGCGTGGGTATTTGTTGCTCTTTTTACAGATAAGGTCACTACATTATTTATTCACTTTAAAGGAGTGAGGGAGATGGATCACAGAATAAAAGAGATAGTAGAGAAAGAGTATTACAGAAATGATCATCCAGAGTTTGGTCCTGGTGACACCATTGTTGTTGGTTACAAAGTTATAGAAGGAGACAAAGAGAGAGTTCAGGAATTCGAAGGAGTTGTTATTTCAAAACGCGGTGGAAAAGGTACAGAGGCAACCTTCACTGTGCGTAAAATCTCTCACGGTGTTGGAGTTGAAAGAATATTCCCGTATCACTCTCCGCGCATTGCTTACATAAAAGTCAAGCGCTACGGTAAAGTAAGACGTGCAAAGCTCTACTACTTGCGCGGAAGGAGCTTGAAAGAAGCAAGAATCAAAGAGCACGTAAAAAAGATGCTGGAGCTGCACAAACGTTTGAGAGAAGAGAAAAAGCAGCGTAAAGCTAAAAAGAACAAGTAATCAGGTGAGCAGCAAAGTTGAGCTTCAATAAAAAAAAGGTAGTTGATAAAATTTCAACAGAGTTAAGAAAGGCTGATTGGGCACTCTTGCTAGTAGATGCAAGGGTGCCTTTTTCTTCATTCTCTAAAAAGTTTATGCGCATATTTTTTCCTTCCAAAACTGTGATTGTTTTTTCAAAAGTTGATCTAATTTCATCTTCTTCTCTTGCACCTTTCAAAAATTTCTTCTCAGAGCTTGGTTTCAAAAAATTCTTCAAATTATCGCTCAAAACTCACTCAAAAGTCATATTAAACTTTTTAAACTCTCTTCCCAGTAAATCATTTTTTAAAAAAATAAGTGTAATAGGCGTCCCAAACGTCGGAAAATCCACACTGCTTTCAAAACTTACCAACTTATCATTCGAGCGTGGAAATTCGCCGGGAGTCACAAAGGCTATCCGCTGGATCCGATTTAAAAAATTCATATTAGCCGATTCTCCAGGAGTTCTCGTTCCAGATATAGAGTCGGAAGAGCAGCTTTACAAATTGACATGCTGTAAAATAGTTAATCCTTCATTTGAAATAAAAGAAAAGGCTGCTAACTGGCTAGCAAAATTTCTGGGCACAACTCTTGAGGAGTACGCACTTTCTAAGAATCTAATCAAAAGTGGCAATACACCTGATGTAAATGCCGCTTGCCTTAAAATAATAGAGGAGTTTTCAAGCGGAAAGATAAAAGGGGTGATCTTAGATCGAATTCCAAATTAAAAAGCTTGCAAGTGGAGTATTGATAACATTTTTCTCAAATTCAGACTTTTTAAAACTTGCCGGCCCTAATAACTCAGAGTTGGACGAGTTTGAGAAGTTATTTGGGGTGAAGTTCTCAACTCGGGGGCTTACAATACTTGTTCAAGGTAAAGAAGACAACGTCCAATCCTTCTTAAAAAGTCTAGAAAAATTTGGCAAAGATCCAGAGCTTTCTATACAAGACATCAAAAACGGCGTATCTGGTAAATACAAATTCTACACATACACAGGAAAATGCATAACTCCAAAAACACCGAACCAAGAAACGTACATAGAAAAGATACTATCACATCAATTGACCTTCGGAGTAGGTCCTGCAGGAACAGGAAAGACTTTTCTTGCAGTAGCATTAGCTGTCAAGCTCTTTCAAGAAAAAAACGTTGATAGAATAGTCGTAACGCGCCCTGTTGTGGAAGCTGGGGAACACCTAGGATTTTTACCCGGAGAGATACACGAAAAAGTGGATCCGTATTTACGCCCCATTTACGACTCCCTACAAGAGTTCATAGGAAAACAAAAGATGGAAAAACTAATAGAAGCTGGACTAATAGAGATAGCCCCTCTTGCATACATGCGAGGACGGACACTTTCTAACTCATTTGTAATCCTTGATGAAGCTCAAAATACGACTCCTATTCAGATGAAGATGTTTCTTACAAGAATTGGTCAGAACTCTAAAGTAGTTGTCACAGGAGACATAACCCAAGCAGATATTGGTTCAGAAAATGGTTTAAAAGAAGCATTACGCGTACTTCGTTCAATATCAGAGATTGCCTTCGTATTCTTCTCTAAAGACGATGTGGTTCGTGAAAAGCTCGTTGAAAAGATAATTGAAGCATATTCTAAATCCACACGTAAAGCTGCCAAAAACCAAAGGATACACAACCGTCCTACACTTAATTCCAGAATTAAACCAAGGAGGTAAATATGGCTGCTGTAAGACAGATACTGTATCTTATACTAACAATTGCACTTTGGGGGGTGCTAAAATTCTACACGGCTAAGCCTTCTGAAATTTCCCGCTTCGATATAATAGCCCCTCAAGATTTAGAATTTTCTATAAACATAGCATCTAAGGAGGTATTCTTCTCTTACAAAAAAGGTGAAGTAATAGTTAGAAAAGGAGAGGTAATATCACCGCCGCAACAAAAAGCTTTAGAAAAACTCGGCATTTGGAAAACAAATACTATAAAAACAATTTCAATACAAGCAATTTTTCTGATCTTAACAGGAATTGGCTGTATACTAACTCAAAGAAGTTGGCCATATTTAATTGCGACACTTATTACATTTGATTTGATTTATCAACTGGCATGGCAAATCCCACCACCAATATTTTTCCCATTTATTGCTCTTTTAAAAACTGAAAAAAATTTGTGGGCTCCGGGAATAATATCCTCTTATGCCTGGCTACAACTGACCACTTTTTCAATTCAAGCAGAAGTTAGTATATGGCTTCTCATCCTTTTTTTTCTAATTGAAAAATTATCTGAGGTAGTTGCTATAACACTTGCGACCATTGTGGTTATACCTTTAATTTCAGTATTCGGCATAGCATCTGCCCAAAATACTATAAGCATTATATTGACAAGCTGGGCAACAGCAGAATTATTTAAAAACACAGTAGGCAAGCTTTTATACAAGAGTACAACCGAAATTTACTCCTCTTTCGCCAAAATAGATCATCCCCTACTTCAAGCTTTTTCTCAAAAAGCTCCTGGTAGCTGGCAACATTCCATAAACGTTGCATTTCTAGCAGAAAGGGTGGCTCATGTCGTTGGAGCAGATCCTGTGATATGTAGAGTAGGAGCTTTATATCACGATATAGGAAAGATGAAACGTCCCATTTTCTTCATAGAAAATCAACCACCCGATTCCGAGAACCCAACTGAAAAACTCTCTCCATCAATGGCAGCCAAGGTTATAATATCGCATGTAAAAGATGGAATAATAATTTCAAGAGAACACGCGCTTCCATCAAAAATCATTGATATAATACGTGAACACCACGGAACAACACTGCTTTCAGAATTTTACAAACGCGCTAAAGAACAAAACCCTTCTATAGATGAACAGGAATTTAGGTATCCCGGTCCAATTCCTCAATCAAAAGAGTCGGCAATTGTGATGATATGCGACTCCGTAGAAGCCGCAATTAAATCTCAAGAGGATACCTTGTCCCGTGAAGACTTACCAGATTTAATCTCGCGCGTAATAAATGCAAAGAAGAATACTAATCAATTGCTGGATTGTGGTCTATCAACTTCCGAATTAAAAATTATAGAGAGAGAGTTAATCTCATTGACAGCTGGAATGATTCAAAAACGCAAGAAGGTGGGATAGATGGAAGAATCTTCTGAAAAAATTGCCAGAAATCTTGCAAACTACGCGTACAAAATTTTAGAATTCATACTTGTAAACAATCTAAATAAAAGGGAACTTTCTAAAGATTGGGAAATTGAAATCGAATTGATTGATCAAGATTATTCCAGCCATCTCAATGAAACTTATAAAGGTCGCCAAGGCCCTGCTTCAATCTTAACATTCGATCTCTCTGATGAATTTTCAAATGTTACATCAATTGCACTTTGTCCAAGTTACATAGAAAACTCCATTAAAAACGAGCAAATTCCTGAAAACGAACTCTGGGATTTGAAAGATGAATTGTATTGGTTAGTCACACACGCTGTTTTACACATAGCTGGCTATTCACACTCCACCGAAGATGCTTGGATAGAAATGATAGAACTTCAAAAGAAAATTATGAAGGAGGTTTACGGTAAAACAAAATGGTGGGTGAAATAATAGCATGTCTAATTTTTCTTCTATTATCTGCTACATTCTCTGCAACAGAAACAGCCGTGTTTGCAATTGACAAAACCAAACTAAAAGCGTGGAGGAATAAAAGCGACGCCCGTAAGTTAGTTGCCACAGTATTAGATGATCCTACTTCCTTTTTAGTAACAATCATCATTGGAAACACAGTTGTAAACGTCATGTTCAGCTCTCTCTTCACAGTATTAATCCTAAAACTTGCACGCCTTTACTCAATCCCTGATGCCACTGCTCTTTCTATCTCTTTTGTGTTATCAACATTTTTGCTCCTCGTAACAGGTGAAATAACTCCAAAATCTCTTGCACTCTCAAAACCAGAATTTTGGGCAAGGAAGCTCATATACATTATGAAAGCATTTGAATTTATCTTTAAAAAAGTTCTATTTATACATCAATTGATATTAATTGTTACACAACGAATAAGTTTAGCTTTAGGAGCATCTTTTGAAGAAGACAAGCACATAATGAGCGAAGAAGAGATAGAGGAAGCTCTTGACTCAATATACTCAGAAAGCGGCTTTTCAGAAGCTAAACTTATCAAAAATCTCATTCTCCTGCGTGAAATAACAGTAAAGGAAATAATGATACCTAGAACAGAGGTAGTATCAATATCAGAAGAAGCAACCATAAAAGAAGCAATAGAAAAGATGAAAGAGACAAAACACTCCAAACTTCCGGTGTACAAAGGTAAAACTCTCGATAACATTAGTGGTATCCTTTACGCTAAGGATATATACATACTAACGGGCAAACAATTGGAGGAAAAAGTAAAATCATTTACCAGAACCCCTCTATTTGTCCATGAAACCCGCACTGTCGAAGGTCTTCTCGAAGACTTTAAAAAACATAAAGTTCAAATTGCAATCGTTGTTGATGAGTATGGAGGCATCGAAGGACTCGTTTCAATCGAAGATGTATTTAGAGAAATCCTTGGGGAGATAAGCGATGAGTATTACCAAACAAAGACTCTCATCACTCAGGAAGGTGACACAATTATATGCGATGCAAAAGTGCAAATTGAAGACGTTGAAAATTTCATTAAGAGAAAAATTGCCCCAGATGACAGGGAGTACGAAACACTCGCTGGCTTTATCATGTCACTTGCAGGTAGAATCCCACAAGAAGGTGAGGAGTTTAAAGTTGATGACGTAATAATAAAAGTGGAAGAAGCAAACGGCAAAACTATCAAGAAAGTTTCCATAAAATTTGTAGAGTAAAGGAGGAGGAATCTTTCGTGGACATAGTCCTAATACTCGTGGCGCTGGTTATATCTATGTCTCTTCAAGCACTATTCGCAGGTCTTGAAACAGCTTTCATATCCATCTCTCATCAAAAAATGAAAAAACTCTTTCCAAAAGTTTATAATTATAAATTTTACAAGTACATAACAGAGCATCCAACAGAATTTATATCAGCAGTTTTGATAGCCACAAATGCTTTTATCGTATTAAGTTCTACCTTAGCAACTCTTCTCTTTTTCAGATTAGCACAAAACGAAGACTTGGCTTCAATTCTCTCTGCGCTAATCGTATCGCCAATAATGATAATTTTCTGTGAAATAACTCCAAAAGCAGTCATGCGTAGCAACCCAGAGTTATTTCTAGTAAAGTACCTAGGAATCGCAGAAAATTCATTTATCTTATTAAAACCCATCGTTAAGATATTTTCATGGATCAATTCTCTCATTCAACCAAGCGACAAACATGATCCAATCCAAACAAAGACTGAAATTATTGATCTTTTAAAAGGATCTGATATTCTAAAAAAAGCTAAAACTGCCAAATGGATAAATAACGCTCTAGAATTTTCCGAGAAGACCGTGAAAGAGGTAATGACCCCTCGTGTGCAAGTAAAAGCGTTAGAAGTTACAACTCCCATTAACGAAGCAAAGCAGACAATGTACAAATGGGGATATTCACGTGTTCCAGTTTACAAAGATAGATTCGACAATGTTGTTGGAATAGTTTACGTTTTAGACTTCATATATAAATCTCCATCTTCTTTAGAAGAAATTGCACGTGAACCACTGTTTATTCCTGAAGTTACCACTCTTGACAAAGCCTTTGAAGTTATGAGAAAGAGCAAGCAAAGACTTGCCGTAGCTGTTGATGAATTTGGAGGACTAGCTGGCGTCATATCAATTGAAGATATAGCAGAAGAAATTGTTGGAGATATAACCGATGAATTTGAAAAGGATGGGCAAAGCTGGGAAGAGTTGTCTCCCGGAGTATTTTTAGTCGAAGCTGACACAGATTTAGATGATTTAGCAGAATTAGTGGGAGAGGAGATAATTTTACAAGAAATAAGCGAAGAAGCCGACGATGTATTCACAATTGGTGGCTTGATCATCTCAAAACTTGGCGAAATTCCACAACCGGGTAAAAAATTGAAAATTGGTAATTTAACATTCATAGTGGAAGAGAGCGATGGTAAAAAGCTAAACAAAGTGGTGGTTGCAGTTGAGAAATCAACTAAACGTCGCACCAAGGTAAAGTAAATCAGTAATTAATTTTCAAAATTGCTTTATTGTCCGTCGACTTGTTAAAATTGTATTGCTATGAGTTACAAAACTGTTTTATTTAAAGATGTAGTCAAAAACCGATTTAACCGTTCTTGGAGATGGATTAAAAAGTATTTTTTTGGTGGCATTATAGTATTCGTTCCCATTGCTCTTTCTTTATGGATTTTGATAAAGGCTTTTCAGTTTTTTGACAATTTTTTAGGAAAGTACATAATGAAAATTCTTGGATTTAAAATTCCAGGACTAGGACTAATTACCACATTTATTCTAATAATAATTGCAGGATTTATAAAGGAAGGCATTGGAAAAGGTATATTCTCCACTATAGATCAGTTTTTCTCTAACCTTCCCCTAGTGCGTGTTATATATTCCGCTACAAAGCAAATATTTGAGATGATCCAATCTGGTAAATCAACTCATTTGGGAAAAGTTATGCTCGTTGAGTATCCAAGAAAAGGTTTATGGGCAATAGCATTTATGACCTCTGAAAAAGCTCCCCTCTCTATAGAAGGAAACATAGGTGAGGACCATGTTGCTCTTTTTCTACCTACAACACCAAATCCAACAAGTGGCTTTCTAATATATGCCAAGAAAAAGGAGATAAAAGAAGTTGATATGACTCCTGAAGACGCAATAAAACTTGTCATATCTGCAGGTGCTTTACACAAAGAGATTGATTCCAAACGTAAAGTCACTAGGAGTGATAAAATTGATAGCTAAAGTTGATGACGAAAAACGCATAAATGTATGGTATAACCCTATCCCTGTTCTTTTTTTCACCTCTCCTGTCACAATAAGCGATCCCACAGCTGTCGAAACCATAGTAACTACATGGAAGAATTACAAAAGTGTTCCTCAAAGCTTTTCAGGAAAAACAGTATTTTTTATAGCTCGACCACCAGAAGACGAATTTTGGAGTCTCAATCCCTCACAAGTTGTGATAATGTACAAAGATGACGAAAAAACTTTGCAACTCATAAGAAGAGTTCCCTCTTCTACAAAGTTGATAGTTGAGCTTCAAGTTGTGAATACTGATATTAATCAAGCTCTATTAAAGCTCTCTTCAATTAGAAACTTTATAACAGTTGCGTCCCCTCGCTTACCATTAATTTTGGAAGATTTGATATGGATTAGGATTCCACCGAGCGAATTAGAATTCAGCAACAAGTGCAAAATTGACATGGCAATACCTGCACACAACAGTGAGGTCTGCTCAGCTCCATTTGGAGGACTATACCAAATTGGAATGCATTGGTCGCTATGTCCTTTCAAATTAATTAAAGTTGGCAACGTTAATGAAGATCCTGTAAAGCTTTGGTTTTCTGATAAATTAGACTCTAAAAGGATAGATGTAATTACAGATAACGAACCTTCTTGTAATAATTGCAGATACAAACACTCTTTTGCCGGTATGAAACACGAAGAAGTTGTGCGTTATCTAAAGAGTATAGGGATGGAAAAGTATATAAAATTATTCAATTTTATGCTTAGCTCAGGCGGTGAGCATAGTGGCTAACTTTAAAATAGACGAATTAATAGAATCCCTTTCTAATCCTTCCCCTAAAACAAAAGTAACAGTCCTAAAGATAATAATTTCAAATGCGAAAAGGTTTGACTCTCAACAAATAAACAAGTTAGTAGAGGCTCTTGCTCCACTTCAAAATCATCCACGTCCTGATGTAAACTACTTTGCCAAAAAAGCTTTTGAAATTTTAACTCAGGAAAAAGAAGAGAAACAAAAAGATCCCGAACCCATAGAAGACAAAGTAGATCCTTCCACAACAAATCAGCAAATTTCAGAAGAGGGAGAACAAAAAAAAATCGCTGAGGAACCTCAAAAAAACTCTCTGGATTACTATTACTTACCAGAAAAAGAGGAGAATCATCAAATCAATACCTCCGAAACTTCTCCACTAGAAGAAGCAAAAAAAGTAGCCGAACCTCAACCAGAATCGGCAGAAGACAAAAATAAAGTAGGAGACTATGAAGAGACAGAAAGAAAATTGAAAAAACTAAACTTAAAATCCAAGAAACAGAGACTCAAACTGAAAACTTTTGTGGATGTCATATTTGACTTTTTATCACATTTAGTTAATCTAGGAGCACTAGTATTTTTCATCTACTCAGCAGTTTTAAACAAAAACAGCTTGCAGTCACCAAATTTTATAATACCAACTGTTATATCATCACTTCTTATGATAAACTTTTTTGAAAAAAACAAGCTCTTGCGTTTCTATACAGCTACTTCACTCTCTGGAATAGCGTTCCTTTTATCTCTTGCTTTTCCAGAAGCACTTCCTCCAATAGCTATAAATCGCATCTACACCGCCATTTTATTATTGTCCATTCCATTTGTCATAGAACTTCTATGGTTAGAATCCAAACTTATCAAGTCTATTGTCTACCTTCTAATTATATATTCCTTCTATGACTATCTAGCTCCACGTTTTAAACTTATAAGCTTTGGTTATCATAACAACACACTCGTTTTTGCAATTTTAATAATATCCTTCACATATACTATAAAATCACTCGCAATGTTCATATTAAACTTCAAAAAAGAAGCTCTATCATTCATGTGGGGAGCCATAGCCGGTTGGACCATACTATCTCTACTTATTGTCAAATTCGGAATAAAACCATCTTTTGAAACCAATTCAATCACAAAAATTCTGGATACCTTTAAAGCTAGAAAAACCTCTTTAATCCTTTCAAAGCTCAACCAGCTTAAGGAATCTGGAATTGGCCTTGAAAATATAAACACCATTCAAACTGTTCCAAAAATATTTAAATTACCTAAGAAATTTAGTTACAACACAGCTTTTCTCATTAATAACACTCCCATGCTAGTAGTTTACACGCAAAACAGTAATTCAAAAATTACCTCACTAGTATTTGCTCTTGAAAAAAACTCTGTCATCGAAAAATTCAAAATTCCAGGTAAAATTGTCGTCATAAATTCCAAAACTTTTTTAATAAAAAAAGGCCAAACATTTTCCATAACTTTCAACAACTCCTCGTATGAAGTTACAAACTTTGCCAGCGGAGAAGTAATATCAATAGGCCTTACTCTAAAAGATAGATGGCTATTTCTAAAAGACAAAATCATACAACAGCCTCTTCAGAATGTTCGCGACATTCAGACCTGGAAACTTATCTCCTCTTTCTTCACCTCAGTTATCATTGAAAAAAATAACCCCTTAAAGTTTAGAGCACAATTTTTAGGAAATGAATACGTTGCAATCGCAAATATGTACCGTCTTTTTCAACTCCTTAAAAATTTTGGATATGAATTCGTAGAATGCTCTATAAAAACAGAAAACGGCACTTTGGAATTTAAAGGGGAAATAAAATCCTGTATTTCTAATCCTACAGCAATAGACCTAAAAGTATTCTTCTCCGGAAAATTATTCAAAGACAATAATCCTTTTAAACTTTAATAAGGAGTGCTTTTTATGATTTTAAAAACCAATAACAATAAAGCTTTTACCCTAGTAGAACTGCTAATAGTTGTGGCAATCATTGGAATCTTAGCAGGATTTCTTGCTCCCAACTTTAGCGAAATGATACGCGAAGCTCGCCTGAGGAGAGCATATATGGATATGAGAGAGTATAGAAAAGCAGCTTTAATGTTTTATAAGGATTTTAAAAGACTTCCTAAAGATCTGTATGAGTTGGATAAATATGTTACCATAAAAAAATCTCCCTGGAAAACAGATTATTATATTGACAAATACTGGGTGAAGTGCAAAGACGGATCTGGTAGAGTAATCTCGGTTCCACTCATAGGTAATGAATTACAAACCGACATCCCTCCAAAAACATTTAAAGGGAACTATTTCGTATTCTACAAAAGCGCTGCAATAAAGTTTGTCGCAACTGCCGCCGTTGAATTCACATTCATATACAGATTTCCCAGCACAGTTGAAACTACTATCAATTTTGTTGGTTGTTACTTATCTAACACAAATGTAAAAAATATATCCCCATCAGCCATTGTCAACGATTCCCAGATAAAGATTGATTTAGTAGGCCAAGGGATTTTCACAGCACAGCTAGAATATGTAGATGAAACATCAGCACTATCCATTGATTTTGTATTTCCACAAAAACTAGGAGCAAAGATTTTTTACGGTAGAGACTGCATATACCAACGTTCAGAAGGAGATCCACCTCTTGTAAAAATATTCAGAACTGTTTATGAAGTCCACCGTTAAAGTTAAATTTACTATGTTGTCATCTCATTATCAATTTTTGTTATTTTACATTCTGCTACTCTGTTCATCTCTTTTGACAATATGAAACGCTAAAAAACAAGAGGAGTTTCTATATTTTTATAATTCTTCAGGCACAGATTTTGCTTTTACATTCAATACATCCAATAGAACACTCTTTATATCAAAATGATTTCACAAGGGAGGCTAAAAAATGCAGCAAGGTTCTGAATTCCAACACTTGTCAAGCTCCCTAGAACTTTCTTTGATAAATTTTATAATTTTGACTCACTTCTTGATCTTAAAATTTAATTCCTATTTACTGATCTGGTTAGCACTAGTAATCGTCATAACAATACTACTAATAAAACTATCACAAATAACTATGAGAAATTACAGTGACAAATACTTTTCAAATCCTGATTTTATAGAAATACTAAAAATTCTTTCCTTAATCACTCTAACAGTAAAATTAATATTTGGACTCGTCTCTCCTGCATCCATCAATACGCCCCACTATAAAAATTATCTACGAAGATCAGGATCACTCAGAGAAGCTATCACCCTTGGATACTCCATAAAAAACAAAAAATTGCTGAACCTTCTAAAAAAATTCAACCTCATACATATATTTGTTGTATCTGGCATGCATTTTCAAATTTTAGCAAACTTTATGAAAAAGCTTGGAGCATCAAAACTCAACACCTGGCTAGTTATCTCAGGATACTTAATCATAACAGGATGCGGAGCAAGTGGAGTAAGGGCATGGCTTGCCACATCTTCTCTACTCCTGACAGACTCAGCAGAAAATCAACTCCTCACATTATCCTACTTAGTAATACTTATTACTTCATTAAATCCAAAACTTTTATTTTCAACTGGATTCATATTTTCCATGGCTGCATCATTACTGATCAAAGTTTGGAAATTTGGCGGTATTATCTTAACTTCCCTACTATCTTTTACAATCTTTGCAAAAGTAATTACTTTAAAAACTCTAATTTTAAACCTCATATTTTCACAAACCTCAACATTTATCATAATATCATCAATTATTGTTCCAACTCTAACAGAAAAAATCCTTATTAAATTACTGGAAATATTTAAGTAAAACTGAGGGCGATCAAAGAGCAAATCTAACTATCAATCAACTCCTCCGCCTCAGGCAGTAAAGCAATAACTTTATAGACACGAACAGGTTTTTCTTTTCCCTTTACTTTGATTGGCTCAAGTTCCTCTGCCATAACATAGTCTTTAATCTGCTCATAAGCCTGATCTGAAACAAGAACTTCTCCAGCCTTAGCCACTCCCTGAAGTCGAGAAGCTAGATTAACAGTATCTCCAATTGCCGTGTAATCCATCCTAAGACTACTTCCAATATTTCCAACAACAACATCACCATAAGTTATACCTATGCCCATTCCAAGCGTCTTCCAACCATGATTAGCCCATTGTTCATTCAATTCCTTAAGCCTTTTCTGCATCTCTACAGCTGTAGCAACAGCATTCACAACAGGATTTTTCATTTCAACAGGCGCACCATATAGAGCCATAATAGCATCTCCCATATACTTATCCAATGTTCCATTGTACTTAAACACTATCTTTGTCATCTCTTCAAAATACTCATTCAAGATAGCAACAACTTCCTCCGGCTGCATTTTCTCCGACATAGAGGTAAAACCCCTAATATCAGAAAACAAAACAGCTATCTTCTTCTTAACCCCTCCCAACTCTAAACTATCAGGATTTTTTACTATTTCTGCTACAACTTGGGGAGAAACATACTTTGAAAAAACTTCTTTTAATTTTTGCTTCTCTTCTCTTTCACGCTTTGATAGCTCTTTCGCCTCCTCCAACTCCTCTAAAGTCAGCTCGAACGTCTTGGCGTTTTCTAAAACTATTGCTGCAACACTAGATATCGTGAAAAGCAAACTTACATCCTCTTTAGAAAAAGACTTAACTTTCTTTAATAACACCATACCCAAAAATTTATCCTGACTTCTTATCGAAATAACAGCATCCGCTGCAAGCTCCCCCTGAGAAGCAGAAGCAGCTAGCACTGGATCCATAGCTATAGTTTTCGGATCAAAAATTCCACCCCTTTCCTTAACCTGCCTTATCAACTCAGAGCTACCGGCACTGTAATATCTTCCCTCTATCCAATCTACATCCCCCCACACTTTAGCACAAACAAATATATCCTCTGCCTCAAGATATAAAAATACTCCACCGTGATTTAATCCTAAAGTTTTAGAAAGAACTTCCACTAACCTATCAAGTGCTTCTTCTAAAGTCAAAGCAGAGCTCAAATCTTTTATTCCAAATAGGGCCATATTGAGACGCAGCATCTTTTTGCGCACTTCTTCCTTGAAGCTGTTGACTTTTTCTCGAAATTTCTGCTCAAGAACAGCCATCATACGATCTTTTATAGTCTCTACATCCTCTCCTAACGTTTTAGACTTTCTCTCAAGCTCCCTTAACTCCGAAATTCTATCATCATAAGCTGCTAAGAGACCCTCCACTTTTTTGTAGTAAAAAATCGAAAGTACCAACAATAAAACGTTAATACCTAATAATGCCCACAGCATAAACTTATCCTCTCACCTACACCCTATGGTAATATTTCATATCGAATAGAATACACAAAATTTGGGGCGTAAGAAAGTATAAACTCTTAACCTAATACCGTCAAAAATTTTTCAACTCTACAAGGGTTCCTATCTCTCCTGTAAAGCATCTTTTTCTATTCCAAAATTTGCGACCCTTGTACTCCTTTGCTGAAATTACGCACATTCTCACAAAAGCGGTGTTCTCCTCAGGTTTATTAGAAAACAATATTTCAAAACTACTTACTGGAAATCTATATACCTTGTAGTAATTGCCTCGCGAAGGCTCATCAGTCAATTTCCATTCCCTTTTATAAGCTAGAGTATAATATTCTTTTCCGAATTCTTTCCTTTTATTTAAAAATAAACTGCATTCCCAATCATATAGCTCAGTATCCTGAACAACAGCAGATCTGTTCTCCACAGAAACAATTCTGAAAGTTAAAAGCTTTAAGGGCCAATCCGAGTCTGAAACTCCATCAAGAGATGAATAATCTAAAGCTATAATCTCAGAAGTTACCGTTGTAGAAACAACTTTGAATATATCTGCATTTACAAACAACTTATAATCCTTTACTCTCTTTTTAAACTTCTCATCTATGTAGTAACCAATTGAAGCAGACTGTAAATCCTTCGAAAAAACATCAAAAAAAGCATTCATATCAGCTTCATATTCATTCTCTACACCCGAAAAAAATACCTCTGTCTGAGTGGAGCGATAAAACTTGTAAATTGTAATTATCACAACAGACAATATCGAAATTGCTATCAAAATTTCAGTCAAGGTATAACCTCTCCCACTTAAAACTCTCATAATCACATCTCCTCCACAACTATTCAGCTACAAGATTTAATAAAACTTCCTTAGTAGCAACAACTTCATACTCCAATTTTCTATTTTTTATCTCAACCACATCTACTACAAATCTCACAGTTACAGACTCTTTCTTAACATTGTCGTAACTTCCAACACTATCTCTCCGCTCCACCATTCCTCCCAATCCCAAAATCTCAGCAGTCATATCTTTTATATAATAAACATCTCCACGTGCCGCTAAAGCCTCTGCTCGATCTACGTATATGTTCATAAAATCTTTAAAATCATCGTTCTTGAATACATACTTTAAGAAAAACTCTTTTGTTTTCCCCTGATTAACCGCTTCTTCAAATAAAGGGTAGTAGTTAACCGCAACATAACTTGCAAAGTTTATTACTGAATTTACAACGTAGTTGAGAGCCGTTTTTTTCTTCGCTTTCTTAAACCTAAGATTTCTCTGTTGTGAAGTGTTAATCAACACAATAACCAATATCATAACAACGGTCATTATTCCTAAAACCAACGGCAAAGCTATACCTCTTCTCTGCATAGTTCGCTTTGCTTTTGAAAACAAAAGAAGCATCCTGATCCCTCCAAATCACATTAAATACTTACACTTAACGGAGATTAAACCAACAAATTGTATAATCAAAAACCTTTGTCAACGTTGGATCAAGCCTTCCATCTAAATCAAATGCTCCAGGTCTAAAACTAGATCTATCTTTAATCCAAAAGCCAGCTCCTCTTATTTTGAACACTGCCCCATCATCTCTTTCATAAGTAAACTCTAAAACCTTTGGAGTTCCAGAAGCCGTCAAATTTGAATAATCAGGTATTTTTAGATGCTCTATCTTTCTTCTAGCCCTTATCTGAATTAGGTAGAAAGCTTGACGTTGATTATTGTTGTAAAAATCTCGTCCCACAACAAAATATCCCGGATTATTGCGAGCAAGACTAAACACTCGACGCCGGAAGTTTTCGTCATTTTTTAACTGTGCCAGAATAACTCCCATACGGGTATTCAGCTCATCATACAACTTGCTTAATACCTTTATTCTATACTGCTGGCTTCTACTACTGGTTAAAAATACAGCCATTGAAGTAGCTATTATTCCTATAACTGCAACTGCAATGACAATCTCTGTCAAAGTTACCGCCTTTTCTCTTAAAACCCTTTTTCTTAAACTCCCCAACTCTCATCTCCCCCTTAACCCAAGCATGCACCTCTATTATCTTTGACGCACCAAAACCACATTAGCTCGCAAACCACTCATCAAGCAACTTTGCAGCATCCACCGCTGTCTCTGTCCAGTAAGCACCTATTTTTTTAGCAAAAGCTTTACTAACCACTGCCCCTCCTACCATAATCTTTCCGTTAAAGGCTGCTTTTTTCAATTCTTCGACAGTCTTTCTCATCGCAGGTAAAGTTGTCGTCATTAAAGCACTCAACATTACAACATCAGGCTTCAGTTCTTCAACAGCCTTCAAAAAATTCTCAACAGGTACCGCCTTTCCTAAATCGTGAACCTCATATCCAAAGCTTCTGACAACTGCAGCAACTAAATTTTTTCCTATGTCGTGTGCATCTCCCTCAACAGTTCCTATAACAACCCGCGCTTTTGCTATTGAATCTTCAGAATCTATGTTTTCCTCAACCATTTTCATCAACTTTTCCATAACACGTGCAGAAGCAACAAGCTGAGGCAAAAAGTAGATTCCCTTATCATACAACTCACCAACTCTCACTATACCCGGAATAAGATGTTCGTTCACTATTTCCATTATTCTCTTATTTTTCTCCTCACCCTTGTATCCTCTAATCTTGACAAGCAACTCTTCAAGTAATTTCTTAGCACTCTCAAAATCTGCATCAACAATTTTCTTTGCCAATTCACTTATCTTACCGTATCTATCATCTTCTCTTTTCTGGGATCTTTCAACTTTTACCTCAACACCAACTCCCAAATTTTTAAACTTCTCTATCCTACCAAGCTGTAGTTTTTTCAAAGCATAATGAGTTTCTCTAACTTGCCACAACATCAAATCCTTGGGATTAACTATTGCTGCATCTAACCACGGTATCAACATTGAAAATGCATACGAATTTACCACTTTTCTAACAGGAAGCCCATGAGAAAAATTTGACAAGCCAACAACAGTCTTCCAACCAAATTCTTTGTACTTTTGCGCAACTCTAACAGCCCTTTCAATAGAGGAGACAGCTAGAGGAAAGGCTAATATGTCAACGTAAATTCTCTCAGTCGGCACTCCCCAATTGCGAATTCTACCAACAAGCTCAAGAGCAAATCTTATCTGCTCACTCTCATTTTCTGGAACCTTTTTTCCGACGGGAAGTGCTATTACAAAGGAAGAGTGCAGAGCTATCTTTTTCATTAACTCTTCATCATTTACTCTTTCCATATCCACAGAGTTGATAAAAGCTATTGCATCAACCTCTTCAATTGCCCTACTCAAAGCAGATGACGAAGATGAATCGGGCATAACCACGCAGGAAGTTGATCCCTGAACCACTCTTATTGCCTCAACAAGTAACTCTCTTTCTCTCTCTTCATCATCTGTAAACCCAGCATTTACATCAAGAACGTGAGCTCCTTCCTTTTCCTGATTTACCGCCATTTTCCTTATCAAATCCAAATTTCCACTCTCATAACTCTCTTTCAGCTTTTTCTTCCTAGTTGGATTAATTCTTTCTCCAATAAACAAACACTCATCTAAGAAAAAAACTTTACTTCTACTTGTTATAGCTCTAGCAAACTTTTGCGGGAGCTTAACTCTTCTTTTTACCAACCTATTTCTCATTGCCGCTATATGCTCTGGAGTAGAACCGCAACATCCTCCAACAAACATTGCGCCCTTACTTGAAGCATACTGGGCAAATTCTGCCATCTCCTCAGGAGTAGCATCGTAAACAGTCCTTCCTTCAACGTAGCGCGCCACCCCAGCGTTAGGTTGGATTGAAACTGGCAACACCATTTCCGCCAAGTACTCATCCAAAACCTTCTTCATCTTATCAGGTCCAACAGAACAGTTCGCACCAACTGCAAAAGCACCAAGATGATAAAACGTATGAGCACAAACTCTGGGATCTGAACCCGTAAGAGTGTATCCTGCCTCATCAAATGTAAACTGAGCAATGAAAGGGATTCCAACCATTTTGGCAGCAATTGCCGCAGCTTTAGCCTCTTGAAGATCCATCATAGTTTCTATCAAGACAAAATCTGCTCCAGCCCGGGCTAAATAACTAATCTGTTCGTAAAAAATATTCACCGCTTCTGAAAATTCAAGCAATCCTTCTGGTTTAATAAGAGCTCCTGTTGGTCCAACACTTCCTGCAACATATTTTGCACCACTTCTCCTTGCTGCCTTAACAGCATTGTGTATTATTTTCTCCTGTTCATCATACAATCCAAATTGTTTGAGTTTGAAAGCATTGGCTCCAAAAGTATTGGTTTCAACTATTTCAGCTCCAGCCTCCACAAACATCTTATGCACTTTTTCAACTATATCCAGCGCCTCTAAATTTGCCTTCTCCGGCAACTCTGTATAACCAAGCTTCATCAAATTTGTCCCCATTGCACCATCAAAGAGAACAACACTACCTTTTTCTATAAGTTCCTTTACTTTAGAATTCAAAATAGTATGTTCAAACGGATACTCTCCTAAAATCACCACCATCACCTCTTGGAAAAATTCTTACAATCATTAGTTTACCAAATGATTCCTAAACTTTAGTAAAATCTTTAACATATTTTTCTGTATTTAGCGAACTTTTAATAGTTTATTAATGAAACTTTAATTAGCTATAAAACCTTGAAAAACCCGATAAACTCTTGACAGGCAACCAGTTATCCTTTAATAATAAAATCAGAACTAAGATAAGCCATTTAAATTTCGAAATTTTCACATTTTTTAGGGAGGTGTATCAGAATGAACAAAAATGAATTGATCAAAGAGTTGGCCGCAAGAACAAATCTTACTCAGAAAGAGGCAAAGGCTTTCTTGGATGCTTTCTGCGAAATAATCACGGAAGCTCTCGCAAAAGGTGACAAAGTGGCAATCATGAATTTCGGTACTTGGGAAGTCAGAGAAAGAGCAGAGAGAAAGGGTAGAAATCCAAGAACTAAAGAGGAAATTATCATTCCTGCAACAAAAGTTCCTCGCTTCTCTCCAGGTAAGATGCTCAAAGAAGCAGTTAAGAAGTAAAGAAAAATAAAGAAGGTCACCTCATAAAGAGGTGGCCTTCTTTATTTTATGGAGGTTGTTAATGACTATAAGTAGATGCTTCTTTATTTTTCTTGTGTTAACAATTACTACTTGTTATGGAAAAAACCTACCTCATATTTTAAAACAGTTGAAAAATTTGGAGGATTATCAAGCCTCAATCAAAAGCTACCAGGCTTCAAAGAAAGAATTGGATAAAATTTTTAAAAATCTGTCAGTCACTCCTTCTGTAAAATACGACTTGGACAACAAAGCTTGGTCTTTAAATACTTATATAAGTTGGCCTTTATCATCTTCTGATTTGATAAACAAAAAAATAAAACAGGAAAATGTAAAATTAGCAAAGCTAAAAATGGACAGTATTTTAAAAGAAAACTTGAAGTCTCTACTTAAGCTTGCAGCTCATCTTGCACTCCTAGAAAATGAGACACTCCCTTTAAAAGAAGATATAAAACTTGCAAAACTTTTAAAAAAGGAAATTTTAACAAAGCTAAAATTAAAGTCTGCATCAAAATTTGAGCTTTCTAAAGTTGATCTGGATATACTAAACTCTGAAGAAAAACTGCTAAACACTAAAGAGGCAATCACTCAAAATGTTCTAGAGCAATTTTTTCTGACAAAATCCTCTTATACTCTTCAAACAAAAGAATACATTTTAAAAACTGTTCACTCCACAACTGAAAAGGGAATAATTAATACAATATTTCATCCATCAACTCCTGAAAATATTCTTCAAAGTGTTCTTCAAAGAAAAATTTATATTTTACAGTCAAGCCAACTCAAAAAAATGGATCTATCATCAACCTTTTCATTCACCCGATCAAAGGGAAAATTTTTCAAATCACGTGCTTTGTCAGTTTCATACCCATGGCTTCAATCAAATTCATACACTTCTAAATCATTGATATTTGAATCAGAATATTACAGATTGTACACCAATTACCAAAAACAAAAGTTAATTACACTTTCAAAAAAATTACTTTCAAAATTCAAAACACAGCTCAAACTTTATTCAATTGCAAAACAAAGGGTGGAAAAATCACAGGTAGTATTTGAAAAAGCTAAAATTCTTTACAGAACTGGAAAGTTATCCATACAAGATCTACTGCGAGAAAAATTGAACTTACTCAATTACAAACTCAAAGCCAAAGAAGCTCTTTACAATATTCAAATAACACTAATTGAAGCAATTTTCGAACTTCATCCACTTAAAGAGGTGGTCAAGCTTGTTGATAAAATTTTCTCAATTAAATTTAGAACCACTAAGATTTAAAATTACAAAACTTATAATCCTATTACTCTTAACTCTAACTATCCAAACTATTTCGGCAGAGAATATATACGTTGTAAAATACGGCTCAATTAAAAAAGTTGTCAAACTCTCAGGAACAATCGAACCACGCTATGAAGTAGTGTTAGTTGCTCGTTCCGCAGGTGAAGTAAAAAGTTTTCCAAAAGAAGAGGGAGACTTCGTAAAAGCAGGAGAGTTACTCTGCCTTATAGATGATAAGATCCCCATGACAAAACTCAAACAGCTGTATAGAACCCTTGAAAAAGCAAAACTTCAAATTGAGATAAACAATGTGAAGCTCAAGCGCTTAAAAAGAGATCTGAACCGCGCCAAAGTTTTGGCAGCAAAAAACCTATCTAGCAAAGAAGAGGTATTAACATTAGAAGAAAACATAGAGGAACTTAAACTTCAAAATTCAATTCAAGCCACCTATATAAAAGAAATTATGGCACAAATCGAAGAAGCAAGTGAAGAGCTTTCTTATTGCAAAGTCTATGCTCCAATAGACGGCTACATAGCAAAAAAATTCGTCGAGAAAGGAACCGCTGTTTCCGGAGTTAAAACCTCAGCCGGCGGTAGCAAATTAGCTCTAATTGTTAGTAATACCTTTATGGTTAAGGCATGGGCCCAAGAACAAGATGTGTTGTTCATAAAACCAGGCATGACTGCAGATGTTATTCTTCCCAACCAAACACGCATTAAGGGAACCGTTAAAAAAGTTTTAAACTATGGACTAAGGCGAGACTGGGACGCTGTAGCAAACGGTAATTACTTTCCTATAATTATAGAAGCAAAACACCTTCCCTATTTTACAGGTCTTGGAGTAGCAGTAGAGATAGTTGTTCAAAGAAATGATCAGGCTTTAGTAATCCCACGTTCTTTTCTAATAACCGAACCCTCAAAAGAGGGCGTAAAGTTTTTTGTCTTGAAGAAAACAATATCCTCTCAAGACACCAACGACTCAACTTCCAAACCACAAACCAAAAATTTGGTAAAAACTCCTGTAAAAGTAGGTATCGTATCAAACTGGAATGTAGAAATCAAAAGCGGCCTTACCGAAGGCGATACGATAGTAATGCCCACTTTATCAAAAGAGTTATTGGAAAAACTCAAAAAACGTAAAATTAAATTACCTTCCCTCAAGAGGAAGAAAAACAGCAACTCCAGCCTTTAATTTACCTATCTCTACCCGCACCAACACAACGTGTGGCAAACTTGAACGCTTAAAAAACACGTTAGCTCTCGATCGTGTCAGAAAATAGTCCTTTACCATTTTATCCCCACAGTATTCTCTTACATAAATCCGTCCATTCTTAGCATGCTGACCTACAGTAAACTTTTTACCTCCAAGTTCAAATTCTGCAAAATTCGACTCATCCTCAAACCGCACTACACTCGCAAACTTCAATTTGCTAAACACAAACTGCATAACCTTCCACACATCAGACTGTTCAGAAACCCGTGGAAATTTCATCATCACAGCTATCATTTGAAAGAGTACTCCAAATACAGCAATCACTATCAAAACCTCAACCACACTGAACGAGCACAAAGCATTTTCCCTTAAATACTGGCTAAAATTAGGCCGCCTTAACTTCACCAATTACCACTCCACACAATTTACAACACCCATAGTTACCAATCTTCTTCATCAATCTCCTAAATTTCACTTAAAGCACATTACTCAAGTCATTCTAGTGAAGCTCTACTCCAAAAAATTCCTTAATCACACAACCTTTTCCAACACACACCTTTACAAAAGTTCTACTTGAACCTGTTTTAAATTCAGCTTTAAACTTCTTATCCTTGTAATTCAAAAACTTAATATCGTCGTACGAAAGCACATCCGAAATTTTACCACTTTTCTTGAAATTCGAAGTAGCAGTAAAACTTTCCAACACAGATATTGCATATAAAGTATCAAGTTGTCCTGCCAAACTTATGCCGGGATGCAACAAGAACACCAAGCTGGAAAGAATCAACAGTGCCACAACAACTTCTGTCAAGGTAAAAGCTCTTAAAGCAGAAAACTTCAATTTCAACCTCACAACCTCTCCCCATTTTTTAAATTCACTTTTCAAATCTCAGTCCTCAACAAATTCAACAAACTAAATGCCCACTCTGCAGCTTGCAAACTGTTGCTGCTATCAATTAAAAACACATTTTTAGAATTAACAACTTTATTTTCAAATTCCCCTCTCTGAACTTGAAGTCGATCAAGCCAGTTACCAATATCTCTCTTTTCCAAACGCAACACCTGTTCTCTTCCATCAACAACTGCAAAGAAAAGTAGATCAAAAATCTCCGCAAAATCCACCGTTCTATAACCATCAACAATTACATAGACAGAAAGCCCTTCTCCACATCCCTCGATTTTTGTCGGATAAAGTTGCAAAAACTCAAACTTATCTACAATAGCATCAACCTCTTTAGAATTAAGAGAATTCTTGAGCAAATAACGAGCCAATTCATCTACTTCTAACTTATTATCATTTATTAGGACATCTATCTTTCTCAAGGCTTTAAACAACCTTTCAAAGTATGGATCAAATATTGCATTCAACTTCTGCAAGTTATCTAATTCCGCTCTAGAAATACGTGCAGTACGCCCTCCAGAAGAAAACACAACACGGGCTATCTCTTTTCTTTTGCACGTACCAAAAGTTTTTAAAAGAGCCTCCTTTACCTTTTGAAAATCATAAAGAGCATGGGCAAATTTATCCAAATCCAAAACCAAAGCCAGACTACTAAGAATGCTCTTTTCAATCCGTCTTGCCAAGCAATCAATCAATGTAGTCTTCCCTGCCCCTGTCAATCCTGAAAAACCCATAAAAACAATTTTAGATCTCTTATCACGCATTTTAACCGCACACCTGACCTTCAATGTCTTCAACACTCAACCTTTAAAATCTACTGAATTCTCGAAGGTTTAATATCAAAAACAAAACTGCCTAATTTCGCAGACTCATTCGTCTCCTTCAACTTTTTCCACTCATTTTGGGTCATCCAAACACCGGTCTGTTTCCAATCGCAAACCAGCCAATCAGCTTGATGAGTAAAAGGATTTATAGGCAGTTCTCTAAAATATGGATCCGGCCTCTTAGTCAAATCAGTTAAATAATGTGGATAATGGCCTTTATCACGGTAATACTGATCAAGTGCCCTTCTTATAGCACGCATATTTTGATTCAACGTATCCATTTTAGCTTCACGAATAGTACTCACAACCTCAGGAATAGCAACTCCTATCATAATCCCAACAATTATCATAACTATGATTAGCTCAACAAGAGAAAAAGCTTTTCTTCTAGCTTTCAAACCCCTAATTGAGCATCTTTCTCCCACAACTTTTCTCCCCACTTAAATCCCCCGATAACTCAATCCCATTTTCCGCAATTTTTTCCCTTAGGACAGGGCTTGATATCATAAATATAACTTCCATTTCTGTATCCCGGATTTGCTCTCCACTGCTCCATAGTTAGCCAAACACCCGATACTATCTCGTCAGCAACCATCCAATTTGCCATTCCTGTAAATGGATCCTTCGGAAGCTCTCTAAAGTAAGGATGCGGTGCATTTATCAAATCGTACAAATCCTCGGGATAATGCCCATGATCTCTGCAGTATTCATCCAACTTTTTTCTCAAGGATTTAAGGTTAGATTGCTGAGTGTTGAACTTTGCCTCAGATATAGATCTTGATATTTCCGGAATAGCAAACCCCATGAGTATTCCTATTATCACCAAAACTATCATAAGCTCAACAAGAGTGAAAGCACGCATTCTTCTTTTCTTAATTCCAATTCTCATAATACAATCACCCCTGAATCCCTGTTTTAAAACTCTTTTAGCTACACATCACTACTCAACAACTATTGAAGCATATCCCACAACCTCTGTTGAAGGAGCAACGTCTCCTGAAGTAGCATACTTCAAAAGTGAAGCACGTGAAGCACCGCTTAACTTGGAAAATTTAAGCATAGCAGCTATAGGACCATATCCACAAACAGTTACCCTGTTATTGGCAATCTGCGAATACATACCTTCAGCATCTAAACTCAAAATTTTATCTATTACTTTCTGATCCTTTGTAAGAGCAACATCAGGCGGTTCATAGTGAGAAAAGTCACTTGAAGCAAATACCACAACTCTTCTATTCAACTTCTTGGCTATCTGTGCTATCAACTCACCAACAAATTCAGCAGTGTACAAAGACTGATCAAGCATACTTATGAAAACATACTTTAAATTTTTAAAATACTCAGCTTCACCGCAAACCCACCAAAAAAATGGAAGTTGAACCTCCAACGAATGCTCCATAACATGGCCATTAACATGTTCCCTTAAATTATCCAACTTCAGCTTTTCTATAAGAAGTGTTGAAAACTCCTCATCAACTAGAAAACTGCCCACAGGCATCTTCCACTCTCCACCAGGCCATACCGCAACAGGAGCTCCAAAGCCCCTATGATTTGGCCCTATTAAAATCACCGTATCAACATGGTCACAAAATCTTTCAAAAAATTTGTAGGAAAAGGACGCCACCCAACCAGAGTACATCCATCCAGCATGTGGCACAACAAATCCCTTAGCAATATTAACTTCCTTTCCATCAGCTTTAGCAATATTCCCGAAAGTCCGTTCATATTCAACTGATAAATTTTGCTCCAACTTAGAAAAATAAATCTTTATCTCCTGAAGAGTAGCAGGATAAAAGTAACCAGCTACTGCAGGCTCTCTAACAAAACTTGAAACTGATGGTTGAGCCATACTTATCACCTGCTCATCACATTGTGATATTAAACTCCGCCTCCACAAAATTCACCACTAAAATTTCAACACCTTAAATAAGCCTTTAGGCTCTTCAACAAGCTCATCAACTTGGCGCTTCAAATCCTCAAAACTTCCATTATTATCTATGTAAACAAAGTATAAATCATCTGCCTCCAATTCTGTTTCCGTTGCATGCCTCGAAGCAGCTTCATCAGGAATATAACCATCTCTTTTTAACAATCTTTTCAATCTTATTTCATCATCCACAACAACTTTGAGAGGTACAAAGCCTAGTTTTCTCAAGAACTCATACTCTATACGTAGCCTCACATCACTCACAACAACCCTCTTTCCCTTATCCCACGCTTGCTTTATTCTATCTTCCAAAGCTTTTAAGAATACTAACTTATCAAATTTTCTAAGATGATCTCCCAACTTCTGCAAAAGTTTTCTCTTCTCAACCCCCCCAACTTTCATAACCCACGGATATAAAATCGTTGCAACATCTTTTAGAGGTTGTGCTATGCTGAGATGCTCATAACCATAAGGTACTAAAAACTCTGCAATGGTGTCTTTGCCAGCTCCCATCTTACCTGCAATGAAGAAATCTCTCAACATTATCACTCCCTGCGCCGATAAGTTTTAGGGAAATACACTAGGAGTGGGGGAAAAGTATGTGGGCAATAATTCCATTTCTTATCTTTAGTTTAACAACTACACAACAACCTGACAAACCAACAGTC
>JAMOTN010000017.1 GCA_027062325.1 bacterium
GGAATGAACTGGTATTGGGGCTCATATTTTTTGAGGCTTGTGGACACCTCCCTTGACATTGGAGGACTCAGCAAAGTTGACAAGCAGCTATACGGTGTTGGAATGGTAACACGTCTTGGATTTTTCTCTCTTCTCAAAGGAACGTGGAAGTGGGAAAATAACGACGTTAAAAAGGATGCATGGCAGATAAGCTACGTATTACCTGTCAGTGCTCGCACTGATCTTGAATTTGCATGGAACAATGAGGTTGATCGCGAAAAGTATTGGAGTGTACGAGTAAATGTGAAGTTCTTTGCTTCATCTTCTTTCTCATCTTTTCTCTCTTCAGCTCACACCAAAAAGCCCCCAAAATTTCTTAAATCTGTAAAAAAAGTGTTCAAAAATGTGCTAAACTTTGTGCCTCTTATTCATAGATTTAAATAGAAAATTCAGTTAACATTAATAAAAGAGTTCAGGCTACTTGATATACATTTGCCTTTACGATAGGGGGAGAGAAAGATGCACACTTCTCCGAAGAAAAAAGCCAAGGGAGTACTTGCTCCCTCAATATTAAATGCAAACTTCACAAATATTGAAGAAGAAATTGAACTTCTTGTTAGAGCAGGCGTCAAATGGATACACCTGGATATAATGGATGGAAATTTTGTTCCAAATATTACTTTTGGCCCATCAATCACAAAGCAAATTATAGAACTTACTCAACAAAACCACTGGGATCTTTTCTTTGATGCCCACCTGATGACTGAAAATCCAACCTTCTGGGCTGAGAGATTCGTAGAAGTTGGCTGTAACCTCATAACTATTCACGCAGAAGCGACTCATCACCTTGATAGAGCTGTTGAATACGTCAAATCACTGGGAGTTCAAGTCGGAGTGGCACTTAATCCTTCAACTCCTCTTGAAAACGTCGAATTTGTACTCCCAAAAGTCGATCTACTGCTTGTGATGACTGTTAATCCAGGCTTTGGAGGGCAAAGCTTCATCGACATTCCAACAATGTACGAGAAGATAACTCGCGCAAGAAAGCTTTGCGACAAGTGGGAATGCAAACTTCAAGTTGATGGTGGAGTCAAGCTCTCAAATATTGGAATGTTAAAGCAGCTCGGAGTTGATGTATTTGTCGTTGGATCAGAAATTTTTGCATCGGAGGACAAACAAGAGAAAATCCGCCTACTATGTAAAGAGATTTGTTAGTGGTCTGGCCGCTGAAAATTTAGTCAAGAATATTTACATTAAGTTAGGTTTTAAACTGCTGTTTCAGCGATGGCGTTATAAACGTTATGAAATTGATTTAATTTTTGAAGGTGTTGACGAGTTTGGTTTTCCACTTCTCGTATTTATAGAGGTTAGAAAAACTAATGAGTGGAACATTACACGTAAAAAATTGAATTCACTCTTGAAAGCAATGCATATTTTTTGTTCATTAAATCAAGAAAAATTTATAAGACATACTAAACGCTTAGATATTGCAATTGTAAAATCTTTATCGAATAAACTAACTGTAGAAATCCTAGAAAACTGCACCTTTTAAACTACTTTATCATTATTACTATAATTATATTTCGTTGTTATCGAAGTTTAATCTTGTTAAAATAATTAATAAAGCAAGCACTTAATCAAACTTTATAAAACTTTTAAAAGCAGGAGTGATAGTTATGACATCCCTTCTAACGCGTTTCAAATACTTCATTTTTTTACCACTAATACTTACTTTCTTAATTTTCATTGTAGGTTCTATCATAAGTTATTTCCACTTGCATGAAACGCTTGCAACTCAATTAGCCACAAAAATGCAACTCAAAATCAGCTCTGCAATTACTGCAACTTCCTATAAGCTAAAACTCATAGCCTCAATGATAGCTAGAGACCAAAAAATACAAGAACTTGTCGCCCAAGCTTATTACTCTAATTCTTTAGCCGCAAAGAAAAAAGTACACGATAAATTAATTGAAATTGCTAATTATTATTTAAGAACAATCAACTTCAATGACAAATTTAACAACTTGAAAATCCATTTTCATACTGCTGACTTAAAATCCTTGCTTAGAAATTGGAATCCCCAAAAATGGGGGGATAATCTAGCCTACTTTCGTCATAGTCTGGTCAAATTAAAAAAGATAAAAAAACCCTTTGCAGCCTTTGAAATTGGCAAAGTTGGTCTTTCACTAAGAGGATTCGCACCAATATTTTATGAAGGAAAATACGTTGGAAGCGTCGAAACCATACAATCCGTTGAAGATTTAATGAAACTTAATGAAGAATACGCCATTGCAATTCTCGTCGATTCCAAATTTTCAAAAATTATGGAATTTGCCCTTGATAAAGCCATAAATAGCAATAACTTTTTAGTATTTACAAAATCGAAACTTATGAAAGAAATCTTTTCTTCTAACGACGCTGTTAAAATTTTAAATTCCATTATGAACAGCAACTTTATAAATATAAAAAAGCATATAATTACAAAACTGCCAATTAAAGAATCCTCAGGTTCCCTGATAGGATACATAATCATAGCTAATGGAAAGGATGAACTTTTATCCTATGAAAAATCCATTTTAGCACCTTTTATTACATCATTTGTAATCATATTCATATTATCCTCTTTTTTGATAGCAGGTGTTATATCTTCTTACAATCTCCTTAAACGCATCGCTACAAAAGCTGAACACAGCGCATCATTTTTTGAAAACTTGAGAGGCAATCTTTCAAAAGTAGAAAGTGAAACAAAAGGAAATCTACAATATCTTGATAAGATTAAGACCGATCTCATAACACTTTTTCAACCAATTCAAGAGACTACTCAACAAATTAAACACATGCTATCTGAAATGGCAGCATTAACAGAAGGTGTTGAAAATACAAAGAATATAGTAAAATCCTATGTCGCTAATTTCCAAGACATGGAGGACAAACAAAAACTCTTACTTGAAACATTTGAAAACTTGGAAATTAAGATAAGAGAAATAATGAACATAACTGCACTCGTTTTCAAAATAGCTGAAAAGACGAATCTATTGGCACTAAATGCATCTATCGAAGCAGCTCGCGTTGGCAAAGATGGTGCTGGCTTTGCAGTTGTTGCATCCGAGGTAAAAAACCTTGCAGATGAAACACGCCGCAATGTGGATTGGATTAAGTCAACGCTTGCAAACTTGATGGAAAAGGTAGAGATTTTTAAAGAGAACGCCGATCAAACCAATCAAACATTGCAAATTTTGAAAAACAATACCAAAACTGTGCAGGAAAATGTTGAAAACGTATCAGCTATGATGTTAAATATATCTTCTCTTCTTGAAGAAGTTCAACAGATCTCTGCTCAAATTGAAAACGTCTCAACAACTTCTTACACAAATATGGAAAGCATTCTTGAACGCATTGAAAATACATCTAAAAACTCAGCCGAATTTTTGAAAAATATGCCTAAAGCAATAGAGGAAATTGTAGAGATCAAAAAATACATCACTGGATAATCGAAAATTAACCCGATTACTAAACAAGTTGAATTAACAGCTCATATATCACTTACGGTAGGAAGCAATTTATATCACAAAAATTAGATGACTAAAGTCAAAACTCCAATTATAAATCCTAAAGTTCCGTAAAATATCGTGTGTCCAAGATCTCCCAATATTAGCACCTTGTGTAGTTGAACTGCAAATTGCGGAGACATCAAACCGTTTACTAAAAATTCGTACGGATTGAACAAAAAATTCAAAGTCATAACCTTTAAAAACAAGCGATGATAATTTTTCCAAAACAACTTGTAAACCTCAAAATTCCAACTTAATTTTTCAAAAACACGAGATACACTTCCAAACTCTCTTCTCAAAATCTCCAACCAAAATATAATTCCACTTCCAATAGCTACAACAACCCACACATCTATCCAAAATGCAATCTCTAAAGAATTTTCATTTGCTCTAAAAAACGCTGTCACAACACTCATTAAAAATGCAATCCCCAATAAACTAATTCTAGCCCACTTTGGTAGAACAACAAAAAAAGGAGCAACAAGTAAAGCAATTATACTCCAAAAACCATACCTTAAACTTTCAATAAACCAATCGTACATTCAAGCCACCTCGAATTAATCCCCACATTTCAAACACAAAATCACATTAAATCACACTCTTGAAGCAATAAAATTCCTTTAACCTCTTAACTCCTGCATAACCCGCTTCAATTCACGTTGCAAAAATTTGATCCTTTCAAAATCTCCCTCTCTTTGTGCTGCTTTTATCTCACTTAAAATCTGACGTTTTACTCTTTCTGAGTATCTTTTTTTCAAAATACCAATACACGTATTCATTACGTTTACCATCTCAGCAAAAGAAAATGAATCATACTCAGGAAATAAAAATGCAATCTGAGCTACCACATCCTTATCTCCTTTTTTTAAGGCTTCCAACATTCTTTTACCATTTTCACTCAAAAACTCCTCTCTAAACCCAACTCTTTCAAACATCTCCGAATTTAACATGTAAAGCTTTAAAGCCTCCATCTCAACATCAACACTACCACTTCTTTGTCCTAAAGCTACATTTTTTAAACTCTCCTCTTTTAACTTTCGCAAATCATACTCAACTAAATTCACAGGTAAAGAAAAATGCCAAGCCAACATCTCCTCTATTTCATGCCACAATTTTGCATCAAGGGAGGCAACCTCTTTTTTAAACATGAGTTTGGCACGTTCATAATCTATGCCATTTTCTGCTATGTAATTCATCTTCCATTCAACGTGAGGAATTGCAACTTTTACACGCTCTACAAATTCATCAGCTCCTATATTGTCAACAGTATCCGCAATATCCTTTTCAGGAAGTCTCACAACTCTTATATCCCTTATTCCCGCATCCAACAAAATATCTATTGCCTTCATAGTTGCAACTTTTCCTGCACTATCAGAGTCAAAAGCTAATAAAACCTTTTCCGTTAACTTAGCTAATCGCTGGGCGTGATAAGAAGTGAAAGCTGTTCCCAGCGGGGCAACCGTATTATCGAATCCTGCTTCTGCAGCTTTTATTACATCTATGTATCCTTCCGTAACTATCACAAATCCACTTTGAGCTATGGAATTCTTGGCATGATATAAACCGTATAACTCCTTGGATTTATCGTATATTTCCGTTGCAGGTGAATTGAGGTACTTTGGCTCACCATCTCCTATTACCCTTCCCCCAAAAGCTATTACCTTTCCAGACACCGAAAATATCGGAAAAATCAATCTCCCGTGAAAGCGATCATAATAAAGTCTTCCCTTTTGGATCACTAATCCAACTTTTAATGCAGCTTCTAAAGAAAATTTACCCTTTAATGCCTCCACAAGAGCAGTAGGCGAAGGAGAATATCCCAACCGGTATTTTAGAACGAATTTGCTACTTATCTTCCTCTTTTTTAGGTACTCCTTAACCTCAGAACTATTTCTTAATGCCTGTTGATAAAATTCCAATGCAAACTCCATTAAACGCCAATAATAGCTATACCTTCCGGGTTTGTAATTTCTAAGTTCAATTCCAACCTTCTCTGCTAAAAATTTTACGGCATCCTCTCGTGATAAATTCTCTATAAGTTCAATAAATCTAACAGGGCCACCTCCCACTTTGCAACCAAAACAGTAAAACACTTTTTTAGTTGGATGGACGTAAAAAGAAGGAGTCTTTTCCTGATGAAACGGGCATAGCCCCCTGTATTGTTCCCCAACCTTCTTCAAATTAACGTAACTTGATACAAGATCAACAAAGTCAAGCCTTTCTATTATTTCTTCTATCAAACTCATCCTTCTCCCCCTCTTACAATGGAATTTTAACAAATTGAAAAGGCAACGTTTGGGTTAGTTATTTGTGGATATTTATATAACAATATTGACATATTTTTATTTAAATATTAAACTTAAAATTGAAGGCGAAAATCCACAAGCTAAAAACTACTTAAAGTACTCAAACTCATACAGAAGGAGGGTTTCTTATGGGATGGGTTGAAGGCTATCCCCGCGAGAAAATCAAATGGCATCCGACAGTAGATCTTTCTAAATGTGTAAAATGCGGAATGTGTATGAACTGCAACAAAAATGTATTTGAATGGACAAAAGAGGGACCAAAAGTTGCGCATCCAAATGCATGTGTGGTTGGATGTACAACCTGTGCAAATCTTTGTGCAGGTAGGGCTATAAGTTTTCCGGATATAGAAGAGTTGAGAGAGTTGTATAAGAGAGAAGGAATTTGGGGTAAGGTAAGAGAAAAGTTGATCAAAGAGGGAAAGATAAAGGTAGATTAAAATCTGCACAAAACAGTTACTCCAGTAGAATTACCACCATCACACCATATCGTATTTTTCACCAGTCATAAATGATAGAATATCAATTGCCAACTTCAGTTGAGAATAAAGATAGCTGCACTTGTCGGAGCTAAAGCAGGGTATGATCAAGTAGTGACTGCAGTTAAGAGGTTTAAAAGTTTTGTCAAACGCCAAATGAATTTGGGTGCGACACGCATTTGACTGCCAGTTTTTCTCTATCTTCTTAGCCTTTCTAAGAAGAACTTTTCTGTTTATAAATTCAATTCTAAACACTACAAAATCTTCTCCCTTTAGCTCCCCTTTTATCCCAACCGATTTACCGCTTTCATAATGAGTTGTCAACACAACGTTGTCTACTATAGACTTTGGTACGGTACAATGAGCAAAGCTGGCACTCTCCCCATCAAAATCAGTAAGGTTTGCCATGAATGGCTTATATCCAAAATTTTCCACAATTAACCAATTTACAGCTACCTGTAAATCTCCTTCGCAGACAAACTTCTCTGCCAAAAAGGCAGAAAAACAAGCGGTTACTCCTCTATCCAAAAACTTAAAACAATTTGCAGTTACAAGGTCGTACTTCTCAAACCATTCTTTTAAAGAATTATACAGTCTGACAGAGGCATACAACTCATCTTCTTCCACCGTAGGATAAGCTTTAAATACAACATCAACCTCCTCTTTTGCGTTACCAAATCTTTTCCAAATCTCTTCTATTTTTTCCTCTTCAACCTCAACATTCATAACCTCTAACACTCCTTGGGGAACTTTTTCAGAACCACCAAGCCAAAAAGCCCATTCAAACCTTTTTACCCTTTTACGTAAAGAAAAAAACTCTAACACTTGAGTAAAAGATCTAAACATTGAAGGCGGAATTAAAATATCATATTCTCTTAAAACTCTACTTTCCAGAACCGCAGCCACTGAGTTGTTTACAAGAGGACACAAGAATATAACCCTTTCATCAAACTCTCCACTTAACTCTTCTAGTCTCTTTTCAACTCCACCAGATAAAACAACCACTATCCCGTAAGGAGGACCATACCTAAAACCATTCTTATCAAACAACTTTCTCAACCGGTTTTTAACAGAGTTAACACTTGCACGTACTGATGAATTTACAGTACTTTCCAAAAAAACCACACCACTTCTAAACCTTCCCTTTTCCAATTACACCGCCTACCCTTTATATAGCTTTTAATCTTTCCTCCTGACTCACAATGTTTGTAATTCTGACACCAAAGTTCTCATCTATGACAACAACCTCTCCCTTAGCTATCAATTTGTCGTTAACGTATATATCAACACTTTCTCCTGCAAGTTTATCCAACTCAACTATGCTACCAACACTCATCTCAAGTATATCTCTTATTCTCAAGCGAGCCCTACCTATTTCAACTTTTAGTTCTAATGGAACATCTAAAAGTATTTCAAGATTTGCAGGAACTTTTACAACTTCTCCCCTATCAAGCTCCGCAAAGTCAGCTTTTGCAACCTCAGTCGAAGCTATCTTATTACCACCAGTAACAACCATGGGATCTGCTGAACGAGATATAGCTGATTCAGAAGCACCGCCTGCTGCTCCAGTAGTTGACCGAACAGAACTTGTAGGGGTGGAAGCTGAAGTAGAGGTAGAAGCAGCCGCTCCTCCACCGTCTCCAAGGACATCTTGAAGTAAACTTTCAATTTCAGCCTGCAAATCCGAACCACTGGAACTCGCGTCTCCAGAAGAAGTACTTGTGTCTCCAGCTGAACCTCCAGAATCACCTCCTGAGGAGGTATCGCCACCAACCCCCGATAGCAACTTATCTATCTCATCCTGTGAAGCCATATCACTTCCTCCTGTCTGCTCTCCAACCTGAGTCTCTTCAATTCCAGCATCTGCAGCACTACCAGTAGTAGTTCCCGTTCTTATTTGATCAGCTACCTCTACAGGTATAAGTATAAGAATGTAACTTGAAATTTTTTCGTTGATTTTATAACTGTACTTAACAACAACAATAGATGAGGGGATCTCTAATTCTAACTCACTTCCTTCTCGTATGGATATATCTTTAACTTCAATTGGGCTTATCTCTACAAAGTTTCCAAACACTTGAGCAAGCGCATCATTCAACCAACCTGAAGCCCATCTCTTTATAACTTCTCTGAAAGAGTTGTAGTGAATATCTTCAAATACTTCAATGGGAGTATCTCCATCTCCACCCAGCAAAATGTCCACCAAAACTTTAGCAGCACTTTTAGGAAATGCAAAGTATATAAATCCATTTGGACCTTTAGAAAACTTAGCTTTAACTACAACATACTCCGACTCTTCTCCAACAGCTGAAGCAAGTTGTGAAAAATCCTGAGCCATTGCAGTTTCTAAGCCTGTAAATTCAAATTCAGGATGATTAACTACTTCAGCCAGTGCATCAAATGCTCCCTCAAAGGTTTTCCCAACAAACATGTAATCATCTGAAAGCTTTTGCAGAGCTCCTATATCCATCTCTATCCCCTCACTGAAAATTTATATATTCAAACAACCCAAACTCTTCTCTAAACTCCTCCCTCACTTACCTCCTCTATCAATCTCTTCGGCAAAGATGTAATCTTAATTCCATAAAATTTACCAACTTTTCCAATAGCCGCCTTCATTTTCTTGACACCATTAATTTCCACATCAATATCTTCTCCCACACGTCTTTTCAAAACTATTACGTCCCCCTCTTTCAACATCAAAACCTCTTTCAAAGTCGGATAGCTTTCCCCTAAAATTGCCCTTATTTCAACCATTGTATCCAAAGTGTAACTCTCTAAAGCCTGCAAGTCCTGAATCGACATTGCCTGTGCTGTAGAAGAGTAGAAATATTGGGCAGAGAGCTTATCCATTATGGGCTCTAAAACTATGTGAGGAATACATATTGAAAACAATCCCTCTATATCAAGCATTTTAGCAGCAAACGACACAACCAAAACCATATCATTTGCTGGAATTATGTGGGCAAACTGTGGATTGTATTCCAAAGTATCTATTTGCGGTGATATCTTAACTACACCGCTCCATGCCTCTTTAAGATGTTCAAAGAAAATTTTGGCTATTCTTTTGGCTACAGGTTCCTCAAGTGAAGTAAGAGGCCTCTTTTCCACTAGAACAGTTCCCGGTCCTCCCAGCAATCTGTCCATGACAGCAAACGTTATCTCCAGAGATATTTGAAGAATAGCGCTTCCAGAAAGCATACCTCCAACAGTATGTATGACCAGCAATGTTGGCGACGGCACCGTATTTAAAAACTCTCCAAAAGTCATCTGCTCAACACTTGCAACCGAAATCTTAACCACAGTTCTCAAAATTGTTGAAAGACTGGTAGAAAGTGTACGTGCAAAGTTTTCGTGAATTTTTCTAAGAGTCCTTAAGTGTTCTTTTGCAAATTTATCAGGTCTTTTAAAATCATACGGTTTTATCTTCGGCTTTTTCCCTTCTGGACGCTTATGTTGAAAAATTATTTTTAGCTCTTCTTCATCAAAAATTGGGGCAGCAGGTTTTTCCTCTTTTTTTTCCTCAACTTCAGATAAGTCAATTTCTCCTTTAGCAGCAGCTTCTATAAGCTTATCTATGTCTTCTTGCCCCAGAATTTTTTGGAGTTCTTCGTCCATATTTACCTCCCTTTAAAAGACTGAGCTAAAAATGGCTGCTCATCACTATGCAAACGTTACAAGGAAGTCAAAGAAGTTAACCTTCACCACTTTTCTATACTTAGGTTTTCCTAACCCCAAAAACCCTCTATCAGGAGGAACATGCTTTTTTAAGTAACTATTTATAACCTTTTTTATCGTTTCCTGAAGTTTTCCTGACGCAAAATCTTTTTTTATTCTATCCCCATCATAAGAAGCGATGACTCTCTGAACCATGTCTCTGAAACGTGCTTCGTTATCAGTAAAGTACTGAACAAGATACGGATCGTTAACCTCAAACTGTAAACTGAACTTTGCTATCATTCCTTGAGTTGCAACAGGTACCAAGAACTCCTTTGAGAAGTCAAACTTAGCAACACTTACATCTTCACCTCTCTTCTTGGCCTCTTCAAGCATATTCGCTTTCTCCTGCATAGTCTGATAAACCTTAATCGACACCACTGCTGTTATAAACACCAGTGTAAGTACACCTATTAACAATATCAGGATCTTTTTTAGCCCACCACCACTCTCCTGCTCTTGCTGCTGTTTCTCCTCTTCAGGCATAACGACCCCTCCTTATCAATTAAAATCGGCAAAATAGTTAATATTTATTACTCCACTAAAATTACTATTAGTTCACTCCTTCTTAGGAGGAGAAACTTTGTGTTTTAACTTAGAATTTTTAACTTTAGATTTTTTTTCAGTATTAACACTAACTCCGGGAACGTTTTTACCAAATATCAGGTATATATCAACTCGTCTATTTTTAGCCCTTCCTTCTGGAGTATCGTTGCTTGCAATAGGATGCCATTTACCGTATCCTGCCGCTGACATACGGCGAGGATCAATTTTTGATACAGATAGCATATACCTCAAAACGCTTGTAGCCCTTGCAACAGACAACTCCCAGTTAGTCGGATACTTTTTCCTAAGTCGCGGAGAGATTGGAACATTGTCAGTGTGTCCCTCAACGCGGATAGTACAAGGCAACTTTTCAATAGCCTGAGCAACTGCTTTCAAAATTTTCTTTGCCATAGGCTTTAAAGTGGCGCTACCCGAATCAAAAAGCACCCTATTTTTAAAACGAATCAGAATCCCTTTCTGTTCTCCTTCTTTATACTTTACAATCTTCACCTCAACATCCTTTGGAACTTTTAAACCTTCATTTTTAAGCATTTCTTCCAACTTTTTTTTGAGCTTTTCGCGCTCAGCTGCAGCCTTCTTTAACTTTTCATATTCGCTCTCTGTCAAGACAATCTGCTTATGCTCTCGAGCAACCCCTTCTTCTCCCTCCGAAACTTGCATCTCTTCCCTTTCTCTTTTTACCCTTCTAACTTCAAACTCTTCATGCTGTTCCATTTTCTGAACAGAAGCAAGCCATTTCAACTCACTTTCGGTCTGTACCTCTCCCTGATGACCACCTTCCCCCACTTGTGCTCTGAACTTCAAAACCTCCTCAATTTTACTGCGCGATGAACTTTCTCCACGCTGCCCTTTTTTCTTGTATTTGAAAAACGCTAGCTTCTTTATTATCTCCTGCTTTATATCAGGTTCCTCCTCCGTAACAATTCCAACAACATTGGGACGCTTCTTTTTAACCCTTTTCTTATCTTCAGGATTTTTTATATCCTCCTCCATCATCCTTCCATAATCACGACGAGTCTCTGCTTTTCTTCTCTTAGCAAATGCTCCAGCCCCTGGAGGAGCAACTGACGTACCACCAAACAAACCAAAAGCTCCTTGGAAAGAGGCTATCAATTTCATAAACTTATCACTTGCTATATTTGAAAATGCAAACAGTAGAACGAAGAAACACAAAATCAACGTCATCATGTCTGCAAAAGTTGACATCCAAGCTGGAGCGCCTTCTCCGCCACCCTCATCACACTTACACTTCTTATCCGCCATACTACTCCTCCTGCCCTTCCTCTAAGGTTGCACGTACCTCTGGATCAAGGTACGGTTTCAACTTGGACTCTATAGCAGCAGGACTTTCTCCAGAAGCCAGCGACACTAATCCTATTACAATCATGTTTTTACACGTTATCTCTTTTTTTGAAAGCTCCTCAAGCTTAGCTGCAATAGGTCCTGCAAACACGTTGGCAATTATAGCTCCATACAAAGTTGTAATCATTGCAACCGCCATTGCAGGTCCCAACGATGATGGATCCGACAACTGCCCAAGCATGATGATCAGACCAACCAATGTTCCAATCATTCCAAATGCCGGTCCAAAGTAAGCCCACTGATCAAGCATCTTTTTACCAGCTTTGTGACGCTCTTCCATCTGCTCCACTTCAGTCTCAAGAACCTCTTTTAATACATCAACGTCAACACCCATCATCATTGTTTCAACACCACGTTTAATTAGAGGATCCTTTATATTTGGAATCTCACTTTCCAAAGCCATCATTCCCTCTTTCCTAGCCTTGTTTGCTAACTCCAATATGACATTCATAACTTCAAGTGGATCATCTTCCGGCTTTTTAAAAGCCTTTCCAATTACTTTGGGAAGTTTTTTAAAATCCTCCATAACAAAGCTTGCAAACGTAACTCCCAAACTCCCAACAACCGTAATGAGGAAAGATGGAATGTCAATAAATGCCCCAAGGTTACCAGCCATTCCCATCAAAATTGCTACTGTAGCTACTCCAATCCCTGCAACACTAGCTATTTCCAATCTATCTCCCTCCTTTATTCACATTTTTATTCCTTTCAACAACTAACCAACTTCAAGCATCACTCTATCTCTTCCACAAGCAAACCCTCTTTTTCAAATTTTTCACGTTCACAATCCTTCCACAACATACCCTTTGACATAAAAACCTTAGCATACCAAGTGGTTATCATTTCCGCAATCTCTTCAGGTGCCTCCTTAACTCTTATTTTAGAACCGTCAACAAGAGTAACAACAGTATCGGGAACAGCCTCAACATACTTTATAAGGGAAACGTTTATCATTAACTTAGTCCCGTTTACTCGAGTAAGCCATATCATCTCCATCCCCCCAAAGCTAGTCCCCCAAAAATTTATCGGCAACACTACACCTTATCAAAGCTCTTTCCACTCTCTATGAGAAAATTTAAGCTCATCAATCCACACACCATCCGGTAATTCTAAATCCTTCCACTTATCACTTTCAAAAGAAGCCGTAAAACTCATAACCTCTAATCCTTGTTGAACCGGTGGATAAGCCCTTCTCAAACCAAAATTATTTACTGAAAACTCTCTAACTTTGACATAAAACTCATCTGCCACACTTTTATCAACAGTAAACCTAACTGTTAAATACTCAGGAGACACTTTTACACTCCTTCTTCTCGCTATCTCTCTCTCCATAAATTCAGAAAGAGCCATATTCAGTAATTTTTCAGGCACCTCAACTCTTCCACTCGTTTGAATTAAAACTTTGTAATCTTCACCAAACCTTCCACCTCTTCCAACAAGCTGTTTCAATATAGAAAATGCCTGCCAATAACTATCCAATCCCCCTACTAAAATGTCCTCAAAATCAATTATCCCCACAAAGGCTACATTTCTCACATTCATACCTCTGCTCACAATTTGAGTTCCGACAAGGCAGCTTCCATCACTCCTCGAAAACTCATCTAATATCTTTTCAAATTCTCCAACTCTTCTAACTCCACTATCCACCTTGAACACATTCTCTCCAAATATGGCTCTCAATTCCCTCTCTATCCTATCAACTCCTGCTTTTACAACATCCAATTTTGAATAACACTTCGAACATTTCATATCAGAAGTAGCAGTATAACCACAAAAATGACACATAAATCTATTTGGCCTATAAAAAACTAAACGTGCTTTGCAAATAGGACAAACAGGAGTCGCTCCACATTTGGGACACACTACCCTGAACCACCATCCACGTCGGTTGTGCAGAATTATAGCCCGCTTTCCTTCCCTAACAACTTGCCGCAGCTCATTCTTCATTTGGTCCGAAATATTAGCAGTTGCAGTAGGAGTAAAACGCACAATCTCAACCACAGGATGTTTTTTTAAACTCTCAGTCCCAACTAAACTCAATACTTCTTCACCCAAGCTATATTCCCTTAAGCCCAACCAAACTTCTGGGCGCGGTGTAGCTGAGGAAAGCAAAAACTTTGCATTATGTTCCCTTGCAAGCAGCCCAGCAATATAAGCAGCATCAGTATGAGGATTCTCAGAAAAATAACCAGCTTCTCCCTCTTCATCAATGCCAATTAACCCAAGATTTTCAAAAGGCAAGAACAAAGCACTTCTTGTCCCCACAACGATACAATTTTTTTTCTTCTCAACAGCTTCGAAAACCGCCCGTTTCTCTTCTGCGCTCAAAAGATAGTGAAATTTAAACACCTTTATCCCCATAGAGGCAGCTCTAGCACAAGTATTCTCAACAAGAAAACTGGTCGGTTGAAGAATAAGTGCTTGCTTATTCTTAATCACACACTCTTCTGCCAATTTCAAAAGCAATGTAGTCTTACCACTTCCCGTTTGCATATCTAAAATACTTTTATAAGGCAACTCATTTAACAAAGACTTTTGGGGAAGGTCCGAAGCAATATTTTGCTCCACCTTATCAAACGAGTCTCCCACTTCTACGAGTTCACCAACACTAAGCAACCTATCAACTCCAGAATTTCCAATTCCCTTTTTCAAAAGAGCCAACTTATCAACAACCTCACCCACTTTAAATCCAATCTGGGTCAATATTCCTTCCTTCGCCACCTTCCAAATGGAATTTCTAAACACTTTTAAAATCCCACACCTCAATGCTTCATACGCTTCATCTCCAAAATTTTTAACCACAGTTGAAAACTTAACGGGACGCTTTCTATAACGTTTTAGAATATTGTCAAATCGCGTAAATATACAACTAACACCTTTTCTATTAGCAACTTCTGCAGAAGAATCTGCAATAACTTGGAGATTTTCATATCTGAACGATAAGTACTTTTTAAAAATTGCAGCAGGGTCAACCTTATAAATTCCAGCAGCCTTTATCACAGCTTTTGTTAACTCTTGTGGAATCTTTCCAATTTGAGCAACAACAGGTTTTAATTTATAAGTAGTAAATTTATCCTCTTCTAAAACAACTCCATAGTAAAATTTTCTACCAACCTCTACCACCACTTCCGTCCCCACGGGATAAGAGGTAGCATAGGTAAAACTACGCGCAAGTTGTATTACTGCAACTTTTCTCACAAAACCACTTCCCACACACACCTAGCACTAACAAAAAAGTTTTGAAATGAGTAAATTTACCAAAAACGGAGCAAATTCAAGCTTCTCACCGTAAAACTCAAGTTCATTCTCCGCAAACAGCAGTTTAGCCACATAAGACTTTTTCTCCCCAGCTCCCATATTAGACACAATATTGGCAACAACTAAATCCATTCCTTTACTTCTCATCTTTTGTTTTGCCACATTCAAAGCCTCACTATCTATTGAATCAAGAAGTGAAAATCCCACTATGAAATCTTTTTTCCCCTTAATAGAAAACAATTCTTTCAAAACATCAACCTCAGGATACAACTCCAACTTAAATGGAAACTCAACCTCACTCTTTCTAATTTTTTTAGAATACCTTTTAGGAGTAAAATCTGAAATTGCTGCACTAGAAACGTATATCACATTTTTTTGACTATTCCTAGCACCCAACCACTCGTTCTTTACAACACTCAACATTTCCTTTGCAGTATCAACTAAAACGCTCTTCACTAACCCCAAAGGCCTACTAGTAGTAACTAAAACTGTCTCAAATCCAGCTTTAGCAAAAGCCAACGCCAACAATCGTGCAAGTTCTCCACTGGCAGAATTGGTTATAAAGCGAACTGAGTCAATGTAAGCTTTGGTCGCTCCACCACTCACTATCACTCTGTAATTTTTTATCTCTTTCAAATTTCCAAAATTTACATTAACATTCATTAACAAAAACGGTGCCAATTCTTCAGGTTCTATCATTCTCCCCCTTCCAACATCCCCACAAGCAAGCTTTCCAGTGAGACTATCGATAAATTTAATAGCCACCCCATCCTGCAACTTCAACCTCTTCTTAACCATGGGAGCCTCTAACATGTTAGGATTAGCAGCCAAAGCACAGTATATTGGGTTATAAATCTCTTGCTTTTCAATTTTACCGGCAAACGCCACTGCAGTTGCCAAAAGCAGATTATCAGCTATGCCAGTGGTGAGTTTCATAGCAGTATTAACAGTGCAAGGAGCTATTACAAATGCATCAACATTTTTAAGTTCAAGGTGTAAAAATTTACTCTGCCACCAGTCACTTTCCGTATAACATTCAACACCTGGCCGCCAAAACAGTGGTTTTTTCACAAATTTTTCAGCAGCTGGAGTAAGTATCACATTAACCTTTGCCCATGGGGACAACAAAGAAACCAATTTAGCAGCTTTGTACGACGCACTACTTCCAGTAACCCCAAGCGTTAAGCTCTCTATTAAATTTTTACCCCTCATATTATCCTCATTTGCTAACCGCTGCGAATATGCCACTACAAGTATTATCTAAGTTTTAATTTTTCTGCCAAATAAATTGCCTCTATCAATTTACACGCTTCATCAAGATCATCATTCACCACAACGTAATCGTAATTTCTCCCCTGCTCGCACTCCCACGAGGCAACTTTTAGGCGCTTTTCTATAATCTCCGGTGTATCTGTTGAGCGCTTAAAAAGACGCTTTTTTAACTCATCAATTGAAGGAGGAGCTACAAACACTAGAGCAGCTTGAGGAATCTTTTTCTTAATAACAAAGCCACCTTTTACATCTATATCTAATACCACATCAATCCCTGCCTCAAGATAAGGAATGACTTCAGATTTTAACGTTCCATAATAGTTTCCGTGAACCTCCTGCCACTCCAAAAATTCATCTTCCTCTATCTTCTTCTTAAATTCATCGTGAGACAAGAAGAAATAATCAACTCCGTCCTTTTCTCCTATACGTGGCTTTCTAGTCGTAGCAGATATTGAAAAGTGAATCTTTCCTCCATATTTACCAAGAAGATGATGAATCAATGTACTTTTTCCCGTTCCACTTGGACCAGAAACAACCAAAAAAGCAGGACGGTACTTAACAAATACACTTCTTTTCAAACCGTAACTTACCGGCTCATACACATTACTGTTTTGCTTATTTCCTACTCCCATATTTATATTTTACAAACGAGACAGGTTGATGTAAAATATAATGGCAAGTGATTATCTATGGGAATGTGTATTAGCAACGCGAATAAACATCGCAAGGAGGGATAGGCGATGTACGCAATAATAGAAACCGGTGGTAAGCAGTATAAGGTTGAGCCCGGTATCACTCTTTGGGTTGAAAAATTGGATGCAAATCCAGGAGATGTCATCTCCATTGAGAAGGTGGTATTTGTAAACGCAGATTCAGAAATTGCAGCGGGTAATCCTGTGTTGCCAAACTGGGAAGTGAAAGCCGAGGTTGTGCGTCATCTCAAAGATAGGAAAATCATTGCGATGAAGTATCGCCCCAAAAAAAATTATCGCAGAAAGTACGGCCACAGACAGTGGTATACCGAAATCAGGATTAAGGATATAGTAAAGAAGTAAAACGCCCTTAATAAAAACGAAAGTTAGGGGGGAGTCGTAATGGCACACAAAAAAGGTGGTGGAAGTACATCCAACGGTAGGGATAGTATAGGTAAAAGGTTGGGTGTCAAGAGATTCGATGCGCAATTTGTAAAGGCAGGAAATATAATTGTTCGTCAGCGTGGAAGTAAAATCTGGCCCGGAATTGGTTGTAAGATGGGAAGTGATTTCACAGTATTTGCAGCACGCGATGGATACGTTAAGTTTTACAACAAGAGAGGCAAAAAATTTGTTGGAGTTTTTCCAGCTGAGGAACTTAAGTCGGAGAATTTTAAAGAGGTAAAGACTTGGTAATAGGTCGGTGAAAATTCTTCACTTTTGATATGAGAGATTCGAATTTTATCTTGAGCGAAGGTGTGCAGGAATTACCTAATGAGATTGCCCTCTTTGGGGGGAGTTTTAATCCTCCCCATTGGGGGCATTTTTTTGTTTCGTTAAAAGTTCGCGAAGCAGGATTACCTGTTGTTATAGCTCCCGTATTTTGGCTTCCACACAAGTTTGCCCAAACAGAGAAAGACTTGGAACTTCCCAACAGTTGGTATTTTTACAAGCAAACAGGTATGGTTCCGTTTGAGTTGCGTTATGCAATGTGCAAAGAGATGTGGAAAGGTGAAGAGAATATATGGGTATCCGATATTGAAAAGAAAATAGCAATAACAAACTTATCTCCAAACTACACATTTTACACTGTTGAACTTCTTAAAAACTATGGAAAAAAAGTCCACCTTATAATAGGCGAAGACAACGCCATCTCCTTCGACAAATGGTACCGCTCAAAGGAATTACTAAAAAACATCGAAAGTTTATGGATAGTCAAAAGATTCGGCTCTCATAATCCAGAAAAAATAAAGTTGCTTTCTAAAAAAATAAAAACCCATTTCATAAAAGAAGCCGTTGACGTCTCTGCAACTTCCATAAGAAATTGGGCTTCCAAGCGCCTGCTCAAACACACCTCTGAAGGCGTAATTAACATTATAAAAAGATACGAACTCTACGGTTACAGCACTCTTATCACTACTAGTTTCAGAGAAGCTCAATAAAGATATTAAAAAGTACCCTTTTCCAACCGAAAAACTGATGCTATGAGGAGAGTCACAAAGTATTTGTGTTTAACGGCAATTTTATCAATGGCATTTTTATTGCAAGCTTTTACCTACAAAGTGGTATCGATTGAGTGGATTGGCACTAAGCCTGCATTCGTTTACATTGAAAATCTACAAGAAGGCGAAATCGCACCATTTTGGGTTGGAGAAAAGCTGTGGGGTCACGGTGAGATAAAGAAGATAACTAGCGAGTCCATTGTCGTCACAGACGACTTTGGCAACACGCTCGAAGTAAAAGTTGGAGGATTCATACTTCCACCTATGGAGAAAGAGTTGGGAAGCGAAGGCGGAATCAACGTTGGAAAAGTGCTTTATCATCAAGCAAAATACCTTCAAAAACAGTTTGAAGAGATGAATAAAGGATCAACTAGTAATGAGGCCACTCCCCCGATAGAGACTGAGATAGCTCCAACTACTGCTGGATCCCAAGAACAAATTCACTCAACACCTACACCCCCAACTCCTCCAGCTTCTCCCAACTCAGTTTCCCAAAAACCAAAATCTCACCCTGTAAACAAATCCCCTGCACCTAAAACCACAACATCACTTTCTAACACCTCTAAACCACCAGCTACAAATCCAAAATCCAGTACATCAACTTCACCCTCTGCTCAACTAAACCCAGCTATAACCACTTCTTCTAAAAAAATTTCTACCCCTCCCCAAACAGGAACATATACATCAAAACCAGAAGCAAATCCTGAAACTACCCCTGCTCCTGCCGTTGGAGGATCCACCCCTAAATTCAGAACAAAAGCAAAAGTTTCCCCCATTTCTTCAGAAGAAAAATAAAAAAACAAACTCCATCAACTATAAAAGCTTCTAAAACTCAAATCAAAATCTCCAGCAATTAAATGAATCAGAAAGTTCTCTTATCTTCTCGCGTGTTAAAACCCCTTTAATATCAACAATGGCACCAGCTTCTTTTAAAACCTTCTCAAACCAACCTCTATCCAGCTTTCTAAAAGCATCGTGCTTTACAGCAAGCACAACCGCATCGTACTTCTCAACCCTTTCCTCATTCACATTATCCCAACTTATCAAATCTAAACCGTAGTAGCTTTTAACCTCTTCAGCTATAGCCAAAGGATCAGTAACATCAACATTACACCCATAATTTTCAAGTTCATGAATTAAATCAACAACCTTGGTATTTCTCACATCGTTAACATTTGCCTTAAAAGTTATTCCCAAAACCAAAACTCGAGCAGTCGTAAAATTTAAGTTACTCTTTACAAGAAGTTTCACAACCTTAGAAGCCACAAAACCTGGAAACTCCTCGTTGACTCGTCTAGCTGCAATAGCCACCTGAGGAAAGAATCCAACATTCTGAGCCTTGTATATCAAGTAGTAAGGATCCTCTGGTATACAGTGACCACCCACCAAGCCCGGCTCAAAGTTCAAGAAGTTCCACTTGGTAGAGGCCGCTTTCAGTACCTCATGAACATCTATGTCCATTTTCTCACAAAACATGGCAAACTCATTAACCAAAGCAATGTTTACATCCCTTTGTGTATTTTCTAGAATCTTACACGCTTCTGCCACCTTTATTGAAGAAGCCCTGTGAACCCCTGCTTCTATTACTTCCCCATAAATAGAAGCCAACAAATCCAACGTAGCTGGCGAATCCGCGGATACAACCTTTACAACCTTATCTGGATAATGTTCCTTATCTCCCGGATTTATACGCTCAGGTGAATAACCAACCCAGAAATCACGTCCCCACTTCAAACCACTCTTATCTTCAAGTATTGGTATTATAAACTCCTCCGTACATCCCGGATACACTGTTGATTCGATAACCACTCCATCTCCCTTTTTTAAAACCTGCGCTACCATTCCAGCTGCTGAACGTAGATAAGAAAGATCAGGTATCTTAAAAGCTGTTGTGGGTGTAGGAACAGTGATAATATAAAGTGCAGCCTCACGTGTATCCGCTAAGCTTGATGTATAGGTTATATTTGGATTCAAAATACTGACAGTGTCTATCTCGTTATTCTTATCAAAGCCCTTTTGAAGCTCTCTCACCCGCTCCTCAGAAACATCAAACCCTATTATCTTGAATTTTCTGGCAAACATTACAGCCAAAGGCAATCCTACGTATCCCAAACCAACTATGCAAATCTTAACGTTTCCGTTCAAAAAGTCAGAAAATTTAGGTAAATTCAGATAAACTGAGTTGACAGGATTAAATTCCAAAGACGAACTCATATCCTAACACCTTCTTGAACAAAACTTAACTAGAGGTTTCTTCTACTAACTTTTTAGCAAATTCAATATACTTTGGCAACTTAACCCGCCAACTCACATTTTTCTCAATCCAAGTTCGCAACTCACGCTGGACTCGATCCAAATTTTCATGAGCTTCTCTCACAAAATCTACAACTCTATCTGCTCTTAGTCTCCCAAGATCCCGAAAGCTCAACACCCATTTACACCCTATAAAATTCTCATCCTCACCAACCATGAAAAATGGCACTCCCCTTGCTGCATACTCAATAGCCTTTAGAGAAGACATCCTCGGCATAGCATGTGAATAAACCCCTAAGGGAGCAGCAGCAACATGTACTTTTGAAAAAAATTTACAGGCACTAGAGCGTGATATAAAACCATTAAGCATTACTCTAACATTTGGCTTATTTCTGCTTCTTCTCACATTTGAAAACTTGAGAACCACTGGCTCTTCTTGCTCGATACTCATTAAAAAAATTCCCATCTCTGCTAAACGTTTAAAATACTTTAACCAACTTTCAGCATCCCCAGCAATATTCAACTCCAAATTATAATTTGAGTTTAAAAAAGCCAATATTAAGTGTTCCAAACCAAACTTTTCACTCGGATAGGCACCAACAAACCCTACATTGACAGTTATATCATTTTCCAATTTTTTCCAACGTGCAATCTCACAAATATCCATAGAATCAGGCCTGATTCCATTTGGTATCACAACATAGCGCTTAAAAAACCGCCTTCTATTTTCATCGTTCATTCTATCCAGCTGCATTTTTGCAATGCTCTCACTAACAGCTATGAAACCATCAATCATCTTCCAGCACCTATCAGCCGAAAACTTCTCCACAAAATAAGCTAACTTACTTCTTCTTTTTAACTCTTCAAGTTCATTTCCGTGATGTTCAGTTATAAAAATTCTCTTCCATTTGCTCTTCATCTCACTTATTCTTCTGTAAAAAAATGGAGAAAAGCCAAACCAACGTGAAACAATCGCCTCATTCTCTGCAAAAGCAACTTCAAGCACTTTCAAAGCTTCAATGTGAAAAAACAACATTTTATTAAATTTTTCTCTTCTTCTAAAAACTTTAACCCGTTTTAAAGTCAAAACAGAATCAAATCCATGGTGCCTTAAAAACTCATCAAGTCCATCTTCTTCTCTGATCAGAAGATAAAAATTTATGGGCAGTCTTTCTTCTTCTGCAGTTATCACCTGATCCCTAAATTTATTCAAAACCCCTATCATAGCTTGCGGACTTCCAATGTAATAAAAGTATCCAAGTTGCACCACAATCTCCTCCATAAATCTAACAACCTAGCCTTTCAACTAAACCTCACATAATCAACTAAATACTCAAATCAAATATTCACACCAACTTTTTCAGCACCTCCAACATTTCACGAGCCGCTTCAACCTGATAATCATTAAACAAACCAACTCTTATAAAGCGTCCCTTGTGTTTTGCCTGCCCAGAAGCAACTTTAAATCCATTCTCTGCTAACTGGGCTTTTACTTTTTCTGCCTCCTCTAGCTCTATCAACATAACGTGAGGAGCCGAGTCCTCAGAAGGCAATATATTGAAGTGCTCTGAATACAACTCCTTCACCTGATGCGCCGCTCTTAATTTATTCTCTTCACCAACGCGCAGCACTTCATCAAACGCTTTGTTAAAAGTATAAAGCACGTGATACGAGAAGGTGTAAATCGTACTTTCCGTATCAAAGTGTCTTTTCAAGTCAAAGTACGAAACTGGCAAATCAAGAGCAACCTCATAAACCTCATGGGCTAGCTCTTCAATGGGTTCGAATAAAAACTTGTAAGCCTTATTACCTGCTAATACAAATGCAACTCCAGGAAGCGAAGCAAACGCCTTTTGAGAAGCACCAATCCATACCTCGTTGTCTCTAACACATCTAGGAACTATTCCAAGTGAGCTTATTCCATCTATAACCAATATCTTGCTTGAAAACATATCACGGAACCGATCCAAATCCATCATTTTACCAGTAGAAGTCTCAACATCCACAGCATATATCAACTCACAATCCTCAAATGCCCTTCCTAAAGCCTCATAATCTGGAGAATCATCCAATTTTTCATCTACTATTACAACCTCAACAGGCAAGTGAAACAGACGCGCTTTCCCACGTATAAAATTAGCAAACCTCTGTCCAAATATCCCACGCACCCAAACACCAATCATAAAACGCCTTTCCTCATTAAATCGTCCATAACGCCTTGCCCTTACTCCAGCAAGCTGCAAACCAGCATCAACTACAGCCTGAATTGCACCAGTACCAGATGACATAAAAAGTGCAACGTGCGGAGAATTACAATCATCAGAAGCATAATGTGAAGACAACTTCCCTTTAACCTCTGAGTAAAGGCGCGAAAACTCCTCCTGACGATGATGCACAAAGTCAACAGGCAACTCATAAACATCTGAATAGACAGGACCTGGTTGCAAGTAGTGAGTTTTCATAGTTTTCCCCCCTTTAAATCGCTTTCATTTTATGCCGTTGAGAATACAGATTAAACCACTCGACTAGACCACTTTTTTATTATTTTCGAACAAATAGGGAGTAGAATTGAATTAAAAACAGAAAAATTGCTACTAAGCCAAACAATTAATCGCAACAAAACAATTAGCAATTATGCTAACACCTCAAAATTTAAATAGCCAGAGCAAAAAGTGCCAACAATCAAAAACGCATAAAAAGCAACAGCAAAACTGGAAATCAGGAATGTTCAACTATCAAAGTTAAATAGCAAAGCAAAAATACAGCAAAGCTTACTAACAAATTAGAACAACAACGCCTTTAAACCTTCTATGACCATCTGAACACCTATAACTGCAAGTATCAATCCCATCAAACGCGTTACAACTCTAATCAACTTTTCCCCTACAAATGCAACAACCCGCTCGGCCAATACAAACATTATCCATGTAATCAAGCAAATCAGTAAGAAAGCCGCAAGAACAGCTGCAACACGCTCAACGCTGTGCTCTCTTCCTATCAATGTCAAAGCTGTGGTGATGGTCCCTGGCCCTGCCAAAATTGGAGTTGCAAGGGGAGTTATCGCTATATCTGTATCATCTTCAGGTTCCTTCTCAGGATCGTGCAGATACTCGGGATGATGCTGCGAAGAATGGCGTCCATGAAGCAGATGCCACGCTATAAAAAAAACTATCATTCCACCCGCTACCCTAAAAGAATCAATGTTTATAGAAAACATTCTAAATATTAACTGTCCTGTAAACGCAAAAACCAACACTATAAAAAAGGCTGTTAGTACTGAAGTTGTAGCTATTCTATACCGCTGGACAGAAGTATGGCCATCTGTCACACTCAAAAATATGGGTAAGTTTCCAATTGGATTCATGATCGCAAAAAACGCAATCAAAGCATGCATAAAAGTACCATAAAATTCTGTCAGAGTCGTTGGAAGATGGCTTGAGAACATATTCACTCCCCCTTTTTTTCGAGCAACTCATTCCACACTAATTCAATTATGCTGTGCTGCGGCTCATATTTTTTTGTATCAACGTTGAAAAATAAAACATTTTCTTCTACAAACACCATTCCTTCTTCGTAGTCATAAGATTCCATCGGCTTTAGTGAAAGTTTTGCCTTCTTTGCTACTCTTTCTATTCTCCACTTCTCATCCTCTATCATTAGCCGGATTATTCTCCTAAATGCCCTCTTATCCCCTCCTTCTATAGCAGTGCGAAGCAAAACTTCATCTATTAACGCAGGATTCCCTCCCGTGTAGCGATAAACCTCACGGGCAGATAGGGGGAGATTATCTCTTTGAAGATAATACTTAATAAGCTGCATCGCCTCTTCTTTCGCAAGTTCATCCAAAATTTTGTAAATCATTCGCTTTTGCATTCCGCTGTCCTCGTATAACTCCGCATAAAACGTGCTGTCTGAGGTAAGGACAATGACGTGCGCTAAATGTTGGTGCTTCGTGAGTGAGATGAAAAACTCCATCAAGCGATCAATGAGTTTCTTCTCGCCGTTCACATACAGCTCTTTCAACACCTGCAGCTCATCAACCACTAAAACAGGATTCTTCACCTTCTTCAAATTCACCGTTATTTCATCAAACAGCGCATTTAAAAAGTTCGCTATCTCTACCGCATTTACCTTCTCTTCAAGCTTTATCTCAAATGGACCAATCTTCATCGCCACCTCTTCGTAAAGTTTTTCGGGATAAAACATCTTATACAACACAAGCGCCAAATCCTGTGCATGAAGAATGTGATAAAATCTCAAATCAACGTAGTAAAACGTGTGCGTCTTAGCTAGGCG